>NC_022084.1:949359-1265812 GCF_000246985.2 Thermococcus litoralis DSM 5473 | reverse complement strand
ATAGTGAGGCAACTCTTCTCTAATATCATAAAGAATGTTAACAGCTTTTTCAAGGTTTTTCTCAAAGCTCTTCTTCCACAGCTCAATCACTTGCGCTTTATTTAAATACACATACCCGTTTCTTATGTAAAAATCTTTAAGAGACCCTTCATTTAAGGAAAGAAATTCTTTTAGAGGTATTTTGTACTTGAGGATTATTTTATCCTTTTCTTCGGGGGGCAATTCTTCATGGAGGGTCTTCTCAATTATTGTCTTATCCCTCTTTGGAATTTCATTTTCTGATGGTTTTTCTAAGGGAAGTGCGAGCTCCTCAAAGTTCTCTGATAATGCTATCTTCCTCAGATATATCTTTAAGTTCGCCTCTTTAACCAGTTCCATCTCCACCCCATAGGGAGAAAATGCCAAAGCGCCTAAAAGAGCATAAAAGCTTATCAAATCCTTCCAATCATTCAAAGTCAGCAGATAATCTGGGATTCTACCGGTATTCACCCACCTAACCCTTTCTAGAGCCAGTTCCATGTCCAGATAGTTGGGAATAATCTCAAGTAGCTCGTTAATGGTATCAAATTCATTCAACAACTCTTGGGCTCGTCTCCCAAATGGATCTAACATTGGCTCACCTTTTAGAATACTGCCCATTTCACAATAAAACTCTTTTGTTGGTAAATCATCGTAAAGGTTTATCAACTTGTTAGAAATTTTACAACGTCACAAGCATAGTCGGACATGAATATCCAAAAACCTTATATTTTAAAGGGTGGTAACTTTAATAGACGAATAGAGAGTGTGAAGTATGCTAATAAAGGGTGATTCATTATGGTAGATGATTTTTCCAAGAGAAGGGTAAAGAGTGGAATCCCGGGATTTGATGATCTAATTGGAGGGGGGTTCCCCGAGGAATCAACAGTCCTTATCACAGGTAGCACCGGAACCGGAAAAACTACTTTTGTAGCTCAATATATATACAAAGGCGCAGAAGAACATGGGGAGCCGGGAGTTTTGGTAACTTTAGAAGAGAGAGCAAAGGATATCAGGAGAGAAATGGCACAGTTTGGATGGAACTTTAAAAAATACGAAAAGGAAGGACTAATAGCAATTGTGGATGGTGTTAGCGCAATTTCTGGAATACCTTCCGAAGAGAGATTCGTTTTGGAAGATAGAATTAATGTGGATAACTTTTTGAGGTACATATATCGGGTTGTTAAGGCAATAAACGCGAAGAGACTTGCTATCGATTCTATTCCTTCCATAGCCTTCAGACTTCAGAACGAGGGAGACATTAGGGGAGTTCTTCTAAAGTTAAACACAATTCTTCTCGAAATGGGCGTCACAACGCTCCTCACTACAGAGGCACCAGATCCAAAAGCTGGAAGAATAAGCAGGTATGGAATAGAAGAGTATATCTCAAGAGGTGTTGTTATTCTCGACCTCCAAGAAAAAAATATAGAGCTTAAACGTTATCTTCTAATCAGAAAAATGAGAGGAACTAAGCACTCTATGAGAAAGTATCCTTTTGAGATAACTGATCGTGGAGTTGTCGTATATCCTAGTGGTGAAATTTATTGAAAAGGAGGGGCCACGTTGAATCTAGAGTTAGGTTTTTTCCCTCAAGGAGAAATAGAAGAAAGAGTAGAACGAGTTCCTACCGGCATAATCGACCCCCTATTAATGGGGGGAATACCAAAGGGTAGCGTTGTTTTGTTAATTGGAGACCCAAAATCAGGTAAAACTACTTTTATAACCCAGTTTATGTATAATCAGCTGATTGGTGGAGCTAATGTTATAGGGCTTCTCGTTGATGTTTCCAGATACGAATTCATAAGCAATGCGCTTGACTTTGGATGGGGATTGATGGGATATTTAAATGACAAGCTCCATATCCTCGACGCATACACCCAAAGACTGCGTGGGGGACCAAAATTCTCATTTACGGAAGAGGTAATACCAGATATTAGGGACACCTCTCAAGTAATAGATGTTATAAAGGATTTGACAACCAAGATAATTTTAAACAATCCCCATGTTGATAATCCTCTAATAATTGGGGCAGTTTCATCTCTAACTCCCCTGTTCTTTGAAACCGAAGAGAAGCAGATATATAAGTTCTTGGAGGATCTAAAAGCATTCGCCCATAAAAACAAGCAAGTGTGGATACTAGAAATGAATTCAGGAGTAGAAGAACCCCACGTTGAAACAATAATCAAGGCAATAGTGGATGGAATCATAGAGATGAAGTTATTTGAGGAAGAAAAAACTTTGAGAAGATATTTAAGAGTCTACGGAATGAGAAGAACGCGTCATGTCCTTTCTTGGATTCCCTACGAGATAACAGAAAGTGGAATTGTACTGCAGAATCAAAATTTGTAGGCACCATTTGAATGTCCATTATCCATAAAATTTTTAACTCACCCTTATTACTATAAATCATGATTAAAGCAAAAGAACTTGAAATAGTTTTAATAGTAGCATCTACTCTCTCTATTTTGTTACTTTACCTAATAGGGGCAAAGGTCAGTGACCCAGTATCGTTAGAAAAAGCAGAGAAAGGCAGTCTAGTAAACTTTACAGGTATCTGTGTTTATTCACAAAAGGGCTTTAGCATTCTATACGATGGAAACAACACGATAATCCTATACGAGACTCTGAAAATGGACAAAAGTTACAAAGTTATAGGTAAACTTCTTGATGAATCAAAACGCACTGTAGAAGCCCTAAAAATAGAAGAAGCTTCCAAAAACACCTTGAACTTAGAGTCGCTTGAAGGGGCATTCTGGAAAGATTCCTCGTGTTATCTTTTAACACCTCAGAGAATCAAACTAAGCAAGTGCTTAAATGTCACCAAAGGAGAAAAGGTCAAGGTTTATGGGCTTTTTTATGGAGACAGATTCCATGTTGTTGATTACATTCCTAAGGGGCTTTTGAAAACACCCGTAAATGGCATGCCCTTTAGAATTAAAGGAGTTGTAATTCGAAATATAACTCCGATAACAATATGGAACGGAAGCGAGGAAATTAACGCATACCTCCCCTACAAAACCAAGCTGGAACTTGGCGATGAAGTTGAGATAACGGGAATTGCAAAGCTTTACTCCACACTCACTATCTATGCTAACTCTCCCAGCGATGTAAAAGTCATCGGAAAGGCAAAGACTGTGCCTGTTGGAAAAGAGACAATTGGGGAGATAGCATACGGGGTATGCCAGGTCACAAAAGATGGTATTGCCTTAAGCCTAAACTGTACAGAACTAAAACTGTATGGATTCTCGGCTGACTTTGGAGATATAATAGAGTTCTACAGCATAAGAAGGAAGAATTCCCTATATTGCATTAGATGTATTGTTAAAACCCCGAGGGAAGAGCTCCCAAATTCAATCTGTAATCCAATCTCTGGCATTCCACTAAAAATACAGGGAAAAGTTACATCGGTAAAAAGATACAAAAACGGATTTGGGCTCGCTAACGTTACCAACGAAAACTGCTGGATACTAGTTAAGTTACCCAAATCTCTGGGAGTCCATCCCGAAGCCAATGAAACACTTACAGCTTTTGGTTTCTATACTACATATCGAGGCGCACCTGCTTTTGAAATACCCTCAAGGGATGACGTATGCTTAGATGGGCCATGTTAGGTATTTTATTTGGTACAATAACAGGCATTACACCGGCTTTGCATGTTAACACCCTAGCTTCTATTGTTGGAAGTTTTCTAACCTCTCCAGGAGGCTTTTCGTATGTGGTGCTCCTTTATTCAATGGGGTTAACGCACACGTTCTTGGATGCGTTTCCAGCAACATTCTTTGGCATTCCAGAAGAAGAGACAGCAATAAGTGTCCTTCCAGCCCACAAACTTGCTCTTCAAGGCCGAGGTCTTGAAGTTATAAACATATCTTTAAAAGCGAGTCTTTTAGCTGCAATATTCTCTGTTCTTCTAGCATTCCCTTACGTTTTATTGGCAAAACATTACACAACTTTTCTTGGGAAGGTTGCTGTGTTTTTACTAGCCTTCTTTCTCATAATCACAGAAAAAGGTGTGAAACGGATATATGCCCTCCTAATTTTTATCCTTTCTGGAATATTTGGGCTTGTTGTTGATAGGCTCCCTCTTAGAGAGCCATATTTTCATGTTTTTGTTGGACTATTTGGAGTTCCTGCAATATTATTTTCCCTGAATAATAGCCAAAAGATTGAGATAGGGGACTCAAAAATTCAGATGCCAAAAAAGAAGTTTTTAAAATTCTCATTTATTGGGACATTTTTTGGAATGTTAGCTTCGCTTTTACCAACCTTTACGTCATCTCAAGCTGCGCTCTTAGGGAGTTTTCTCTCAAAAGATGAACGTACATTTTTAACAATAGCATTCTCAGTCAACACATCAAATTTCATTTTCAGTCTCATAAATTTTTACGCAACTGGAAAAACCAGAAACGGTATCTTAGTTTTAATTAAAGACATTTACCACCCTCTAAGCTCTGAAGAGCTATTAATCTTGTTGCTTGTAACTATAATAACCAGCAATATTGCCAATCTCTACGGTGTAAGGCTCTCAAAGATGCTTGGAATAGCAACATCAAAAATCAACTACACAACACTAAATTGGGGGGTGCTACTTTTTATAATAGCCGCATCTCTTTACTTCGACGGACTACTTGGATTAATGGTCCTTTTAACAGCCACAATAATAGGCATCAGTGCCACTATTTTTAAAATAAAGCGGACGATCTGTATGGGCGTTTTAATGCTTAAGATAATGATAAGTTAAACTAGAAAAAAAGTTAAAAGAACTAAAGTTCTTCCTTCTTCTCCTTTAATATCTTCTGGAATTCATTGTAATCAGTAACAACTTTAACTCCTTCAAGTGTCTCAAAATATGCTTTCTTGATTTTAATCCTCCTAACATCAGTGTATTTCATCTCTGGAGGATCGTATGAACCTGGTTCAACAACTTCGTCTTCTATCACATACGTTTTAATGTCGGGTTGCCCTATATACTTCCAAACTTCATAAAAAACCTCTGGAGCCAAATGTATTTCTCCATCCACTTCTGTATAGTCTGCCCCAATTGCATCCAGAAACTCTTTTATTACTTCTAAGTTCATAGAACTCACCCAATAGAATATATAGGGGTCAATGGTTAAATACCTATCGCCTTAACTTTGGAAGGGTGAGAAAAATGAGTAAAGTGTATGTTGATGCTCAAGCCTACAGGGCAATTGAAAAGGGGGCAATGATTGTTTTTAAAAAAGGTGTGATAAGAACAGAAGGCGAGATTAAACCGGGGGATATAGTGGAGGTTTATTCTAGAGGAGGGAAATTCTTAGGAAAAGGATTTGTCAATCCAAACTCAAATATAATGGTTCGACTAATTACAAAGGATAGAGATGTAGAGATAAACAAAGAATTGTTCAAGGAGCGCATAAGAAAGGCAAACGAATACAGAAAAAAAGTTTTAGGATATGACAAGGCATATAGGATGGTTTACGGAGAAGCAGACTACCTGCCAGGTTTGATCGTGGATAGATTTAACGATATAGCATCTCTTCAGATTTCAAGCGCTGGAATGGAGCGGTTTAAGCTTGATGTTGCAGAAGCGATCCTTGAAGTAGAACCCGAAATCGAAACGGTTTTTGAGAAAAATACCGGAAGGTCAAGAAGAAGAGAAGGTTTACCGGAGATAGAGCGAGTCTTGCTTGGAAAAGAAAAATACCGCACGATTATCGAGGAAGGAAAAGCTAAGTTCATCGTGGATATGAGGGGCCAAAAAACCGGATTCTTTTTGGATCAAAGGGAGAATAGAATTGCCCTAGAAAAGTACATCAAAGGCGGAGAGAAGGTGCTTGATGTGTTCACATACACAGGAGGTTTTGCAATTCATGCTGCAGTTGCAGGAGCGGAGAAGGTTATTGCAGTTGATAAGTCTCCATCAGCAATAGAACAAGCAAAAGAAAACGCCAAGCTTAACGGTGTTGAAGATAAGATGGAGTTTATTGTTGGATCAGCGTTTGGAGTTATGGAAAAACTGCAGAAAAAAGGGGAAAAATTCGACATTGTAGTTCTAGACCCTCCTGCGTTTGTTCAGCATGAGAAAGATCTTAAAAGAGGTCTCAGAGCATACTTCAACGTAAATTATCAAGGATTAAAGCTCGTTAAAGACGGAGGTATATTAGTCACAGCTTCATGCTCCCAGCATGTTGATATGCAGATGTTTAAGGATATGATAATAGCAGCTGCGGCAAAAGCAGGGAAGTTCTTAAAGCTCATTGAACCCTACAGAACTCAGGCACCAGATCACCCAATACTAATGGCTTCAAAAGATACTGAATATCTAAAGTGCTTGTTCCTATACGTGGAAGAGATGAAATGAAATCTTTTTATTTTTGGCATCAGACCGTGGGCGTATCTTCATTGAGCATCTCAGTGGAGGTGCTTTCTCTTCATCTGCCGTATGAATTCTAAAATCCTTCAATATAAGCTTATCGTTTAAAGAATATCAGCGAGTGTCTATATCTAGTCCCCACTTTAAATCGTATATCCTGAACAAAATAACCAATGCGCTCTCCTTCTAAAATTATACTCCTCAACAAACTCTGTTTATCAGGGAGAAAAAGCGCAACCTTCCCGTTTTCCTCTAAATATTGCCATCCTTCTTTAAGAATTTTTATAGAAAAAGCTTCTCCATATTTACCCCCACCAACGCCCTCCCTCTCCGTAAGAACACCTTTTGTGGGTTTTTCGTAATATGGAGGTGCAGAGAATATCACATCAAATTTTTCTCCTTTTGGTATCAAACCCTCAATAATTTCCCCATTGCTCTTTATCAGGTTTACTTTGGATTTATTTTGCTCGATATTTCTCCTAGCGTACTCAAAAAACTCATCATCTACTTCAGTTGCCCATACCTCGCAGTTAAACAATTTATCCGCCATAATAGCCATTAAGGCAGAATGTCCAGTCCCTATCTCCAGAACTTTTTCTCCACCCCTTAGGAAAGTCTTTAGGAAAATGAAACGGGAAATAGGAGTTGTGATAAGCCCTCTGGGGTGATATTCAACTTCAATGCCAAAAACTGCCTTTGCAATCGCTTTGTTATATAATATTCTCGCCCTTCTGTTTGATAAATCTAATCTGCCCTTTTCATCAAGGTATTTTTCAAGCTCGGGGAAGATTTTAATTGCTTCCCTAACCGGCAGTCCAAGTTTCCCATCTTTCCATGAAGGCATGGAAGAAAGTTGGAAAAAGTATTTAAAAGCTCACCGTTCTGGTTATCCGCCACTTTTAAAACACATAAAACTATCGTAGCGGATAACCTTCCAGCCTCCCATCTTCATTGGCTGGCTTTCGGGGGGAACGGAAACTCCCCACATCTTCAAGGCTCTAAGTGAAATATTCCAACTCCCAATAACATCCCTATCGGCCTCAAAACCACAATTCGAACACTTCAAAACCCTGTGCCCCTTCGGGCTTAATTTCCCCCCACACACCGGGCACAGGGAGGAAGTGTATGCAGGATTAACGAAAACAACCCTAACACCCTTCAACTTAGCCTTGTATTCGATTATGCTCTGGAGTTTTCTAAAACTCCAGCGGTGCAAACGACCATTCATCTCAGCCGAATACCTTATCGAATCCCTGATTTCCGTTAAGTCCTCCAGAGCAATACCACCGTATTTTTCAGCTAATTCAACTATTTTGTTAGCCAACTTGTGATACAAATCGTTCAGCCTGTTCCTCTCCCTTCTCCCATACTTTTCGAGAAGCTCTTCCCTCTTCTTTCCAGTTCTAAGTTTTTTCTGTATTTTTCTCCGCTTTACGAAGTAGCCAGNCCTAATATCCTTCTCGTGTGTAATAATCTGGACGAATTCGCCGTTTGGAAGGCTCAGCGTAACGTTGTTCTCGTTCAAGTCCACGCCGNNNAAGGNNTCAGGCTCTCTCACTTCAACCTCTCTGGAGAAGACTACGTTAATGAAGACACCCTTTTGAGTCCTCACCAACCAAGCTTGGCCGATTTTCCAGTCCCCAAACTTCTCGTGATATTTGGCTGGGTAGAACTCTAGTTTGATCTTCCCCATTGGAGTGGAGAGCTTAATTACTCCAGCCTTAAGGTCAAGCTTGAAAAGATGATCGTCGAGCATTATGGCGTCCTTCTTGAAAACTGGCTTTCCCTTGGCTTTGCCTTTCTTTCTCCTCTTGCGGTAGCTCTTGTAAATCATTGTGGCCATTTGGGTGGCCGTGTAGTGGTAGTGGCTTGGTAAATCTGGATACTCCTTGCGGAGGCTTTTGTACGTTTCCTTTTTAAGCTTGTAAAAGCTAGTAACGTTGTTCTCGAAAGCATAACCGATGAGGTAGTTCACAATCTCCCGATAGGTGGAGAAGAGAACATCTAACCCATTAGGTATCTCCTTGAGTTTGAATTTTGCAGTGAGTTTGATTGTTTCACTCGGCATTTTCTAGCTCCTTTTTGGTTTTTCTGATCCACGTTTTTATGGCCTCGCTTATTGCCGCTCCAAGAACCCCCTTTCGTGTCCCGTATTTTAGGGCAACAAGTCTTCTGAATTCTTCTTCTAAATCATCATCAATCACTATAGTCATCTTCCCCACATACATCCACCGCCATACATATGGCTTTAGAAGTTTATAAACTTTTTGATGATACAAACCACCCAAACTTAACGCTTTCAACTATCTACGAAACAGCCCTCTTTTGTTTTGAACTGAAAACTTTATAAGTTCGAAGCTCTAATCTTTTAATGCAAATTTTAGGGGTGGTAGCTATGAGTGAGGAGTTAGTTTTCAAAGTTTTAAAAGAAGCAGGAAGACCCTTAAAGAGCACTGAAATAGCAGAATTGGCTGGAATTGATAAGAAAGAAGTAGATAAAGTCATTAAAAAGCTCAAAAAGGAAGGGAAAATAATTTCCCCGAAGAGATGTTACTACGCTCCTGCTGAGTGATTTCCGCTTATTTTATTAACCCCTAAAACTTTTACATTTTTGGTGGGTGAAAATGGAGAAAATGCTCAAACTGGCGAGTCAATTTTACGAGGACGAATACAAAGATTCGGTTCTCTATGCTTTTTTGAGTAGAGGGGAAAAAGACCCAAAGCTGAAAGAAGAATTTTTAAGGTTATCTCACATGGAATCAAATCACGCAAAATTCTGGCACGACTTTTTGGCCAAAAGGGGCAAAAAACCTGAGAAAATAAAAATAGGCAGGCTCAGTTTCTTTTCCGTGAAACTGCTTAGAAAGCTTTTAGGTCCTGGAACTGTTGTTTCTCTGCTTGAAATGGGAGAAAACTCGGCTATTCAAAAGTATTTCGGCTTTCTGACAAAATACAAGCTTAGCGATGAAGAGAGGGAAGCAATTTCTAAAATAATCTTGGATGAACTTGAGCATGAGCGCTTTTTCTATGAGAGCAAGAAGCGCTTTCATGTAGAAAACATAAGGGATTTTGTCCTTGGAATGAACGATGGTCTCGTAGAGCTTTTGGGGGCAGTTACGGGACTTTCGGCAGTTTACATCCACAATCCGAAAATAGTAGGGATTAGCGGCTTGATAGTTGGAGTCGCGGGAGCACTTTCAATGGGGATAGGGGCGTTTATATCCGTCAGGTCTCAGAGGCAGGTGAATGAGAGTGTAAAACAGAGAATGGAAGTGCTTTTCAAAGTTTCTCCTGAGAGGGCGAAGGAAGAGCTTATAGAGAGGCTTTTGGAGAGCGGTATGCCAGAGGAGGTTGCTAAAGAAGTTGCGGAAAAGCTCTCTTCCAATGAAAACGCAATGATAAATCTTCTTGTGCAAGAAAGCAATGAAAATGAACTCCGTTCGGCCCTTTATACTGGCCTGGCTTATCTAACTGGAGTGGCCTTCCCAGTATTGCCGTATTTTGTTGCCTCTTCCTCGTTATTGGCTCTACCTTTCTCAATCCTCTTAGCTGGAACCGCTTTGGCCATAGTTGCAAGCGTGATCTCCATACTCTCGGGAATTTCAATAAGGAAGAAAGTGTTTGAGATGGTCTCCACCGGATTGGGGGCAGCTTTCCTGAGCTACCTTTTTGGAAGGCTAATGGAAAGCCTTTTCCACATTTCAACTCTCTGAGCTAGCTACGAACACTGGGACTCCAGACAGTTCGCTGACAAGCCCTCTGATTCCATAAACTTTCTCAAAAATTTCGGACTTCAGAATTTCCCTTCCTCCATCCGCTATTATTCTACCATTTTTCATGAAAATAAACCTATCAGCAAAACGTAGAGCTAAATTAACATCGTGCATAACTGCTATCGAGACCTTGCCCGCTTTTGCGAATTCTTTAGCTATCTTCATAACTTCAAGCTGACTCTTTGGGTCAAGATTGTTTGTTGGTTCGTCCATGAGTAGTATCTCTGGCTCTTGTGCCAAGGCTCTAGCGATGCTTACCTTTTGTAGCTCTCCTCCACTAAGCCTGTTGGCAGGCTTTAAAGCAAGGTGCTGAATACCGAGTTTCTTGAGGATTTCATTAACGATTCTGATGTCCTTTTCCGAGGGGTTAAAGCTCATATATGGCCTCCTGCCTAAAAGAACGATGTCAAAAACCCGCATAAATCCAGGATTTACGCTCTGTGGAACATATCCTATTATCCTCGCGAGCTCTCCTCGAGAGTAGTAATCGAGGGGTTTCCCGAAGATTTCTATGCCCTCACACTTGAGTAGTCCCGCAATGCACTTTAGCAAGGTACTCTTTCCAGCACCATTCGGGCCTAATATTGCCACGAATTCCCCACTTTCAATTTCTAAGGATATGTCATCTAAGACCTCTAAGCCGTTATATCCAAATTTAAGGTTCTCAACCTTTATAACTTTCATCGCCCTCCCTCCATCCGTATGAGGAGATATATAAACATTGGGGCACCAAGAAATGAAGTTATAACGCCCACAGGAAGAGTCATTGGTGAAAATGCCAGCCGTGCAAGTGTATCCGCTGTGAGGAGTAGAAGAGCTCCTAGCAAGCAGGATAAGGGGATCAAAAATCTGTAATCCTCTCCAAACAAAAGTCTGATCATGTGAGGGGCTATTAGACCTACAAACCCTATAACTCCCACAAAAGCTACACTCGTTGCCGTTGCCAGAGTGGCAAGGAAGGTTGATGTTAATCGTACCTTCTCAACATCAACTCCTACAGATTTTGCTACCTCATCTCCCATGACTGCGGCGTTCAAATCCCAAGATCTTAAAACGAAATAGCCAAGAACAAGGATAAATACACCCATGAGTATTGTGTTCTCTCTCCATGTTGCCCTTCCCAAATCCCCAAAGCTCCAGTAGACCATCGCTGCCAGCTGGAGCTCGTCCGCAAAGTACTGGACAAGGGTCGTTAATGCTGTAAAAAGAGCGCTCATGGCAACTCCTGCGAGTATGATAGCTTCTGGACTGAGACTCTTTAGCTTTGCAAGGGATAAAATTACGAGAGCAGCACTTATAGCTCCTAAGAAAGCAAAGAGGACTATGGTGTATGAATTATTCAGGATTATTCTGCCTGAACTTTCCAAATATCCAGCTCCCAAGATGATCGCTAAGGAGGCTCCAAACATAGCTCCATGGGAAACTCCCATAGTAAATGGACTTGCAAGGGGATTTCTAAGTAATCCCTGCATGACCGCTCCAGAAACTGCTAAAGAAGCCCCTACAAGGATTCCTGCAATCACCCTTGGAAGTCTGATGTTCCAGATCACAAGGTATGCTTTTTCATCCCCCTTTCCAATCATTGCCATAAAGGCCCCTTGGATTGAACACTCATATCCCCCGTGTGAGAGGGCATACAAGCTAACCACAAGCAAAAGAAGAAAGAGGACAATTCCAAAAAGGACCCTTTTTGCAATGTAATTCTTGTAATCCATAAGACCTCACTAACCAGATGATAAAGGTTCTATACTTCCAGTCGAAAAATTGATTCTTCCGAATCCTCCAAACTGTTCAGCAAGTGTTTCGTATACTGGTTTGCCTACTAAGAATTCATAGATATCGTTTGCCATCTTTATGGGATCTACATCTTTAAAGCTCTCTGGATAAAGGACTTTTCCGATGAAGTAGGCATCTGCAAGGGCAGTTCCTATGTTGGTTGCGTAGTAGTTGTATGGTAGGACTCCATAAACGTTTTCATTTTTCACAGCCTTTAGCGACTCATAAAACTTCGGATTTTTCTTGTAGTCGTCGAGGACTAGACTTAATCCACCTTCGTCAATGAAAATGTACTCTGGATCCCACTCTAAGAGCTTCTCCTTGTCAATGAATTTGTGCCCCTCTCCGAGCTCGTCGACAACGTTTTTGGCATGAAGCACCACAAAAGGCGGGTATTTGGCTCTGGTACTTTCAATTCCATGCGCTCCCTTATACCCCAAGCCTCCAACGTAAACGCTTGGACTTTTGGTATTTTCTGTACGTTTTGATAAGTCCTCTTGGAGAGATTTAATGAAGTTGATGGCCTCTTGAGCTCTTTTTTCTTTTCCAAGGATTTTACCTGCGAGTTCTAAAGATTTAAAGAGCTCTTCATCCTCAAATGCCGTCAGTTGCCCGTAGCTGAGTACAACAACGGGTATTCCCGTTTTTTCTTGGATATCCTGAGCTGTCTTGGCATCTACATAGGTCATGAAAATTACATCTGGCTTTAAATTAACCAACGCTTCTAAGTTAGGAAGCTTTCCTGGACCCCCGGGCCCAATACTGGGAAGCTCTTTAAGTTCTGGATGCGCCAGGATGTACGGTCTGCCGTATTTGTGAAGTTTTTCGAAATCCTCAACTCCAACGATTTTGTCACTGGCGTTTAGATATACGATGATTCTCAAAGCACCGGGACCAGCTGCGACTATTCGCTCAACGTTGCTGGGAACTTTGACTTCTCTTCCAATGAGGTCTTTTACCGTTACTGTTCCTTTGACTGACTGGCTCTGTAAGCATCCGGACATCAGCACAAGCAAAACTATAATTGAGAGAAATACCTTAACTTTCATTCCTTTTTTCCCTCCTCAAACCATCCAATTTTTGCGTTTTCCACGCAGTCTAGGTCTGAAGAATAGGGCTTGATATCAATAACAGGCGTTCCATCTACTGCATCTAATCCCTTTACGACCAGTTTTCTACCCTTTCTTTCTATGAGTTCCACAACTGCAAAGCCTATTGGATTTGGTCTGTGCGGAGAACGTGTAGCAAAAACGCCGTGTTCTCTTCTATCCTGTGGAGGTATCGCTATCAACGTATTCCTCCTGGCCCTGTCAAGCCAGTAAAGGATTATTAAGTGTGTGCAGGTCTCAATGTCTTTTAGTCCTTCTTCAAATTCTTGAAAAATTTCTATCGTAAATGTTTCTTCCGAAAACTTCCCTTGAGTAGGACATTCTGCTTTGCTCTTGTACGGGGATATTATCACTCCTATTGGCTTAATGTAAAACTGCATCGGTCTTGTCCTCCCTCTTTTTTATCTTAACTATCCCCCTTCCGATTACAGCATAGTACTCTTTTCCTGCACAGTTTAGGCAGAGGGGTTTTCCATTGACGTGAACTATTCTTCTCGACATCGTAAGCTCTCCACACTTTGAGCAGCGGATACTGTCAAAAATGGGAGCCTGTTCAATTGGGGGTACATTAACGTGCTCTATTTTAAATTCCTCTTTGGGAATATGAAGCATATTTTTCGCTGCCTTTTCCCAAAGCCCTTTAAGTTGCTTTCTTTCCTCTGCTGTTCCTTTTCTTTCTCTTACGACCTTGTTGAAGAGCTCTTTTGCTCCAGGAGGATAGTATTTCTCAAGTCTTTCGGCATCGATATAAACCCTAACTCCTTCCCACGTCGAACGTTTGACAAGGGTTAATGCAGTTTTACCAAGATCTAAATAAATTAAGGAGTTGTTTCCGAGTGTGCACCCAGTAGTCACCTGAACGCCGTCGGTAAAGCAACTGTTGACCTCGACTATTGCTAAAATGCTCTCATCTACACTGCCCGAGTAATCAAGTCTTCCGACTCCAAGTTCATCCATGGCAATTAGCGATGCTCTTATACCGAGAGCGAGGTACGGGCAGATATGTCCGTGGAATTCCCATGCGTACTCAAGTATCTCCTCAGCTTTCCTCTCGCTTACAAGCTTGTTAAGGGCAAGCATTGTGTCACCAATTTGTAATAAAGTGGCATATTTTAAATGGCTTTCTTAATATTAGTGTTACCAACCAAAAGTTTACACTGTTATGGAGTCTTAGTGAGAACTTGGAGCTTCACTGCTCAGGTATTTTGATCTTTAGACAACATCCTACTTTGCACTACACGTTCTTTTTCTCAGAGAAGAACCCTCGTAATTAGTTAAATGTCCTCTAAAAGTTTTCTTATGAGTTGGTAACTCTCTAACAGAAATCAATTATCGGGGCGTGTTTAGTTTCACCTCCTGTTATTTAAACAGTACTTGACTCTGAGGAGGATTTTCAGACCATAACACATTACCCCAAGCAGGATTCGGGTTACAGTAGTCTTTTTCAGAAAACAGGGGATCCTACTGCCAAACCAAGTTGTAAACGCACCCCAGAACCCCTCATGAGGATTCCTATACCTGTACTCTTCTTCAGAAAACACTCTATCTCTCTTCTTACTACCAAAACCACCTGGAGGGTTCTTAGTCTTCTTAACAATCGGCCGATAACCCTTTTCCACCACAGTGTTCAGAACTTTCTTTGAATCATAAGCCCCATCAGCATAAAAATTCCCAGAACCCTCCGGCAGGAGTTCAATCAGCTCGTTCTCAGAAGTTGTGATCTTCACAGCAACCGGATACAGTAAACCTGGCAGGATTCTCGTTATTGCCTGAACTTCTATCCTGTCCTTTTTTTATTTGTGATAATGGTTGAGTCTGCTTGAGTGCTGGCGTAGGGTAATTTCTGGAGTTTTTTCAGGAGGTGGTTTGTCAGTTCTTCGAGGTTCAGCTTTTTCTCCCAGTTGTGGAGGGTTGAGTAGTGAATGTTTGCTCCGAAGAATTTTCTGCCGTAGTGCTGGGCGTCTCTGAGGGGTAGGTTGTAGTATTGTTTAAAGAGGAGTATTGCCAGTATTGTTTTTACTGGAAATTTTTTGGATTTTGGCAGGTTCTTCAGCTTTCCTTCTGATTCAAAGTCTGCTAAAACGTCGAGGATTATGAATGCCACGCTTTCAGGGTCTTTGAGTCTGTGATCCCATCTGGGGATCACGACAACCACCTGAAAGAATTCAGCAAAAACCCTAATAAAGGTTACTATAAACACGCCCTCAATTATCGTAAAGTTTATAAATTGGTGTTGGCTTTAGTGTTATTGACGGGGGCGTGGTGTAGCCTGGTCCATCATCGCGGGCTCCAGAGGTGTGAAGACGAGCGGGTTTGCTGATTTGGGGATGAGCCTTTGGAGCTCTGACCCGGAGAAACCCGCGGACCGGGGTTCAAATCCCCGCGCCCCCACCAATTTGTTCTGGTAGAATTAGCGTTTAAAAATAAAAAACGATTTTGCAGGCTCATTTCTTGCTACTTCATCATTAAAAATCAGAAAGGAGAACGTCAATCATCGCCCGCTTTAGGGTTCTTCTTTCACGGTAACGAAGGAGACCATAGTTACGGTTTGTCCAACGCCTTTTATTTCTCTAAGCTTATCAATCACAACTTTTCCAATGTCTTCAGCCGAAGGGGCCCTAACCTTTATCAGGAGATCCCATTCTCCAGCAATTATGTGAACTTCATAAACTTCTTCAATTTGGGCGATTCTTTTGGCAACTTCCCTCTGTGTTAACCCTGAATCGGGTTCATATCTGGCAAGGATGAATGCTGTAGTTCCTAGATTAAGCTTCTTGTAATTGGGTTTGATAGTGAACTTCTCTATGATGCCCTCGCTTACGAGCTTTTTTATCCTGTAGTGAACAGTTGTCCTTGGGATGCCCAGCTTTTTGCTTAAGCTGGCTATATTTTCCCTTGAATTCTCCCTGAGCTCTTTTAGCAGTTTTAAATCAATTGTATCTAGTACTTCACCCATACAAATCCCCCATAATTGTCAAATTTTCAATAAAATGTCAGTTTTTATTGTCATTCAATCCTTTTTAAGATTTTCTTTTAGCCATCGTGTAAACTCCTTTAGGGCTAGTCCTCTGTGGGAGATTTTGTTTTTTTCTTCTATTTCCATCTCAGCAAACGTCTTGTCATAACCTTCCGGCATGAATATTGGGTCGAATCCAAATCCCTTACTGCCGCGTTTCTCATTGATTATTTTTCCGTGCACAATTCCCGTAAATATGTGAAGCTCTCCATCGTAATACCCTATCACGCTTTTGAAGTATGCTCTTCTGTCTTTAATTCCCTCCATAAGCTTGAGAATTCCTTCATTTCCTAGGGTTTTGTAAACGTAGGCTGAATAAACTCCTGGAAATCCCTTCAAACTCTCAATAAAAAGACCGGAGTCATCTATGAAAAACGGCTCTGTTATGTGATCCTTTAACCACTCTACCCCAAAAGCGACAACATCTTCTAGAGTGTTTGCCTGTATCTCGGGATATTTTATACTCTTCTGCACAACCTCTACACCCAGAGGGGAAAGGTATTTTCTAACCTCTTCGACTTTTCCCTTATTGGATGTTACAAACACTAGTCGCATTGTTTTCACCTAAAGAAAAAAGAGGTGAAATATTAAAAAGCTAATCTATAGTGTAGCCAATTTTTTCGACAAGTTCCCTTCTCTCTTTCTTCTGTTCGTTGGTCTCAATTCTAGTTGCGGCTTTTCCATCTACTATTCCGAGAACAGAGCGTCCAAGTTCTGTTTCGGCCACTATAACCTGCATGGGGTTTTCACTCGCACCGTAGATCATGGCCACTGCCGGGTGGTTTTTTATGGTGTTGAGTACGTTTATTGGGAAGGCGTTTTTCATGAGGATTACAAAAACATGGCCTGCTCCAATCTTTAAAGCATTTTTTGCAGCCAATTCTTCGAGTTCTTTATCGTTCCCGGTGTATCTTGTTAGTTGTGGCTTCGCCTCGTTCATGGCAATTCCAAACTTTATTCCGGGAACCGCTGTGAGAAGGGCTCTAGCTAAGTCATCAACGGTGAAGATTGAGAAGTTCCCCTGACCGATGATGCATTCTACCCCCTCTGGTTTTTCTACCTCTACAACCTCTATTTTGACCATTCCCATCACCATCTACTACTTAATTTTTCACTACATAAAAACTTTTTTGGACGTTATATCCTCGGGGTTGGTTCAGTGGGCAGTATTCCAACCCCATTATATCCCCAGAGGCATAATATTCCAGTGCTCTGCAATCATGGCATGTGGAGCTAAATGGACAGAGTTTGCACCCTTTTATGTCTTCCTTTCTCAGTTTCCAGAATCTTTTCAATCTGCGTTTCCCGAGTATCTGCTTTAGGCTTAACTCTTTTACACTCCCCACTACAAAATTCCGCAAAAGAGGGCAGGTCAACTTTTCTCAGTGAGCCCGGAAAAAGTACATCAAGGTATACCTCACCAGGAAACGAAAAATCCGCAATATTTCCAATTTCATCTCCTTTAATCATGAGAAGTACAGCATACGCTCCGCCTATACTTTGAAGCCTTTTTATATTTTTGTGAGAATATCTAGCTTCTACAATAGGCTTAACATTTGTTGGGAAGGATATCTTCTCGAAGTCTTCAAGTCTAACAACGGGATAGACGTTCTCAATTGGAAGTGTTGCAGAGAAGCGAGAAAGCTCTTCCAGAAGAGATAAATTGTCATAATTTGTCAGATAAAGATCTTTGCCGGAAATAGTTGAGAACTCCCTTATTACTTCTTTTATCCGCTCAAGCTCTAGGGGAGTATCTCGAAGAATGAACTTATTGTTGCCAATGCATCCTATTGATCGCGGTATTCCTTCAATCCCTGAAACTCCCTTTTCCTGAGCCGAGTTGCAGTATAAGTCTTTCGAGCTTTCCATTGTGTTCTCTTTCCACCCATGGTGGTTTTGCTAAGGTAACGATGTTTTGAGCCTTGATAAAAGCTCCATCGTTACCACTTATCTCCATTTAATCACCACTAACTACACAATGAGAAGCCTTATTAATTTTACTATTTCTTGTTGTTTTTAAATTATGATTAATAATAGTTAAAAAGGAGCTTTAATGTACCTTTTTGTCGGGTATTGCCTTTTCTCCTTCAATCCAAAACACACCTTCATCGGTCACTTCTTTCTTCCATATTGGAACCCTCTTTTTCACTTCATCTACAGCCCAAATACAGGCTTCAAATGCTTCTTTTCTGTGCTTTCCGGCAACTACTATGAGAATTGTGTTCTCTCCAACTTCAAGCTCGCCATAACGGTGCCATATAACCATATCCAATATTGGGAATTTTTTCAGGGCCTCCTCTCGAATTCTCTTCATCTCTTCTATCGCCATTTCTTCATAGGCCTCATAAATGAGCTTTTTAACTCTCCTGCCGTGGCTCTCGTTTCTAACTTTTCCGAGAAATATCGCGATTCCCCCACTTTTTGGAGACGAAACAAGCCCAACGGCTTCAGCGATGTCAAAATCCTCGGGTTTTTTGAAGAGTCTAATCTTCAAGGTCGATCACCTCAAAGGAATTGTGCATTAGATCAACAATGAGCAGTTTGTTTGCTAAGACTTCTCCTTTGCCAGTCAACAGCTTTATAACCTCTGCCGCTTGTATGGTTCCTATAACTCCAGCTGTTGCCCCTAAAATCGGGAACTTTTCTTTCTTCTTTGGTGGTACTGGGAAGATTTCTTTAAGACTCTTTGTCTTTCCGGGAATGATAGTTGTTACTTGCCCGTAAAGGCTCTCAACGGCTCCGTGAACAAGGGGAATTCCCCTTTTATGGGCAAACTCATCCAGAAGGTATCTCGTCTCGAAGTTGTCTAGGCAATCAACAATAACATCAACGTCTTTGAGAACTTCTTCTATGTTCTCCCTCGTTAGCCTTCCAACAAAGGTTCCTATCTTTATATCCGAGTTAAAGCGTTCAAGCTTCCATTTAGCTGATAGTGGCTTCGGGTTCTTTCCCAAGTCTTCTTCCCAGTGAAGAATCTGCCTGTTTAAATTGCTCAGTTCTGGGAGTTGTTCATCTATGAGCAAGAGGTTTACTCCCGCAGCTGCCAAATAATAAGCGACGGGGCTTCCGAGTCCTCCTACACCTACAACGGCCACTTTACTCTTTTTGAGCTTCTCTTGCCCTTCAATCCCGAAAATCCTAATCTGTCTGTCGTATCTCTCCAGTTCCTTCTCCGTCAGCATATCATCCACCACTTGTGGGCGGGAATAAAGCTACAATGTCGCCATCTTTTAATTCCTCATCGAAAGAAGCGTATCTGCCGTTCCTTGAGATGTTCACATCTGCGCTATCATCGTAGTCTTCACCAAAAATTTCCTCTTTAAACTTGGGGTGAAGTTCTTTTATCTTCTCAACAAGGTCTCCTATCTTACTCCCCTCTGGAAGATCAATTTCCTCTTCTCCTGTTCCAGCTAGCTCCCTAAAGCGGGCAAAATACCTCACTTTTACCTTCATCTTCTCACCATCTAAAATTACTGGGTGTGTTTTATAAAAGGTTTGTTGTAAAATGAAAATACTTACCATGGAACGCTTTTCCACTTTAGCTTATACGCCAAAACGTTGGCTCCCCAATGGATGAAGGGAGTTACAAGGAGAAGGAACAATACCTGTCCAGTCGTGAGAGTTTTTATTGGATAAGCTAAAACTAGTGCAGAAACTAAAAAGCCCCATTGGTCGAGACCAACTGCTGGATAACCTCTTTCCATACCTATTCTCCTCTTAACAAAGCTCCCGATCAGGTCTCCGAGAAGAGCTCCAAAGGAGAGCGCAAAAGCAAGTTTTAAGGCAATCGAAAACGAGCCATAAAAATCAGGCTTGATTTGATATTGAATAACCCCTATTAAAACTCCCGTAAAAAGTCCTCCGAAAAAGCCCCTCCAGGTTTTCCCATCACCAAGAATTCTCTTTCCATCGACAAAACTCTTTCCAAAGTCCATTGGTGTTTTGCCTTTGAAGATCACTGGGGAGGCATTTGCAAAATACGCTGGGAGAATGTACCACAAAGCTTCGAGCAGTTCATTCATTTAACCACCGCCCTAATTAACTTGGGCTTGTTTTTAAGGGTTTTCACTATTTAGCTTTTCTTCAAGGCACTCTAAAAGGGCTTTCAGAACTTGCTCATCCTCATTTTTCAGGAAGATGTTTAAGATTTTTTCCGTAATCGCGTTTCTTTGGAGTGCAAATTCTATTCTCTGCCTTATTTTCTCTGCCTCTTCGCTTTTATCGTTTTCCACTTCCTTCAAAGCCTTCAAAAGGTTTTCTCTGGTTTGCTTGACGTCTTCCTCTATTTTTTTATAGTATGCCTCTTTTCTCCACTCTCGGATATTCTTTATTGCTGTATAATATGCCCTCTTATCTCCTGGCTTTTTGATCCTTTTTACAAGTCCAATATTTTCTAGGAGCTTCAGTGCGGTGCTCACGTGAGAAAGCGAGTATCCAGTCCTCTCGGCAATTTCTCCTAGGCTTAACGGTTCGTCTTCAAAGAAGAGAACTCCGTATATGTATCCATAGAGCTCACTTAACCCGAATCTTCTTGCGGTATTTGCGAAGTGCTCCATCATGATCCTTTTAGCTTCCTCAACTCCCACCATTATCCCTCCTCAATGATCAGCACTTCAGCATATAAAGCTGGGCTTTCATTCAAAAGTTTATTCTTGAGCTTTGAAAGCTCATGAATATCTTGTACCTTAACTTTAACGATTATATCGTAATCTCCATAAAGCCTGTGCGCTTCTAATACGCATGGAAAGGAATTCAAGCTTTTCATAATTTCACTATTATCTCCCTTTGTGACTAGTAGTATGAAGGCTTTCATGCCTCATCAAAACCTTTATCGTGCTTCTAAGTTATAAAACTTTCGGAATTTCCGAAAGTTATGGGGGGAAGTAAAAGAATATAAAAAGTGGAGTGTGTAGAAGAATTCTCTAGGCTTTTGTTTTTCTTTTCTGGTTCATAGCTTCATGAAACATTCTTAGATAAGCCATGATGTGACGCGTATAAACCTCTTCGAGAATTCTAATAGTGCTCTCGTCAAGCTTCTTCGCGGAGTTTAATATTCTCTTCTGAACAAGAAAGCTCTCCACTGGAAGCTTCAGAAAGTTCTTTATGTAGTGAGGCATCCTTCGGACAACGTAGCCTTTAGCGCTGCTCAGAACGGGCTTTGAATACTCCTCAGCTTTCCCCATAACGCTATGAAGCCACTTCTTGAAGTAAAACATATACGTCTTTTCCCTACTTTCAAAGTACAGCCTCCAGAGCTTTTCTTTTGTTCTGATTACCGGTCGTAGAACGTCATAAAGATCCCAATTAAGTGTCAAAAGAGACCTCTCTTTGAGTGCCTTATAGAAGGAGTCACTGCCAGGCAGTGGAGTGTATATTGATATCTGGAGGGCATCTAAGCCATGATCACCGAGCATTTGAACGAACTTGTAAGTTGCTTTTCTGTCTTTCCTTGACTCGTAGGGTGCTCCAATAATGACTCCTCCATAAGTGATTATTCCCTGCTCGCTGAGCAGTTGAACAGCTCTCAGTGTGTCATTCTTTCTTAACCCCTTTCTCATGCTATTAAGAACTTCTTCACTTCCAGATTCAATTCCCATAAAAGCAACTCTAACACCTGCATCCGCAAGCTTTTTGGCAATTTCGGGATGTTTTGATATTATATCTGCCCTTATCTGTATGATAAAGTTAATCTCGTTGAGCCCGTTCTCTATTATAGCATCGAGAAGCTTAAGCCTCTCTTCATATTTGAAGGGAACAACGAAGTTATCATCAACAAAGAAAACCCAGTTGTAGCCGAGGCTTTTTATGAAGCCCAGCTCTTCAATTACCCTCTCATTGCTCTTGAATCTCCATGCGTGCCCCCACATCGCCGAGGCACTGCAGAACTCACAGTTGTAAGGGCATCCCCTTGAAGTCTCCACAGAGGCTATCCTTGCGTTTTCCCCGAGAATTGTTGCCCTGTATGTTTTTGAATCAACAAGGTCATAGGCGGGCATTGGAAGCTCATCAAGGTTAACGATTGGCTCCCGGTAGGAGACTTTCACGTCCCCTTTTTCCACATAAGCTATCCCCTTAACATTTCTTATGCTCCCTCTCTCCTTCAATGCTTTAACCAGCTCCTGAAACGTGTTTTCTCCCTCTCCTATAACTACTGCATCGACCCCTTCGCGTAGAACGAGAGGATATGTAAAGGTCGAGTGATGACCTCCGAAGACCACAAAAGAATCAAGCCCCTCTTCTCGCATTCTTCTAACGATTCTCAGAGAGGGATTCACATAGGTGGATGCTATGGTTGTGAAGCCCACAATGTCTGGGTCAAATGCCTCTATCTCCGCCACGGTCTCCTCTTCCGCCAGTCCCCTTGCCTCCGCGTCTATGACCTTTACCTCGGCGACTTCCCTAATGGCTCCAGCAAGAGATAAGATCCCCAACGGGGGAGCTATGTATCCGTAAGCCGATGCATATCCGCTCTTTCCCGGGTTTGTCCTAACAAGGGCAACTTTCATTTTTCATCCCCAAATCATAGTTCTAACTTGAGGCGTATAACTTTTTTACTTGCTCAATAAGCTTCCATAAGGCTTGGCTGGGAATACCAGCGGTGTTCTTCTACCTCAATCCGAATATCGAGCGGCTCAAGAGGTTTTACCTCGTAGCCCCTGCTCCTGCCCCACTTCTCGATCTGCCTTATGACGATCCTAGTTCCAAGCCTCGCCAGCGGGTAGAAAGGTATCAGGAACGGGTTGTTCTTCATAACCGCGGGCAGGCCCCTTGTGACTTCCTTCATCATGTGCTTCCAAGCGTAGTAGAGGTGGAGGAACTGGCCGTAGGTTATCATCTCGTCGATCTGGTAGAAATCCTGGTTCTTGAGCAGGCCCATCGGAACGAATGCCAGCGGAGTCACGGTGAAGTGCGCCCTGTTGCCGAGCTTTTCCTCAAGCTCCCTCTCCATCGTGACTATTAGCTGGGCAGTCATTATCTCATCCTCATCAGTGTCGCCAGGCAATCCCAGAATCGTTGTGTATGCAGGGAACCAGTAGTTCTTGTTGAAGACGTACGTCCCGTTGAGGAGAACCCAGGGCCACTCCTCCGGTGAGAAGGGCTTCATCTTGTTGTTCATGTACTTCCCGATGAGCCTCGGCGAGGCAGTCTCAAAGCCGACCTGAATGCCTATCCAGTGATTCGGACCAGCGTCAACGATGCGGGAGATTTCCTCTATCATTCCTGGAGCGGCCAGGGCACCGGCAACGGCCCCGTGGGTCGGGTTCACGTTCTTCGTGTATTTTCTAGCTATTTCAAACAGCTCAACAACGGCTTCAGCATTCGGGTAGAAGTTCTTCTTATCCTCGACGCGGTAGAGGAACACGTCCTCGCTGTGGAACCAGGCGTGATCGATTCCAGAGTTTACGTTGAGCCTTATCTCCTCTTCTATCCTCTCCAGCGGTATGTGGCGAGCGACCCTCAGGTTCGGCTCGCAGAAGCGGCAGCCCCTTCCACAGCCCCTCATCACCTCGACGAGGCCCTTATACGAGGGCGCCACTATCGTCGGGATCTCCTCCACCCGCGGCCAGCCCTTGATAAAGATAGTCTCGTCGGCGCTCCCGCTCTCGATGTCCTTGAAGAGCTCCCCCGCAACGTGGTCGACTTCTCCGATTACAACGTGGTCTATCCTCAGCCTCTCCCTCTCCTCCTTTCTGAAGTCAACCTGCCAAGCCCCCGGCCCGCCGACGACGATTTTGAAGTCCAGCTTTTTGGTCTCCCTTATGCGGTTTATCTTCTCCACCAGCTCAAGGAACTTGACCTTGGTGTAGTTCGTCCACTTGCCACCGTTCGTGAACATCATGCTGACAGGCCCCAGACCGAGCGGATCCATCTCGTAGAGGGCAACGATCCTTGTATCCTTCCCTATGAACCGCTCCAGCCTGCGCGGGTGGGCGACTACCACTTCGTCCCTCCTGAAGCCGTCCCTGAGAAGGGCCGCCTCAACCTTCCTGAGGCCATAGGGCGCTTGAGCCAGAACGCCGTTCTCATCGGGCAGCTGGGTGTCAAAAAATCTGAAAACCCACTTCGGGAGCTTGTCGTAGGGCGCACAGCCGAGAAAGTCTAGCAGAGGCACGTCGTGGTACGTGCTCGTCAGCGTTTCGTCGGTAGTCAAGACTATTTTGGCCATAATATTCACCCTCATACATATGTAAAAAAATTTGCATATTTAAGCTTATCGGATTGCCTTATAATGGGACTTTTTTTCAGTAAAGTTTTTAAGCAATATCCTCAAAATCTTTCGGAAAATTCCGAAAGTTCAAAAGTCTAGAGGTGAGAGAATGCTCAAGAAGCTTGCGAGGATAATAGTGAAATACAGGGTGGCATTTTCATTGATAGCTCTATTCTTGCTAATTCTCTCTCTATACGGAGTTCAGTTGCTTGAATTCGAAAGCGACCTCACTAAACAGCTTCCCCAAGATTTGCCGGCAGTGAGAGATTATTTGACACTCCAAAATGAATTTCAAAGCGGCGATTCTGCTCTTATAATTGTCAAGGTGGCCTCTATTGAAGAGGGAGGAGTTTACGATATTCGAGACCCTGAGGTGATAAAGTCAATCTACGAACTCGAGGAGCGTTTAAGGGAGCATGAATACGTAACGAACACAATGAGCATTGCTGATATTTTTATTCAAATTCTTGGCAGATTGCCTGAAAACGAAGAAGAGGTTAAATTCGTTTTAAATACCCTGCCTCCAGAAGCCCTGCAGGGGTTAATAAGCTCCGATTACAGAACAACAATGGTGATAGCAACTCTTACGGCAGGCTCTGGTTCTCAAGCGGTGCAGAGAATTTATGAGGACATTGAGAGGGATATAAAGGAGGTACGCTTCCCAAAAAATGTGGAGGTTATTCAAACTGGAACAATTGGAATCACATATAGGATTCTGACAATGCTTCAAGGCGATCTAAATAGAACAATGACAATCGCTCTCATCTTTGTGGCGTTTCTGCTGATCTACTTTTACAAATCCGTTTTTAGGGCAATGCTCCCTCTTATCCCCCTGGTATTTGGTGTAATAATGACGCTTGGTTTTATGGGGCTGCTTGGAATCCCAATAGACATGGTAACTACCGTGGTTGGGGCAATGATAGTTGGAATGGGTATTGACTACGGCGTTCACGTAACCAACCGTTATTTTGAGGAAAGGAAAAAGGGCAGGAGTATTGAAGAGGCTGCAGAAGAAGCTGTGGCAGAGACGGGAAAGGCCTTGTTGGGGGCAGCTCTGACAACCATAGCTGGATTTTCTGCATTGAGTCTTTCCCTTCTGCCTTCTCTCCGCAGATTGAGTTTTGCCTTGATAATGGGACTCAGCTTAGCAGCGATAAATGCTGTTGTGATAACTCCTTCGCTTATAATGCTCTATGAGGATATTATGAAGAAAATCAAAGGAAAACATGAGGTTCCTGAGATAAGGGCACATTCTGGTTTTATTGCTAAGTCCTTTAACACCCTTGGCATGATAATTAAGGGACATCCAAAAACAACTCTGCTTGCTGTTTCCCTAATGACTCTCGTGTTTCTTTATGGTTTAACTCAGGTAACAACGGAGGTTAGACTTGAGAAAATGATTCCCGAAGGCATACCAGAAATTGAGGCTATGAAGGATGTTAGATATGAGTTTGGTGGTCAAGATGAGGTGGATTTTATAGTGAAGGCAGAGGACGTAAGAAACCCAGCGGTAGTCAGAGCTATTTATCGCTTTGAGCAGGAGATACTTGCCGACTCTCATTACAACAACGTCTTTGAGACCAACAGCATAGCGGATGTAGTTGTCAGAAAATACGGCTACATTCCCGAAGACAAGGAAAAAATAAAGGAGGCAATAAAAGAGGGGGGAGCCCCTGTAAATGACGACTACTCAATGACTCTAATACAGCTGAAGGGGAACTTTGGTGGGGCCAATCCAGAGAATTTTAGGGCTATCATGCACTATTTTGAAGAGCAGGCAAAAAGTGCAGACTTTCCTCCGGGAGTTGAGATAAGACCCGCTGGTGATTTGTATTTGAACTACGTTTTAGATGGTCTTACAAGTCAGGAGCTCAGCAAGATATCTACATACGGTAGCGTTCTTGTTGTGCTGGTAGTTGTACTGCTTTTCAGAAGGCCGCTAGTTTCGATTGCAATGGTACTGCCCATGTTCCTTGGTGCCCTTTGGACCGTTGGCTACATGGGGCTCGCGGGCATACCTTTCACTCAAACTTTAGCTGGTGTTATCTCGATGATAGTTGGTCTTGGAGTTGACTACGGAATGCACCTTACCCACAGGTTTTTGGAAGAACTTAGGGAGGGCAATCCGTATCCCATAATCTCCGCCCTTGAAGGAGTTGGTCCAGGAATCTTAGTTGGGGCCTTAACCACGGCTGGAGGATTTTTAGCTTTGCTCAGTGGAGAGCTCACCGCAATACACGACTTTGGAAAAACTCTAGCGGTTGGAATCTTCGCTTCAATGTTTGCCGCTTTCACGGTAACACCTGCTTTGCTCCAGATATTTTATGGAAAAAAGATAAGGGGTGAGGAAAAATGAGAAAACATCTTGGACTTATACTGGGACTGCTGATTGTCATGAGCAGTTTTAATTTTGTTTTAGCTGGAGAAGAGCTTCTCTTTGAGGGTTACCTCAACAAAGGAGATTCAATACTTGTTGGGCCACTTGTAGTTGTCCTCCAGGATGTCAAGAGAGACTATGCAGTGAATGAATCGGAAAGTACGTACAAAGCAATGATACTTATCCTGAAAGACAACAAAGTACTTAACATGGATTATGCGTCAATAAAAGTTCCCAACCCGGAAAAAATACAAGAGCTTCTTACAAACACAACATTCCTCTACGCAATGGCAGAAACTCTCGGCTACGATACAACAAATCCCGTAGAGCTCGCCCAATTCTACCTGTGGCTTGAGAGTGCTTCCCAAGAAGAAATTGTAGATGCAGTGTTTAAAACCGTTGAAGAGCATCCTGAACTCGGTATATCAAAAGAGGATCTTCTTATGAGGATCACTTATCCCAATATAAACCTCATAGGGGAAAACGAGACCATAGAAGTTGAGGTTGATGGGGAAAAGGTATCTATTACAGCCCTTCAGATTTATCCAAATGGTGCGAGAATAAGCATAAGCGGCCCTTCTGAGTGGAAAGCCTCGATGATATCGGCATACCTTACTACATGGGCTGAAACCCCAAAGAAAGTTAGGCCGGGCGATGAAATTACTGTCAAAGTCCACATAAAGAACGAAGGAGCTTTAAAAGCAAAATTCATTACGGTGGTTGTGTCTCCAACACCTGTTTCTTTTGCTCCTTCCGGCGGAGGAACGGGTGAGGTAATAGCCCAAGTTGCATCCCAGAGCGGAGTTGTGCAGAGTGTTCTTTTGCCGGTAGATAGCGCAGTGAAGTACATAGAATATCTAGACGGAAAAGAGGAGAAAGTCGTTGAATTCAAATTCAAGGTAAATGAGAACATTGATCCTGGTATTTATCCCCTCTACATTTCACTTGCATACCACGTGCAGATGGGGGAGAATTTGCAAATGCTGCAAGGCTTTGATTATTTCTCCATAACCGTAATTCGAGAGGGAGAAGCAACTTTTGAGATAGAGAACATTGAAAAACCGGAAATAGTTCACCCGGGAGAGGATTTTGAGGTCACTATTGGTCTTAGAAACCTTGGTTTCGAGCCGGCAAAGGAGGTGCTGGTTGATCTCTCTCCTTCATTAGAATTCCAGAATGGAGCGATATTAATCGATAACACAACAAAACAGCACTTTACCTACGTAATAAATACCAACAAGATCATGAAGTATAAGTTCAGACTGCACGTAAGTGAAGACGCCTCTACTGGAAGCTATCCGATGAGGCTGAAGGTTTCATACTACAGCGGTGATTCAAAAGATCAAAGAGAGCAGACCTTTGACTTTTCAATCCAGGTTGTGAGAAGAAATCAGGCCTTTATTGAGATTGAGAGTGTTGAAATGGATCCAAAGGCAATAGAGCCTGGAGATGAGTTTGTGCTTAAGGTAAAGGTGAAAAACGTAGGCGAAGAGAGAGCAAGGGCCTTTTCCTTCAGAATAGAACCGAGTGAAGTAAATGCGCCTGGAGAAGTTACGAAAGTCGATCTATCCTCCCTTCAGAACCTCCCAATACAGGGAAGCCAGAGCATGAGCGAAAACCTTCAAGTTGCCATAAACCAAATAATGGAACAGCTCGCTAGGGAGAACATAAATGCTTTCCTGCCTATCGGAGAGGATAATATAAAGTACTTGCCTGAGCTAGCTCCGGGAGAAGAGAAGATTCTGGAGTTTCACTTAAAAGCAAATGAAAGGCTCGAAAACAGTATTTATCCCCTAAAGGTTTCACTGGAATATCTTAGCACACCAAATGATGAAAAACTAACGGATGACAGGTTAATTGGCATACCAATTCTCGGCAGGGAGCACTTAATAATTTCAAAGGTCTCAACGTCTCCTAGCAGGGTTTTGGCTGGAACGAACAACGTAGAGATAAACTTTGAAGTGGAAAACATAGGCAGTGGAAGTGCTCGTTATATAATCCTAAAACCAATGCCTGAGGATCCATTTGAGTTAAGTGAGACGAGCGAGCAGATAATAAATATAGGTACCCTAAGACAAGGAGACTCAGCAAAAGCCAGCTTCAAAGTAAACATTAAAGAAGGAGCAAAAGGAGGAACGTACGAGATTCCAGTAAAGATAGAATACAAGGACTCATCAGGTAATGCAAGGGAGGATATGATCAAGATACCAGTAATAGTGAATGAAAAACCGAAAATAACTGTTGAGAAAGTTAGCTTTGACAAAACACCAATGCAGGGTGAAGAAGTACTTGTGTACATAAGGGTCAAGAACATCGGCGGAGAACAGGCTGAAAATGTGATAATAGAAGGCGTTGTAAAAGCTGACCAGCCCTTTACGCTATCAAAGAGATCCGATTACATTGGAACTCTTGATCCAGGTAAAGAAGGAGAAGGCGTTTTGGAGTTAAGCATAGCAAACAATGCCATTCCCAAAGATTATACGATTCAGGTAAGGATCAGGGCAGTTGGTGATAAGGAAAGCGGAGATGACAACGTGTACGTCTTTGAGGAATCAATTACGATTCCCGTTAAAGAAAATACTGAAACAAGAAGAAACCTAAGAACTGCTGGGGTGTTTATTGGAGTTCTAGCTTTGGTAGTAATTTTATGGACATACTGGAGAGGAAAAAAAGGTAGCTAACTCTTTTAAGCTTTCAATTCTTTCAATTTTTAGGTGAGAGCTATGGGCATAGGCAAGATACTTGGAGTGATAGGACTCATCGTGTTTCTTTGGGTAGCTTATTTAGGCTATACGCTAATTACTCTAACCCCCCAAATAAGAGCCGAATGGGGATACGTTGATGAGAACACTATCGAACTTGACGTAACAGTATATTTTGGGAAACCTCTCCCAATTTCGGCAAATATTAAGGAAGCAGATTTGTACTGGGCAGGAATAAAGGTGGGCACGCTGAAAGACCTAAAAATTGGATTCTTAAAGGACAGTGCAAGAGGGGTGCTTGTGCTCAAAAACAGAGAGATCGTTGAAGCCCTAAAGGAGCACATAAGAAATGGGGAGCAGAGTGATATCGAGATAAGGGTGAGTGGCTCAATATTTGGTATCCCAATTATAAGGGGAAGTTTTTCACATCCACTCAAGACTGACTTGTTGGATTATATCGGCAACATAACGATAGAGAGCTCTGGGGATTTAATCAAAACTCCTGCGGTAGAGGGAATGCCTTCTAAATGGGGAAAAATTGATGAAAATGAAATTGAGATTTTAAGCGATGTAAAGCTTTACAACCCAAATTCCTTCCCTCTGCCACTTTTTGGGGTCAAATACTACATAGATGCCAATGGGTACCAAGTAGCACAGGGAGAGCTTCTTGAGAAAGTCATAATCCCAGCAAACGGCAGAGGCACTGCAAAAATAAGAACGGTGGTTGATACAAACATTCTTCCAAAGGTAATTGCAGAGCACATAAAGAGAGGAGAGAGGAGCGAAGTAACCTTAAAGCTCACTCTAACTGTGAAGGTGCTCAACAAAGAAGTAGAGATGCCTCTCCCAGAAATCAAAAAGAGAGTTGAGACAAGCATAATTGAACAGTTGAATCTAGCCCTTAGCTGACCTAAACCTTTAAATTTTCCCTTCTATTTTTCATTGGAGGTGAGAATTATGAAAATGATTGAAATTCACAATCATCTAAACAAAATCTGGGGTGAGATTTTTGAGTTAAACGAGGTGCTGAGAGAAAAGCTTAAGCCCCTTGGCTTTAAAGTCGAACCTGTGGAAGAAGTTTTCAATGCGTATATTTTCCTTGAGGGTGAATGGAGAGAGATGCTCTATCCTCACCCTGCTTTTGAGATAAAGCCTCAGGGGGAGGTAGGAGCAACAATTCAAAGCTTTTACTTCGTGTTTGGGATTCCTAAGGAAAAAATAACCAAAGAATTTGTCGTCGAGTTTCTCAAAAGATTCCCAAAAAGCTATATTTACGGAACGGAGAACTTTTTGGAGGATATCTACAATCACCACTCCCCCAGAAACCCTGATGAAGTTTACATGGATATAAAAAGAGGTCAAGAACAGGTTTTTCAGTTTGAAGTTGAGGCTGAAGATAGCCAAGATATTGAAAACAAGCTCTTCGAATTTATAGAACTGGCAAAGAAGTATAAAGTCCTTGAGATTTAGGTGATCTCATGTACAAGGAAGCTTTTCCAGAAGAGTTACAAAGGTACTATTACAACCTTTTTGGAAGTGAAGCGGAGGAGATAATGAAAAAGCTGAGGGAGCCGGTAGAGAAGTACTACATAAGGGTCAACACACTTAAGATAAGCAGGCAGAAGCTCATGGAAGAGCTTAGAAAAGAAGGGTTAAAACCAAAAAGAAGTCCATACCTTGAAGAGGGCATCTATTTTGAAAGGGAAGGGCCGAATTTTCCCGACGATTATGAACCTAAGTTGCCGAAGGTCGTTGCAAATAAATTTGCAGCGGAGAGTGTTTACCAAGGTGCTCAGCTCTATGCTCCAGGCGTATTAAAGGCCGATAAAGGGATAAAGGAGGGAGATGAAGTTCAGATAAGGGATCCTAAAGGACTTCTCGTGGGCATAGGCATTGCAAGGATGAGCGCCAAGGAAATGGTTGTTGCCACGAGGGGAATAGCCGTTGAAGTAACTCTCCCCAAATTCAAACTCCCAAGTCTGAATGAATTAAAAGCCTATGAAAAAGGCTACTTCTATGCCCAAAGCCTTCCTTCCATGGTTGTTGCCCATATTCTGGAACCACAGGAAGAAGACCTTATAATTGATATGGCAGCTGCTCCTGGTGGAAAAACTTCCCACATAGCACAGCTCCTTGAAAACAGGGGAGAGATAATAGCAATAGACAAATCTAGAAACAGACTCGCCAAAATGGAGAAAGAGCTTAAGAGACTTGGGGTGAAAAACGTTAAGCTCGTTCAAATGGACTCAAGAAATCTGCCGGGTCTTGGGATTAAGGCCGATAAAATCCTCTTGGATGCTCCGTGCACGGCTTTAGGGGTAAGACCAAAGCTCTGGGAGACGAGAACGCCGAAGGACATTGAAGCGACGGTAAGATACCAGAGACATTTCATAAACGCTGCAATAAAAAGCCTTAGAAAAGGGGGGATACTTGTTTATTCTACATGCACCTTAAGCTACGAGGAAAATGAGGGGAATGTGCAGTATATGCTAAAGAAGGGGCTAAAGCTTGAGGAGCAGAAAATTTTTATAGGCTCACCCGGATTGGGGATAAAGGAAGTACAACGCTTTTACCCTCATAAGCACCTCACTCAAGGCTTCTTCATTGCAAAGCTAAGGAAGGTGAGCTGATGAAAAAAAGGAACTCCCTCATGATCTTTGTTGGAATTGGAGTTATAATAGCACTTATATGGTGGGCAGGGGTAGAGGAGACGTTGAAGCTTGTGATGGAGGCTAAGCTTGAATATTTTCTCTTGGCATTGCTTATGCAAATTCTTGCAACCCTTGCATGGGCTTTTAGGTGGAGAATATTTCTAAAAAGAGCCGAAGTGAGGGTTCGGGTGAGGGATATTATAATTGCCACTATGGTTGGGATATTTGCGAACAACCTAACCCCAGGTGCTAGGGCGGGAGGAGAGCCAGCTAGAATGTATGTGATAACCAAAAAGTCCAATAGCGGCTATGGTCAAGTTTTTGCAACTATAATGGCCGATAGGATTTTGGATGTTATTCCAGTCCTCATTTTTACCCTTCTTGCGTTTAAGTACGCTCTCTCATTAAAGGTAAAGCTCCTATTGTCTGTCCTTTCCATATCAACGGTAGTGCTTCTTTTGATAGTGGTTGTAAGCCTCTTGATTTCTTTGAATGAGAGCTTGGCCTTTAAGGTGCTTAATAAGATAGCGGGGCTTATAAAGCGTGTATTTCCAGAAAAGTTTGCAGGAATAGAAGAGACACTCGAAGAAAAGCTCAAAAAATCCATAATGGATTTTAGAAAGACTTTTCTGGAGCTTTCCAAAGACCCGGTTGTGTTGGGTAAGACCTTATTCTATTCTCTAGCCCTCTGGGTGTTCATGCTCCTTAGGACTTACTTTGTCTTTGAAAGCATTGGGTACCATCTTGAGATTCAAAAGATTCTAATGGTTCAAATGGCCGGCATTGCTCTGGGAATGATAAGCATCCTTCCCGGTGGGGTTGGAATAACGGAGGCAGTTAACTCTGCCCTCTATCTTAGCTTGAGAATTGATAAGAGTTTAGCCGTTACCGCGACGGTCTTAGATAGGTTTATATCCTTCTGGCTCCCAACAATTATTGGGGGAGGATTGAGCGTTTATCTTGGTGCAAAGCTAAGCAAGGGTAGAGCGTGAGATCATGAAGTTTGGAATCGCCGCTCGAAGAGACCGTGAGGAGGCTTTAAAGCTTGCATATAGGGTATACGACTTTCTCAAGGTAAGTGGTTACGAGGTTTACGTTGATGAAGAAGCCCATGAGAATTTTCCACATTTTTCTCCTGACGATGTAATCCCCCTTGAGAGAATGGATGTTGACATGATGATAGTCATTGGAGGAGATGGGACTGTTCTGAGAGTTGAGCATAAAACCACTAGAGATATTCCCATTCTGGCAATAAATATGGGTACTTTGGGCTTTTTGGCAGAGGTTGAACCTGCAGAAACTTTTTTCGCTATTTCCAGAGTTCTTGAGGGAGACTATTTCATTGATGAGAGGATGAAAATCAGGACTTTTGTTGAAGGCTTTAACAACATACCCGACGCACTTAACGACGTTGTAGTTTTAACCGGAATTCCGGGTAAGATAACCCATCTCAAATACTACATTGATGGGGAGCTTGCCGAGGAGATAAGGGCTGATGGTCTAATAATATCAACTCCTACAGGCTCAACGGCTTACGCCCTTTCGGCTGGAGGCCCTTTAGTTGACCCCCGCTTGCATGCTATTCTTCTAGTCCCCTTAGCCCCAGTTGCCCTTACTGCAAGACCCCTTGTTGTCCCGGACTCTTCCTCAATTGAGATAGAGGTATTGACGGAAAGGGAAATTATTCTCACCGTTGATGGACAGTTCTATACCCAACTTCCACCCCATTTGAGAATAAGAATTGAGAAATCTCCCAGAAAAACAAAGTTCGTAAGGTTCTCGAAGAGGATCTATCCAAAATACACGCTAAAGATAAAAAAGAAGTTTTAAGCTACCAGGTTACCTCTACTTCGTCGGTTCTAAACTTTTGCTTGACTACTGTTTCTTCAAGGTTAAACTTTATGCCGGCTTTAAACATCCTCAGGCCGGTATAGGCTATCATCGCTCCGTTGTCCCTGCATAGGTCATAAGGCGGCACGAAGAATTTCACACCTCTATCTTCGCACATTATCCTAAGCATTTCCCTCAAGCGGTTGTTGGCAGCTACCCCCCCTACAAGAACTACTTCCTCTTTTCCTGTATGTGCTACAGCTCTTTCGGTAACCTCAACCAAAGCTGCAAAGGCAGTTTCTTGGAAAGAATACGCCAAATCTTCAACCCTATACTTCCCAGTCTTGTATTTTCTAACTGCCTCCGTTAAAATTCCGGAGAAGCTTAGATCCATGCCCTTAACCGCATAGGGGAGCTCGATATATTTTTCCCCTTTCTGAGCGAGCTTTTCTATCTTTGGCCCGCCCGGGAATCCTAAACCGAGCTCTCTGGCAAACGTATCTATGGCGTTGCCTATGCCTATATCGAGGGTTTCTCCAAAAACCCTGTACCTACCACCCTCCAAAGCCAGCACTTGAGTGTTGCCTCCGCTTACGTAAAGACCAACCGGATCTTTTACTCCGAACATCTTTGTAATTTCCACGTGGGCGATGCAGTGATTAACTCCAACAATGGGTTTGTTGTATCTTATAGCTAAAGCCCTTGCGGCAGTTGCCACAACTCTCAAAGCCGGCCCCAATCCAGGCCCTTGGGAGAAAGCAATTACATCCAGATCTTCTATGCTAATTTTGGCCTCTTTAAGGGCTTTTTTCAAAAGGGGTTTTAAGAGCCTCGCGTGGTGTTCAGCGGCTTCCTTTGGGTGTATGCCACCTTTTTCGGTTGTGAGAGTGTCAAATACGTTGGCGAGAACTTTATCTTCCGTCACAATCCCTATGCCGAGTGTATGTGCTGTTCCCTCAATCCCTAACGCTATCATCAAAAGGAGTACTTGATGAGCATTTAAAAGTGTTGTTCATTAAAGAGAGATAAGGATTTATTGGAGCCAAGTAGGTTGTTCAGGCTTATGAGTTGCCTCAAGAAGCTCAAGCTCGAAAAGAAAGAACTTTCAATTCTTTTAAAGTCTTATTGGAACCGATGAGCCTGTCGTCGAGCCCAAGCAAATCCATCAGCTTTCAATTCTTTTAAAGTCTTATTGGAACACATCGAATATACGTTTTCATTAATTGAAGGCTACATACTTTCAATTCTTTTAAAGTCTTATTGGAACATACAGATTTTGCTTCAGAGTTCGAGTTAAGAGCCTTTCAATTCTTTTAAAGTCTTATTGGAACGCGAGGTATTTTAGAGTTCTGAGAAAAATGGTTTCTCTCTTTCAATTCTTTTAAAGTCTTATTGGAACAAGTAGTGTCTCCAGATTCCTCTGGTAAGTATTACCTCTTTCAATTCTTTTAAAGTCTTATTGGAACGTGGGAGCACGTCAAGATTTCAGCAAGGGCTATGGAGAAGTTCTCTTTCAATTCTTTTAAAGTCTTATTGGAACCTACATATGCTAATGCAGCTATAGAGGCTTATAATGCTTTCAATTCTTTTAAAGTCTTATTGGAACTGCAAATGGGACGGCAATTGAGTATGTTGTAAAAAGCTTTCAATTCTTTTAAAGTCTTATTGGAACGGAGACTTGGGACGCAGTGAATAAGACGGCTAAGGTACTTTCAATTCTTTTAAAGTCTTATTGGAACTCGAGGAGAACTCATAGTAGAGATGAAAGATTAACTTACTTTCAATTCTTTTAAAGTCTTATTGGAACCAAGGTCGGAGCACCACCGAAAGTGTGTAAAGCCTGCTTTCAATTCTTTTAAAGTCTTATTGGAACTCTCATCCCCGAGGTACCTCAGCGGGATAACACTAAATATGCTTTCAATTCTTTTAAAGTCTTATTGGAACGACCTCCGCTTCTTTTTCAGAGAAGACAATCTTGAGAATCTTTCAATTCTTTTAAAGTCTTATTGGAACTGTAATAGTCAACTGCCTTGATGCCCAATTTGGCTAACTTTCAATTCTTTTAAAGTCTTATTGGAACTTAAATGATGAAGAAAGGAAGTTTTTGATAAGGCATCTTTCAATTCTTTTAAAGTCTTATTGGAACTAATAAACGGCATTGTTAAGGAAGCAAACATAAAGTTCTTTCAATTCTTTTAAAGTCTTATTGGAACTTGACTATATGAGCAGTGAGGACTTTAGCAAGGCATCAACTTTCAATTCTTTTAAAGTCTTATTGGAACACTAAGGACTTGATGAACGAGAATATGATTTATTCATTCTCTTTCAATTCTTTTAAAGTCTTATTGGAACGATTATGAAGCCGTGGTCTACGACAGGAAGACAATGCGTCTTTCAATTCTTTTAAAGTCTTATTGGAACAGGGCATACCTAAAAGGCTCAGTGCACTTAAAACGGCCTTTCAATTCTTTTAAAGTCTTATTGGAACCTCATCATATGCGTATGTCTCTATAACTGCGAAGTGCTTTCAATTCTTTTAAAGTCTTATTGGAACGGTTATGCAGGGTTCACGGGTGCAGTAGTTACTGCAGCACTAAGCTTTCAATTCTTTTAAAGTCTTATTGGAACTTTGTTCCAGAATTGGAACAAAAATGTTCCTATCACTTTCAATTCTTTTAAAGTCTTATTGGAACTCTTCTAAAGTCTTATTGGAACCTTGGACCTTTGTGAGCTGGCTACTGAGCATAATCTTCTTTCAATTCTTTTAAAGTCTTATTGGAACCACACGCAATAGGCTTGAACAATAAGAAATATCTAAGCTTTCAATTCTTTTAAAGTCTTATTGGAACCCATACTTGGCCTTAGCAGTTATATTATTCCTTATCGGCGGCTTTCAATTCTTTTAAAGTCTTATTGGAACCGTCAAGATAGTCATCATAGAGATATTTCTTCCCGTTCTTTCAATTCTTTTAAAGTCTTATTGGAACAGCATTGTTGCAAACCTTGAGAACATGGACGAGGATACTTTCAATTCTTTTAAAGTCTTATTGGAACCTTACTATATACAATCCGCTCAACAGGGACGTTACGGCTTTCAATTCTTTTAAAGTCTTATTGGAACAAAATGCCCGCGAAGGTGCTTAATGCCTTCGAAGTGCTTTCAATTCTTTTAAAGTCTTATTGGAACTTAAAAATCAATTTCGAGAAAGTCCCGCTTTTATTTTTCTTTCAATTCTTTTAAAGTCTTATTGGAACGTGTTCCAAGACCCATTAGGAGCTAACCCTGTATTCGACTTTCAATTCTTTTAAAGTCTTATTGGAACCGCAATCACTTCCTTGACAGGTTTATCCATGTCTACTCTTTCAATTCTTTTAAAGTCTTATTGGAACACTGTTGGCAAAGATGGAATAGCGCTCAAAAATGCAGCTTTCAATTCTTTTAAAGTCTTATTGGAACTCTAAAAAGCTTGAAAAAACTCTCGCAAAAAACTTTTTGCCTTTCAATTCTTTTAAAGTCTTATTGGAACGGGTGTTTACCTACCGAACTACAACATAAGCGTAGTTACTTTCAATTCTTTTAAAGTCTTATTGGAACTGGAGAGCCGGGTTGGTGGATTGATGGGGGTGGTGTGAACTTTCAATTCTTTTAAAGTCTTATTGGAACGAACAAAGGGCTGGTGGACCTGAATGGTGGTAAGGTTCTTTCAATTCTTTTAAAGTCTTATTGGAACCGAGCCCTAGCACGATTAAGTCTATATCTACCATCCTGCTTTCAATTCTTTTAAAGTCTTATTGGAACCAGCTGGGCAATATTTCAGTGACTTTCATGGACAGCACCTTTCAATTCTTTTAAAGTCTTATTGGAACGGTACTCAGACGAATATCCTGAAAAACGGAGATACACCTTTCAATTCTTTTAAAGTCTTATTGGAACGACTTGAACCAGTTCCAGGTGTGGATTTACGACACGGGCTTTCAATTCTTTTAAAGTCTTATTGGAACGTCGGTTCTCCTGTGCAGGACATCTAACTCCCACCAGGCTTTCAATTCTTTTAAAGTCTTATTGGAACAGCATCCTTGTTTCTTTAGGAATCGCCACTCTCCCTTCTTTCAATTCTTTTAAAGTCTTATTGGAACTTCTTATTATCATTCTCTCCCTTCTCTTACTCATGGTGGCTTTCAATTCTTTTAAAGTCTTATTGGAACTTGGCTACTGCTATGACGCTCTCCATTGTCCTCACTTTCAATTCTTTTAAAGTCTTATTGGAACGTCGTGTAGTAGTAGAAGCCCTTCTCGCGCTGTAGAGTCTTTCAATTCTTTTAAAGTCTTATTGGAACTGTTTCGGGGAAACTTTCAGTTCGTCGAGTTCGGTCTTAACTTTCAATTCTTTTAAAGTCTTATTGGAACATGACCGTATTCATCGAAAAACTGTTTTACTGCAAAGCTTTCAATTCTTTTAAAGTCTTATTGGAACACGCCACCATGATAAAAATAAAACATAAATCATATTTACTTTCAATTCTTTTAAAGTCTTATTGGAACTAATCCAAGTGCTGGAGATGTTGTTTATCTTGAATACCTTTCAATTCTTTTAAAGTCTTATTGGAACTAATGTGCTAAGGGAGTTATTAGAAGACAGCTCAGAGCCTTTCAATTCTTTTAAAGTCTTATTGGAACTGCATTAGATCGGGGACGAGTAACGAAGAGAGTAGAGCCTTTCAATTCTTTTAAAGTCTTATTGGAACGTGTCAAGAGTGCTGTTTGCTAGTGCGTCCTTGACTACCTTTCAATTCTTTTAAAGTCTTATTGGAACTGGACTATGAGAGAGTGTTAAGGATTGATCTTGATGATACTTTCAATTCTTTTAAAGTCTTATTGGAACGGCAGAAAACGGAGAAAGGAGATACAAAAGAGGAATACTTTCAATTCTTTTAAAGTCTTATTGGAACCAAACACGCAAGTAACCTTTACCGTTACCCTCACAAATAACTTTCAATTCTTTTAAAGTCTTATTGGAACATATGTAAGGTCATGTAAGGAATGTAAGAACCATTGAGCTTTCAATTCTTTTAAAGTCTTATTGGAACACTTACAATAGACTTTGGCATCCAGCCAGACCCTGATCTTTCAATTCTTTTAAAGTCTTATTGGAACCCGTACTTACGTGAACGGGCAGTTGGTCGATACTCACACTTTCAATTCTTTTAAAGTCTTATTGGAACGGATTTCAATGTAGTAAAAGTTGTTGTCTCTTTTGGTAACTTTCAATTCTTTTAAAGTCTTATTGGAACTTACATAGTCAACATCAAAGAACCTCCACTCTCCTTCATCACTTTCAATTCTTTTAAAGTCTTATTGGAACCCGATAGGGTGAAAGGTGAAAGGGTGAAAAGTGATTCCTTTCAATTCTTTTAAAGTCTTATTGGAACCTTAAAATTGCCAAAAGAAGAACAAGAGAGGATTTTCTTTCAATTCTTTTAAAGTCTTATTGGAACTTTCTCTGGGGATTGGACTTGTAGCAGTTGCAGTAATCTTTCAATTCTTTTAAAGTCTTATTGGAACCCCTAACCCTACCTTAAATCTCTCCTGCTGCTCTCGTCTTTCAATTCTTTTAAAGTCTTATTGGAACGTCGGCCGTGTGCTCGGTAATGGTCTCGCTTTAATAAACTTTCAATTCTTTTAAAGTCTTATTGGAACATCAAAATCATCGAAGAACTCAAAGACTGCGTCGCCGTCTTTCAATTCTTTTAAAGTCTTATTGGAACAGGGGCGATTTTTCCTCTAAACTCCTCAAAGAGTAATTAGAAGGCCCGAATCTTATAAACTTTTCTTCAAAGGGTCAATAAAACTCCCCTCAGAAAGCTCGAATTCGAGCCCTTGAGAGAAACCTTGAAACTCAACCACACTTGAAACTCCTCCTTTTTGTCAATGCTCAAGAATGTTCATGAGACTTCCAGAGGCGAAATAGGAGCTTAAATCAAAAATAAGCTCACAAAAACGCCTTAAACTAAAAATGGTTAAATTTCCATGAGGAGAGGATACCAAAGAAGTCCTAAAAAGTCTTTGTTTAGAATTTCGAAAAAATTTCGTTATAAACTTTTAAAATTTTTGTAACCTTTTGTTTAATAGTAACCTTCAGTTACTAAAGACTTCCAGAGCATTCTTAGAGCCTTGAACTCAAAATTAATCCTTCAGAGGGCAGAAAATCCAAAAAGAGAAAATTTAAACATGATAACGTGCTATTTTGCAATTATTCTGACTTGTAAATCTTCTTCTCGAAGGTAACGAAGTCAGTCCATGCTGCATGTGCGAGGAAGTTTGCGCTCATAACATCTGGCTTTCCGTTCTTGAATGCTTCCTCTTTGTAGGTATAACCAACAACTTCGCCAACGAACCATGTGTGGTCTCCATAATCCCTGGCATCAACCACTTTGCATTCTATGTTTGCTAATGCCTCTTTTATGCTCGGCGTAGCTATTTTTGTGGAGTCGACGAGGGTTATGTTCATCTCCTTAAGCTTTGAGGGTCCTCTCTTTGTTCCCGCAATCCAGACGTCTCTGAGCATTTCCAAGCCCGGAACGCTGATAACAAACTCCTTGTATTTTGAGATCAGCCGGTGAGTGTATCTTTTTGGAGAAACTGCCACTCCCACCAGAGGCGGCTTGTGAGAAAGGACTGTTACCCAGTCAGCTGCCATAACGTTTGTTTCCTCTCCCTGTCCTGAGACTATCAGGTATGTTCTCATTGGATAAATCAAGTGATGCATCGTTCTCACCCCTATGTGTCTTTTTCTACTTCGTTTTAAAAGCCTTTCTCAAACTAAGCCAGTAGAGGGCTTTGGCTGCTCTCTCCGGTGTCGGGAAGTTTTTGATACCGCAGGTATTTAAAAGCTTCACACCCTCTTTTACAAGTTCTCCGGCCATAAAATTGACCACAACTGGCTTGTCGCACTTGGCATCTATGACTGCCTTTGCTATCTCTTCACTCGGTATGAATATCGGCGGAACGCAAATAACTAGCAGTGCATCAATGTTTTTATCCCTGGAAACAACTTCTATAGCTCTTTTGTACCTCTCGTAGTCTGCATCTGCTATCAGGTCAATTGGATTTTTTGTTGAGCACTGTGGAGGCAGGAATTTTTTGAGCTCCTCTACGGTTTTTTCTTCAAGCTTTGCAATCTCTAGTCCCAGCTTTTCGGCTTTGTCGGTAGCTAAAACTCCAGGGCCACCGGAATTTGTTATTATGGCTATTCTCTCCCCTCAGCTCTCGTACATCTCAAAGATTTTTGCCGCATCAAAGAGCTCCTCCATCTCTTCAACTTCTATTGCCCCAAACTGCATAAAAACACCTTTGTAAATTTCATAACTTCCTGCTAAGCTTCCGGTATGGCTTTGGGCTGCTTTGCTGCCGCTTTTACTTTTTCCGGCCTTGAGAATTATCACGGGCTTTTTGGAAGTGGCGTATTTTAAAGCTTCAACAAACTTCTTCCCATCTTTTACCCCTTCAATGTAGAGGGCTATCACTTTGGTGTTCTCATCGTCGGCAAAGTACCTCAAGAAGTCGCTTTCCGTTAAATCGGCCGCATTGCCGTAAGAAACGAAGGCGGAAAATCCTATGCCTTCCTCATTCCCCATAGCCAAGGCTGCACCGCCGAAGGCTCCGCTTTGGGAGATTAAGGCTAAGCCCCCCTTCTTGACCCTGACTTCAAACGAGCCAAAGAACTCTGCATGAACTCCAAAAATTCCGGCACAGTTGGGCCCAATGATTCTTACTCCCTTCTCTCGAGCCTTTTCAACGAGTTCTCTCTCAAGCTCAACGTTGCCTATCTCACTAAATCCAGCACTTATAACCACTGCTCCCTTAACCTTTTCCTCAATTTCCTCAATTAGAGAAGGGACGAGCTTTGCGGGAATCGCTATTATAGCAACGTCAACACCTTTTTCAAGCTTTTCTGCAATTCTAAGTTTTCTCCCAGCTACTTCGACTTCTCCTCCTTTGGGATTCACTGGAATAATCTCGCCCTTAAAGCCCCCTTCAACTATATTCTTCAGTATCTCGTAAGCTATTGCACCCTTCTTGAAGGAGCCAAATACCGCTACCGATGAAGGATAAAAGAAAAAGTCCATTGGATCACCTCCAAAACTTTTTCAAATAGCAATACAAAAATTTATTGGTTCATTGATAAAGAGGGATAACGATGAGGAAGTACAGAAAGGTTGTGGTTGGTGGAACCTTTGATAGGCTTCATTTAGGTCACAAAGCCTTGCTTAGAAAGGCTTTTGAGGTGGGCAAGTACGTCTACATTGGTCTGACTTCCGATGAAATGATAAAAACTAAACCCTACGCTGAGAGAATCCTTCCGTATGAAATTAGGCTGAGGGATTTGCTAAAGTTTTTTGAGATAAACGGGTACAAAAACTATCGAATAATAAAAATACACACTGCAATAGGCTTTGCAGACAGAATAAAGAGTTTAGATGCAATAGTTGTTAGTGAGGAAACATATAAAGGTGCCCTCTTGGTGAACAGAGCGAGAAAGGAAAAAGGTCTAAAACCTCTTGACATTGTTACCATAAAGCTAATTAAAAGCAAGCTTGGGGATAAAATAAGCTCTTCCTTAATAAGGGCTGGCCTGATAGATCCTTTCGGGAACCCAAAGAGGTGATAAAATGAGAGTGGTCACAATTGGGGCCGGGCTTGGAGGACTTTTGACAAGCGCTTTTTTAGCCAAGGCAGGTCATGAAGTAACAATTCTGGAAAAAGCTCCTTTTGTTGGGGGTAGGTTCACAAACTTAAACTACAAGGGCTTTCAATTGTCCACTGGTGCCCTTCACATGGTTCCTCATGGAGAAAATGGTCCCTTAGCCCGTCTATTAAAGCTTTTGAATGCCAACGTGGAAATAGTAAACTCAAACCCAAGGGGCAAGTTCTTTCTGGAGGGAAACATTTACCACTACAGAGAGGGATGGAAGTATCTTTCCCTCAAAGAGAAGGCCAAAGCGATGAAGCTCCTTGCAGAGATAAAAGCCAATAGACTTCCAAGTGGCGAAGATGCAAAAATGAGCTCGTGGGAGTAGCTTCAGGAGAAGATTGGAGATAACGAGTTCGTTTATCTTTTCATAAAGAGCTTTCTTGGCTGGGCGGTCAGCTTGTCTCCAGAAGAAGTTCCGGCAATAGAGCTGGCTAAGGAAATAAAGGCAACTTTGAAGTGGGGAGGTCCGGGGCTAATAAAGGGCGGATGCAAAGCCGTAACAGAAGAGCTTGCGAGAATTGTAAGAGAGAATGGAGGAAATATAATAACCAGAAAGAGAGCTGTTGAAATCGATGAAAACAAGGTAATAACGGCAGACGGTGAAGAATACCCCTACGATGTGCTCATCTCAAATATCGGAATAAAGGAAACAGTGGAGCTTTTTGGACGGGACAAATTTGACAGGGAGTACTTGAAAAAAGTTGATGCCCTAAAGCCTGCTGAAGGAATTAAAATTAACATAGCCTTAAAGGGAGAGCCTAGAATAGGCAACACCGTTGTCTTTACCCTAGATACTCAAAGGATAAACGGCTACAACGAGCCTTCCGCATTAACGCCGGAGCTTGCAAGAGAAGGTTACAACCTCATCATGACGCACCAGGCTTTAAGGAGCAAAGATGTAAAGAAAGAGCAAAAACTTGGCCTTGAGGATCTTTATTATCTCTTCCCGGAGCTTGACAAAGAGGGAGAGGTTCTAATGGTTCAAACTTACCTAGACGGAAATCCCGTTAACAGAGTAGCCTCTGGAACCCATCTTGACTTCCCACTCGAAAACGTCTACATAGCTGGGGATGCAAACAAGGGAGAGGGAGGCATAGAGGTAGAAGGAATAGCCCTCGGCGTTATGAAAACCCTTGAAAGCCTCGGCATTGGAAGGTTTAGCGAGTGGTACCTCTAATCAAAACAGCAAAGATAGCTCTTGGAAATCTTTAAATTTGCAAGCTCTTTCACTTATTTTTCGAAGTTTTTTCTAAAAGAACTATTTTATGACTAAGAAACCCTTTTAATTCGCTGAGGTCTAAGTTTATACACCAGTTGCTGGAGGGAGTAACATGAGGAAGAGGGTTGTTATAGCTTTGGGCGGGAATGCTATTCTGCAGAGAGGACAAAAGGGGACTTATGAAGAGCAAATGGAGAATGTGAAAAAAACTGCAAAGCAAATCGTTGATATAATCCTTGACAACGATTATGAGGTTGTAATAACCCACGGCAATGGTCCTCAAGTTGGAGCTATTCTCCTCCAACAGGATGCTGGAGAGCATATGTATGGCATCCCCGCTCAGCCTATGGACGTTTGCGGTGCAATGAGTCAGGGGCAGATTGGTTACATGATACAGCAGGCGGTAATTAACGAGCTTAGGAAGCGGGGCATAAACAAGCCGGTGGCAACGATAGTTACCCAAACGATTGTTGACAAGAACGACCCGGCATTTCAGAATCCCTCAAAGCCTGTGGGACCATTTTATGACGAAGAGACTGCCAAAAAGCTTGCCAGAGAGAAGGGCTGGGTTGTCATAGAGGACTCTGGGAGAGGATGGAGGAGAGTCGTTCCTTCACCGGATCCGATTGGGCATGTTGAAGCTCCAATAATCCAAGACCTCGTTGAGAAGGGCTTCATAGTAATAGCCTCTGGTGGGGGAGGAATTCCTGTTATTGAGGAAAACGGGGAATTTAAGGGCGTTGAGGCGGTTATTGACAAAGATTTGGCTGGAGAGAAACTTGCCGAAGAGGTTAATGCTGACATCTTTATGATACTCACCGATGTCAACGGCGCTGCCATTAACTACGGCAAGCCGAACGAGCAGTGGCTTGGAAAAGTTACTGTTGATGAGCTCAGGAAATATTATGAGGAAGGGCACTTCAAGAAGGGCAGCATGGGGCCAAAGGTTCTTGCCGCCATAAGGTTCATCGAATGGGGTGGAGAGAGAGCGGTAATTGCCGCTTTAGACAAGGCCGTTGAAGCCTTAGAAGGAAAAACTGGCACTCAAGTTGTTAAGTGACTTTTCTTCTATTCTTTCACAATACATTTGCAATTTATGGGATCTCAATTTTATTTACCAAAAGTTTTAAAAATATTAAGTTACAATAATTCTGTAGGAATATTCAGGGGGTGAACTCATGGATCCGCTGAGTGGATTCATAGGCTCATTGATATGGTGGATACTGTTCTTCTACCTACTCATGGGGCCTCAGATTCAATATCGCCAATTGCAGATTGCTAGGGCAAAATTGCTGGAAAGATTGGCAAGAAAGAGAAACTCCACAGTAATAACAATGATCCACAGGCAGGAGAGCATAGGTTTCTTTGGGATTCCCGTGTACAAGTTTATAAGCATTGAGGACAGCGAAGAGATATTAAGAGCTATAAGGATGGCTCCAAAGGATAAGCCAATTGACCTGATCATTCACACGCCGGGAGGATTGGTTTTGGCGGCAACGCAAATAGCAAAGGCTTTGAAGGATCATCCCGCAGAAACAAGGGTGATAGTGCCGCACTACGCAATGAGTGGTGGGACCTTAATAGCATTAGCTGCTGACAAGATCATAATGGATCCTCATGCGGTTTTGGGACCGGTTGATCCTCAGCTCGGCCAGTATCCGGCTCCGAGCATAATAAGGGCAGTTGAACAAAAAGGTGCAGAGAAAGTTGATGACCAAACCCTCATACTTGCTGATGTGGCAAAGAAGGCAATAAATCAAGTTCAGGAGTTCGTGTACAATCTCTTGAAGGACAAATACGGTGAAGAGAAAGCCAGAGAACTGGCTCAAATACTAACCGAGGGAAGATGGACTCACGACTACCCAATAACTGTTGAGCACGCAAAGGAACTCGGTCTTCACGTTGAAACAGACGTTCCGGAGGAAGTCTATGCCTTAATGGAGCTCTACAAACAACCTGTAAAGCAAAGGGGAACTGTAGAATTCATGCCTTATCCGGTAAAGCAACAAGGGAAGGACTAGCTAAGCAAATTTTTTTGTTATTTACATCCTTTTTGAAAAGTTAAACAATGGTTCCCAGTTCTGGTGAATAATTTCGCATCTCAACTGAAGTGGTAAAAATCACTAAAAAGGTTTCTTTAAGCTCAAACAAGAACAGAAAGGCTTAAAACAGGTTCTTCAAACTTTTCAAGAGAGGAGAAATCACCAAAGTTGTGACACTCTACTGAGAGAGACCCATCTGTTTTCGCTTCAACTACTTTGAAGGGTACTTTAATTCTTATGGCGTTGATAAGATCGAAAGGACATAATCTTTATAAATGTAAAACTGATAGTGTTGGATAAAATATCCAAGAGGTGATAAAGTTGAAAACAAAAATCGATCTTGATGAACTGTTTTATCCAAAGAGTGTGGCAATTATTGGCGCCTCAAACACCCTTGGGAAAGTCGGAAATGCTATAATGCACTCTATGACGCTTCGTTTTAAGGGTAAGATTTATCCAGTTAATGTTAAAGAAACCGAAGTCATGGGGCTCAAAGCGTATAAGAGCATAAAGGAAATTCCAGATGAAGTCGATGTGGCTGTAATAGCCGTTCCAGCAAAGTTCGTTCCTGATGTAATTGACGAGTGTGGAGAAAAAGGGGTTAAAGGGGTTGTTGTTATCTCAGCTGGATTTAAGGAGGCAGGAAGGGCAGATCTTGAGGAAGAGCTAGTAAAGAGGGCTAGAAAATGGGGGATACGTGTTGTTGGTCCTAATTGTCTTGGCGTTACTAACTTAGAGAATGGGTTTGATTGTAATTTTAATCCTCCAGAAAGACAGGCAAGGCCAAAATTTGGCCCAATAGCGTTCATGAGCCAAAGTGGTGCTTTTGGGGCGGCCATACTTGACTGGGCTGCAAGGCATGAAGTCGGAATGAGCAAGTTCATAAGCCTGGGAAACATGGCAGATTTAGACGAGAGTGATTTCATGCTGTATTTAAAGGATGATCCAAAAACCAAGGTAATAACGGCCTATATAGAGGGAGTAAAAGATGGAAGAAAGTTCTTCAATGCGGCTAAAGAGACTACAAAAGTTAAGCCCGTAATTATTCTTAAGGCCGGAAGGACTGAGGCTGGAGCCAAGGCTGCTGCTTCTCACACGGGCTCTCTCGCGGGAAGTTACAAAATATATCAAGCAGCTTTCGAGCAAACTGGTGTTCTTGCAGCTAAAAGCATGAGACAGCTCTTTAACTATGCGAAAGCCTTAGCGATGCAAAGTCCAGCTAAGGGAGATAGAGTTGCAATAGTGACCAATGGTGGTGGGGCTGGGGTTATGATGAGCGATGGCCTTCTAGAGGCAGGTCTAAAGTTGGCAGAATTCACAGAGGAAACTAAAGAAAAGTTCAGAAAGGCCATCGAAGAGGGATTATTGCCTGAACACATGAGCTACAAGAATCCAGTTGATGTAATTGGGGATGCACCCTCAAGTAGATATGAGACTGCGATTAGGTATGTTCTAGAGGATCCAAATGTTGACATAGTGGTTGTGATAGCGCTCTTCCAGAGTCCAGCTTTGGACGAGAGAATAGTGGAAGTTATGGAGAGAGTTAAGGAGTACGGAAAGCCAATAGTCTTTGTGGCCCCAGGTGGTGAGTATCCAGAAAGAATGGCAAGAAAAATAGAGCAAAAGGGGATTCCAGTGTTTGAAACAGTTGAGGATGGAGTTGATGCAGTCTACGCATTAATAAAATACGGAAGACATATCTACGGGTTCTGATCCTCTTTTCCTTTGTAGACTGACCTCCTCCCTGTCCTGAAGGGCGAAGCTTTCGAAAGAAAAAACGTAAAGTTTAATATAGTTCAAGAATATCGGATCGAATGATTTTGACAAAGTGTCAATAATGGATGTTTTTATTGATGTATTCAACTAACCACAACAGACTTGGTCTTGATGATATGCTTTTTCAGTCTAAATCTCCCTGTCACTTTATACTATCATCTTTTGGATCGTTGTCACTTATCTGGGATAGTAAGGGAAAATTATTTTAACTCCTTCCCTATATCACTAGTTGGATAAAATATCCAAATGGTGAAAGGCATGATCGAAGAGTTAAAAGCAGAGCAGGACGTTATTGAGAAGTATGCAAAATGGAGCACTCTCGATGTTTTGGAGAATGCAAACAGATATCCAGGTCCTACAGGCTTCTTTGCCTATGTAATGGAAAATGCCTTGAGAGATTACCTCACTCTGATTCCGAGAGAATATCTGCTAAGCCACCGCAGAGGTGATATTTACATCCATAAGCTACCATATAGCTTGTACATCCCATACTGTACGGGGCATAGCATTGCAAGGCTTCTTGAATGGGGATTAAAAACTCCCACAATAGGCTCTCGACCTGCTAGACATTTTGACACCTTTGTGGATCATGTGGCTAATTACCTTATAACCATGCAGCACTACTTTTCAGGAGCTCAGGCACTTTCGAGCGTGGAATGGTATGCTGGACCTTTCATAAGGAAAGATACACTGAGTGAGAGGCAAATAGAGCAGCAGATACAACGACTTGTTTTCAATTTGAACTATCCTTCAAGGGTGGGCATGCAGACACCCTTCACAAACTTTACTATAACGCTAGATGCTCCGAAAAAAATGCTGGATGGAGATTATGCCCTATACGGAGGTAAGAAAGTTGCTCCCCTCGGGCAATACGAAGAGGAAGCGAGAAAATTTGTGATCGCACTGGCAAACGTTTTGAATAAAGGTGACGAGAAAGGGCAACCCTTCACATTTCCAATTCCAACACTCATGACAACGGCAAAGATGATATGGAACGATCCAGAGGTATTTGAGGCAATATTCACGACGGCTGCCAAAAGGGGAAGCTTTTACTGGCTCAACACAAATGTCGTTGACCCCGATGCGAGCTACGCCATGTGCTGCAGATTAACGATTGATAAAAATGAACTTTCCCTCGCCTTTAGGATAGGGGAAAAAAGTATGGAGGAGGCAACAATTGAGAAGCTTGAGAGGCAGCGTTTTGGTGGCCTATGGGCAATGCCAGATGTTACAGGGTCAATAAATGTTACTACCGTCAACCTCCCTAGGATAGCCTTGAAATCCAGAGACGATGATACATTTTGGGAGGAATATGAAAAAATGCTCGAACTCATTAAAAACACGACAGAGTGGTTCCGCGATCGCTACATCAAGCTGATAACTAACTATAGACATATGTATCAGATGATTAGGATGTATCTTGAAGAGTTCCCTCTAAGCCATTTTAATACTGTAGGAATCTTGGGCTTGCCAGAAGCGGCTGCCATTTATCTCAATAACTCCTCCCTGTGGTTTGAAGGGACAAGAAGAGAGTGGAAAGAAGCGGCTGAACTAATGAGAGAAATGGTAGAATTCGCAACTCTCAAAGCCCATGAATGGATGGAGGAAACGGGAATACCATGGAATGTGGAGGAAGTCCCTGGAGAGAGTGCAGCAGCAAAGCTTGCGATAAAAGATTTACATGAGTTTCCAGAGCTTGGAGAATATCTAAGTGACAGGGAGAATCCGATCTACTCAACAAGCATAGCCCCCTATTATGGAGCCCTCGAGCTGGTGGATAGGATAAACGTGGAGAGCAGGGTTCAAAAGACCTTCACAGGAGGAGTGATGATGCACATATTCCTTGGAGAGGAGCCGGATCCCGAAGCCCTTGCAAAGCTCACCAAGAGGCTCATGAAGACGGAGCTTGTCTATTGGAGCTATACTCCAGCAATAACTGTCTGCAACGCCTGCGATTATTCAATGACCGGCCTCCACACCCAGTGCCCGCGCTGTGGGAGCGAGGACGTCGAGATATGGAGTAGAATAATCGGATATTATCGCCCCTTGAAAAACTGGAATCCCTTTAGAAAGAGAGAGTTTTGGACGAGAAAGCACTATTCTTACTGATCCTTTATTTTGGGGTGATAGTATGCTTGTAGCTGGATGGAAGACCATTAGCATGATAGATGTTCACGGGAAGGTAACGTTCACTCTCTGGCTCTGTGGGTGCAATTTAAAGTGTCCCTTTTGTCACAATTGGAAAATCGCGGAGAGGAAGGGGTGTGTGAGCTTAAATGAAGTAGAATTCCTTCAAGATTTAGAGGAGAGCAGACTTCTGATTGACTATTTGCATATAACAGGAGGAGAACCCCTTCTTCAATGGAAGGAGCTAATGTTTCTGTTAAAAAAGGTCAAAGAACTTGGAATACGCGTCAGCCTTAATACAAATGGAACCCTTGTTGAGCCCCTAAAAAAGCTAATACGGCAAGAGCTACTTGATCACATAGCAGTCGACTTAAAACTTCCTCCCCGTGTCCTTTACGGACTTCCCGAAGGAGCCAGCGAAAAACTTTGGGTGCTTTTTCTTAAAAGTCTCGACCTGATATCAGAGCACCAAATTCCGCTGGAGCTAAGAATTCCTGTACCTAGGGGATTTGCAATGGATGAAGTCTTAAAGTATCTTGATGATGCCCTTTTTCATCTTAAAGATCATCAGGATTTTTACGTGATTTTGAATCCTCTACTAGGGCCTCCCTTAGTTTCTCCGAGAAATAGAGAGTGGTGCCTTGTGCATTGTTGGCCTCGGGACGAAATTGAAGTTATAAGCAAACATTTGGAAGACATGGGAGTACATCCAGTGCTCAATTCAAATTTCGAATTTCGATATTGGGTTCAAAATAATAATTCCAAAGAAAGTGGGGAAAGAAAAGGGTGAAATTTCAACTGACCTCCTTCTCGCCTTTAGCGAGAGGTTATGTCAAACCCTCGCCAATGACGGGAAGGTTTACGGGCCCATCACTTACTCCCGTTGCCGGTTTCGGTTCGGCCCGAGGGTACGGTCTTGCCCCCGTTACCCCTACCGCAAAGCGGTTCGGGGTTATGGTTTGGAAGGCTAAATCCTTCGTTTTTAACTGCTCAAGGTGGTTTTTGAAGGACGCTTAACAGCGTCCACTCCCCTTCAAGCTGAAGGGGACACTTAAACCCCTCATCTCATCGGGTTATTAAATTTGGCCTTTCTGAAGCCTTTTTATGCTGAAAAGTTTAAAAGGGTTTCGGTTAAACAGGTCGAATCATAGAATACTGCATCCCCACCCTAAAAGGCGAGGCTTTCGAAAGAAAAAAAGTAATAGCCAAAAAGTTTTTATTTGGTTTTTACATCCCTTTAGTTAGGCTTAAATCAGGGTGAGATCATGATCAACTATTCTAAAATGGAGGAAGGGGAAGAGACCATGCAAGTGAAAGTAGACCCAGAGGAAATTAAGAGGATAAAAGCCGAAATAGAGGCTTTAGAAAGAGAGAAAAAAGAGATACAGGAGAGATTGGAGCAGCTCCAAAAGGAGCTGAATATTTGGATACAAAAAAGAGATGAGAAGAATAAAGAAGTAAGGCAGTTAAGGGAGAAGGCAAGAGAATATAAAATAAAAAGGGATGAAATCAACCAGCAGATTAAAGAGCTCAAAAAGAACAGAGAAGAAATAAACGCCAAGCTTGATCTTCTTTATCAGGAAGCCATGGAGTACAGGGCAAAGAGGGATGAATACAGACAGCTGAGAAGATTAAAGATGCCAAAGGAAAAGATAGAGGAGAGAATTGAAAAGCTTGAATGGGAACTGCAGACCAATCCGAACATAACCCCCGAAAGAGAAAAACAAATAGTTGATCAAATACAGGTTTTGGCTACAGAGCTTGAGATTCTCCAGCAAGCTGAGAGATTCCATAAGAAACTCCAAGAAACGAGGAAGAAGATTGAAAGTTTGAAGAAAGCAAGAAGGGCAATAGGGATGGAGATACAGAAGCTCGCAAATCAGAGTCAGCAGTTCCATGAACAGATGCTAAAAGCTTACCAGCAGGCAGATGAGATTAAAAAAGAAGCCGATGAGTATCACCAGAAGGTAGTTGAGCTCAGGGAAAAGATTAGGGAAGTTAGGAGGGATCTCAGAGAGGTAGAGAAGAAGATATTCGAGTTTGATCAGAAGCACAAGGAGCTTATAGCGTATAAGATGGTTGCAAGAATGAGGGCGAAGAAAGATGCTACATTCGAAAAGGCAGTTGAAGCTCTTGAAAAGTTCAAGCGCGGTGAAAAGCTTACTTTGGATGAGCTCTTGCTGCTCCAGAGATACAATCTGGTGTGAAGCATGGAAATTATAAAACACGAGGGTCCAGGGAGGCTTGGGTTAGTCAAAATTAAGGAAAAGACCTTTAAGACGCCCGCTTTGTCTGGAGTAGATTTTACCCTTTCGCCGTTCAATTCTTACTTCTACCCCAAAGATTTTAGGGGATATGATTTCAACCTTGCCCCTTCAATCCCCCTCAGCTTTTATACCCCAAGGGAGATAGTAGAAAAAGCCTTGAGCAGGCTGTATGACGTCGATTACTCAAGATTCAACGCCCTTTATGTCCCGGTCGTGAGGAACATCGAATACATCGACGAGTTTTTAGAAAATATCCTTTCTCAGCACTCATTTGATGCCCTTTACATAGGAAACGCGAAAATCTTTGTAAAGGACTACCGGAGGTTTGTTCAAGCCATTAGGCTTATCCGGGAAAAAGATCCAAATTTACTCCTCATTACTGACCTTGAGCCTTTCTTCTATCCCTTGGCTGTTTATCTCGGTATTGACGCCTTTGATACCCGTTCCTTGAAGCTCTACGATTTCCACAAGAAGGGCTTTACCCAATTTTCTCCGTTACTATGGGATGAGAAAGAGAATTCTCTTGAATTTGCTAAGGAGGTTATAAAACTTGTTAAAAAGGCTCTTGAGGAAGGGAAGCTTCGCTATCTGGTTGAGAACTTTTTCTACACTCAAGCTCACGCTGGAATATTGAGGATAGCTGATAAAGAAAATTGGGACTATCTTGAAAAATACACTCCAATACAAAGAGACACTGTTTACTTCATAAGCGATGCCTCCCAGAACAGGCCGGAAGTATTGAGGTGGAGGCAAAGGGTAGTTGAGAGATTTAATCCCCCTGAAAACGCTGAAGTGCTCTTCCTTTTCCCATGCTCAGCTAAAAAGCCCTATTCCCACTCGCGCTCTCACACCCTTTACAGAAAAGCCCTCAAGGAAGCCTTTGGAAGTGGAATATACAGAATACATGAGCTTATTTTAACTTCTCCTTTTGGAGTCGTGCCGAGAGAGTGGGAGTGGCTGGCCAAATACGACATTGTAGTTACCGGCCACTGGAGTGAAGAAGAGGTAAACTCTGCGGCTGAGCTTTTAGCTAATGCTCTGGAGAAGTACCCCAAGAGGATCCCGATAATAGCTCATTTGGATGAAGCTTATGTAGATGTTGCTAAAAGAGCCGGCGAGATTAGTGGGAGAGAGATAATCTTTACTCCAGTTAAAAACGGCACAACAAGTAAGGAAAGTTTGGAGGGCTTAAAGAAGACGATAAAAGAACTTGGCTTGGATTTAACTGCTGGAAAAGAAGATAGGACTTACCGCTTCTACGAGAACATTAGGAAGGTGTTTGACTTCTACTTTGGCTTGGGTGCTGGAGAGGCGGTTCTCCCCGAGGATGCGAGAATCATAGGTTCCAAAATGCTCCGCATTCTCATAGGCAATAATCAGACAGGAACTTACCAAGACGGCGTGATAAGCGTGACGCCATTCGGCATGCAGCGCATCTACGATGCAACGAAGAGCTATTACGTGAAGATTGACTTCGATCTCAGGGGAGACGTTTTTGCCGTGGGAGTTAATGAAGCAGATTACAAAATACGCCCGGATGACATTGTTGGCGTTGTAAGGGATGAAAAAGTAGTTGGCGTTGGAAAGGCTATTCTAAGTGGGGAGGAAATGGTGAAGGCAAAGAGGGGCATTGCGGTGAAGGTGAGGAAGAAAGTCTGACTATTTACTTTTCCGGGGGATAAAATTAGGAGCCTTGGCAATCTTTCACCTCCTGATGCCAATTGCTATTAATAGTGCTAGTATCCCCACTATGAACAAAAGCTTCCCATAGCTTGAGGTTTCTAGATTTGTGGGTTGGGTTTTTGTTATATCTTTTTGAGTAGTAGTTAAATTGGTATTCTGTTTTCCTTTAAAGTTATTGAATGTGTCTTGCTCTGGGTGTAACTTAATGTTTATCGATACAATATCACCTTTATTTAGGTGAAGAACGACTGTCTCACTTTTATATTCATCAAGGTTAAGCTTTAATATGTGCTTTCCGGGATTAAGGGTTATGTTGCATGGAGTGGTGCATGCTTTAGTTCCATCTGCAGTTACAACTGCCCCAGGAGGTGTTGTCTTTATTATAACTCTTGGCTTGGGGGTTAGATTGAAAGTTAAGTTGATCTCTTCCCCTGGATTTAAAATGACTCTTCTACTCTCGTCAATAAACCCTTCCTTTCCAATTGTGATATTGTAATCGCCTGCAGGGACTGTTAGATTGCATGGAGTGGTGCATTTTCTATCCCCCACCAATACTACCGCGCCACTTGGAGAGCTTTCTATAGAAAGCTCAGCGGGAATGGGGTTAAGCTCTAAATATATCTTAGTAGTTTTGTTGGAAAACACTGTTGCGTTTTTTACGGCATTTCCATAACCTTCCATGAAAGCCGAGATAACATAAAATCCCGGAGGTAGTGCAATATTTAAAGGAGAAGTCCACTTTCCCAAAACTCTCCCCTGAAAATCTTTCACCATTATGTTTGCGTTCTCTGGTTGAGTGAGCACTTCTAATATACCGTTTTCTTTTTTAATGGTCACGGCTTCCTTAAGAAGTTCGAGATCAATGTTAAGGATTAATGTTTCATTAGGTTTCAAATCCAGCCATCCTTCAAAGAAAGGATAACCATTGCGACCTATGGAAATCTTGTAGGCATGAAGTTCGGGGATATATGGGATTGTAAGGTTGGAATCTTTCCAGAACGCTCTAACGTTCATTTGAGGTTCTATTATCACTGGAACCCTCAGCTTCATCGGTGTAAACCATTCACCAAAGCGGTGGAAATCGAAGATGTAAACCGTAGCATTTTGGGGCGTTGAGTTTATGATCAGCAACGCTGTTGGGGCGATGTATGTTGCGCTGTTCCATTCTCCGCCTCCAGTCATTGTGACTCCTCCATTACTGTTGTAGAAAATTCTCTCAATCACTATGCACCCCACTATGTTCTTATACTGCAGTCTTACCGGTGTGTTGTTGAGAACGAGCTGATAGTAGGGATCTTTTGAGTCAAACTGATAAATTACCATTGGTGGATCCTTTGGTCCTGCCATTGTTATCCCTCCACAGCCCTCCCAAGTTGGAGTAGCCATTGGGGGTTCGTATTCTTCCTCCTTTGTTGGCACCGTTATGTTAAAGCCGTATTTTATTGTTGCATTTGTGAAAGCCTTTCCAACGGCTTTTTCTATCTTTCTAAAGTCCACCGAGAGCGTTAGAATTTCCTCTTCGCTAATAGAGAGACTGTAAAGAATCGTATATGAGCCTTTGGAAATTCTTATTACCTTCTTTCCCTCTGACATGCTTAAAATAATTGGAGCGCGAAAAGTGTTATTTATACCTTCAATGCTGACCTCGGCCCCTACCGGAACTGAATCAATTTTAAGTATTGCATCGTTCCCAGATAATCCAAGGGGAACACGTGTAAAGAACATGACTAGAATCACAACAGCTTTCAACCATCTCACACTATCACCTCCTAAATTTCTCCAATTTTTGGCAGAATATCCTCAGGTTCGCCATCAAAAACCACTTTTCCTGCAGCAATTACAACGATCCTGTTGGCTACGTCTATGAGAGGTCGCCATATGTGTGAAACTACAACCATGTTTGTCTCATCTTCAACAACTCCCTTCAGAATCTCCGTTATCTCCTTAATTCCTTTGAGGTCGAGGTTTGCCAACGGCTCATCAAGTAAGACAAGGTCCGGACTGCCAAGAAAAGCTTGAGAAAGGCTTAGTCTTTTAAGCATTCCTGCAGAGTATTCTCCAATTTTCCTGTTTAAGAAAGGCTCTACTGAAAACAGCTTGGCAACACTTATTATCTCGCTCTTCTCAATCCCCTTGAACTCTGCAATATATGAAATCCATTCCAAGCCCGTGCGGTGCCTCGGTAAAGCGGGAGGATCAAAAGAAACACCAATCCGTTTCTTGACTTTTTCATTGCTCCACGGTTCTTCTCCAAACACTTCAATTCTTCCCTCTGTAGGTTTATAAATGCCGGCACATAAGTTGAGGAACGTTGATTTTCCACCTCCGTTTGGACCAAGTATAAGAGTGAAGCCTTCCCCTATCTCAAGATTTATGGAATTCAAAGCAGTGAGCTTTCCAAATCTTTTAGTTAAATTTTCAGCTTTTATCATCATTTCCTACCCTCCTGAAACATTAAAAAAGCTAGCAAAAATGCAGAAACCCCTCCCATGCTGTATTCAATGTTCAAAATCTCTTTTGATGGATAGCTTGTCATGCCTTTAAGAGCGCAGACGACAGGGAGTTCGGAATCCACAAGAACGTAGTAAGGTCCAGAATGTGAAAGCAGTATCTCTTCGTTAATTGGCTTCCCAGTCCGTTTTGAGAATATCGTCTTATTTGTTTCCGGGTCAAAGATTGAAACCATATATTCGCCATCCGTGGGATTCGTGTTTAGGAGAATAACTCTTGCAGACGGAACAACGAACCCCCTTCCCGTTAGTATGACCTGTGAATATGGCTTCTGAAGAATTCTCTCTTGGGCAGCAAGTGAAAAGACTGTGATGATAAGAACCGAAATCAGGATAGCCTTTAACAGTCTCACACTACATCCCTCCATTCACTTATTAAGAGTGTCATCCCCAGCAACGTCAAAGGTATTAGAATGCACGAAACGAAGGCTTTATCCACCAGCATGAGAATCTTTTGAGTCACACCATCAAAAGCAGTTTGCGAAGTTAGAAATGCCGAATTGAGCACCGCTGGAGGCAGATAAGCTATATCAAGTATTTTTGGGAGATACAGCAGAGTTACACCTCCCAGGAGCGATGCAAACAGGTTGGGCGAGAGCTCCGCTATCAGGCTTGAGAGAGATATTACGTATAAGCAAGCTAGCAACCAAAATATGAAGTAACTAATGAAAAATCCCTCCCCAAACAATGCTCCTTTAAGCAGATCCGGAGCGTCCCCATAGGTATAGACTAACGTCAAGAAGAAAGGAATAATCACGGACAAAAATAATAAAACAAAAGACGCAATGAACTTAGCCAGCACCACCTTGTAGTTCCTTATGGGAAGGCTGTAGATACTCATAGCCAACCGGCTGTCCTTATCGTAGCGAAGAGTAAGTGAAGAAAGTAGAGCTCCTGTGATTACCAAAATCATGTAGGTATCCTCTGCCAGTCGTGGGAAGCTTAATCCAAGTGCTCTCATAGATTCAAGGAGTATCCATGAAGTCGTGGGTGGATCAACCGAAAAGTTTGTTCCACCTTCGAGGAGGTGTATTCGAAAGGTTACCCCCATAAGTACGGAACCAAACATGAACACAAGCAGGTTTAGATGATCATTTAGCTCCCACTTTAATTGAACCCTCATTTCATCACCTCCGGATTTTTACGAGCACAATAAGGATTGTCAATATTCCTATCACCCCAATAAGTATCCTCCTCCAGTTCTTCTCGTCCTCGACCCACACGTACTCTTCAAAGGGTATGGGAATGTTTGTTTTGTAAAGGTTCATCCCCCTACCGCAGTAAGCATGGTTCTTCTCGACCACCTCACGACGTTTCAGCTGCACAAGGAAACGGTGCATTGCAAGCTGATCATAAAAGTGGGTATATCTAAGGCCCATCTTTTTCATTTCGTAGGTAGTGGGAGGGAAATTACAGAGAAGCAGACCCGTCGAATTATCATATGTGCTCTTCCCTACACCATCCATCATGTTGTAGAATGTTCCTTCAACATCAAAGCCAAGGATTCTCGAAACTTCTGAAGTTGCGTTATACCCCCTAAGTTCCAGTTCAACACCGCTTTTCACTTTGCCAGCATAGACTATTGGAGCAAGGAATGAAGGAGTAACATTTTCAACTCTCATACTGGTTCCAAAAATTGTCTCGTTCAATTGGAAAGGATGTTTTGGATCAATAAAAAAGACGGGCTTTCCAACAGGAGTTCCATTTTCTATGTACATTAAGTTTTTCAGATCAAGGGTTAAAACTTCGAAGAATGCCATCTTCTCAAAGTGTTTTCCTCCGGGTTTTATCTCAACATCAAGAAGCTTGAGAGTTACGTTTATGTAGGCGATGCTCCCAGATATCCGGGTTATATTGAAGGTCAAAGTAACGTTTCCATAGGCTTCCAGAAGAGTATCATTTTCCGTTAGTATTATTGCAGTGGGAAATGGTCTATCCTTATAAGGGAATGCTACATAAATTACGTAAGTCCCCTCCTTAAACCATGGAGGAAGGGCGTAAACAGGAGAGAGGAGCATCATGAGCAGGATTATGCATGTTTTTTTCATTCTCTCTCACCTGTTAGTCTTTTTACAAGTATTATGACTAACAGTAAAAGCCCAATAATGAAGAAGTACTTCATGTTGCTTTCTGGAGCTTCAACCCTTTTGGGCTCCCAGAACTCGATGTTAGTACCATAAAGGTTAAACCCCTGAAGCCACCATTTAACCTTATCTTCCCCACTCTTATGAAGCTTACGAAGGTTCTTTGTAGCAGTGTAATCTAAAAAACTGGACTCAATAATCCCAAGGGCAAGAAACTCCGAGGGCTGGGAACTAGGCATGAGCCCGATCATTAAACCAGAATCAAAATCATAGATCGCCTCGAAAGAGCATGAGCTGAATAAGCTTCCATTCCCTACAGCCCAGATAAGAGGCTCTTTATTTGACATCACCGTTATGTATGGGGGAGTAAAATTCCTCGCATAGGTTAAAAGCGTCTGATTTATATGCATAGTGTAAGAAACATTTCTGACGATCAAATCTCCACCAATATAGACTCCATAATTCTTTAGAAGGCTCATTTTCACGATCAAATCCCGTTTCTTTGGTGGGTTTTGTGGATCAATGAAGAAGGAAGGTCTCCCTATTATATTCCCTTTCTCATCCCGATATGTTAAATCCGTCAGATTAAGAGTTAAAAGCGTAGAAATATTCAAAGCATCTAGCGGACGCCAGAAGTTCACGCTGATGTTGTAAAGTTCAAGAGTCACGTTAATCAGTGCACTCTCGCCGGTAACATTAACAACTCTAAAAATCAGAAAAACATCACCATAAACAAAAAGACCAATGAGTTTATCTTCCCGCACCTTGCTAGCCTCTGGAGCGTCCTTCCACCTTTCATTAACCTGTAAAAGCTTTTTATAAATGTCGGGCCTGAGTAAAGCCGGATGAAGGGTGAACATGTGAAAATCTTTCGGACCTCTATCCTCAGGCATCAGGAGAGCATATTTCACGTAAACCCCTTCCTTAAACCATGAAGGAAGAGCTAATACAGATGAAGAAAAAAGAAGTAAAAGGGGAAAGACAAAAAGCTTTTTCATACATCTACCTCCTAACGGTAGAGGTTTGGTATGTATGCCGTTGCATACCCTTCGTCGCCATTTGTTCTTCTGTAATGGATTTGTGTCACGGCATATTCAGGATATGCACGTCTAATCACATCTTTACTGGGATCAACATTTACTCCCTTCCAGTAGGCAGTATGTTTCACTGTATCAGTGAGAACCCTTTGAAATTGCCCATCACAGATCTCAACCTGTCCGCGAACTCCTGCCCAGACCCACTCATTATCACTCCACTGGCGAACATCAGTGTCGTAGTCCCATGGGTACCAACAACTCAGTGGAGTTATTCCATTTGCAGCCGCTACTAAGCTCAAAAAGAAGCTGTTGAGGAGGAGCACTCCTACGAGCAACCCTCTCATCCCATCACCTCCAAGAGATGCGTTTATTACTTATGCTTATTGTTATATAAAATTTTTGCCAACAAATTTTTAAATTTAAAACTCAAATATACAAATATGAGATCAAGCCCAATAGTTAATATAGCAATAAAGGACATCCAAATAAACATGAAAACAAAGAGATTTATAGGAATACTTTTGATCTTCGTTGGATTTGCGGTTTTAGCTATTCACGATGTCTCCACTGGAAGCTATGCTTTTGATGATCCCCGGCTTATGCGGCTTGCATGGAAGCTCAGAAACATGGTTTCTCCCTTTACAAGGATTTTCCTACCCTTTCACCAAGTTCTTGTAAAAGTAGTGCCTTTTCTAGGCATTCTTCTTGGAGCTGACTTGATAAACCAAGAAATCCAAAAGGGGAGTATCGGAGTAACTTTAAGCCATCCTCTTTATAGAGATCAGTTTTACATCGGTAAGTTTTTAGGAGCATTGGCAACAGTATTTATCGGTCTTTTGATATTCTACATAACAGGCATTGGCTTAGCTTTAATTAAAGGCATTCCTGTAACGCTCTTTGATTTAAAAGTTTTGAGTGTGCTTTTTCCCATAACCTTCCTTTATACCCTCATTTATCTGAGCACTGGCATATTTATTTCCATTTTAATTAAGAATCCGAAGAACGCGGTTACTCTCGGTTTAATACTTGTGATGCTTGTTGAGATTGTGTATTCCCTCTTTGCGTTTAAAGTCGCCAGCAGCATTGCCTTTAAAGAGTTGCAGGAAGAACTGGGACCTTATGGACTAACCCTCGAGCGCACGGGTGGTTTAACTTCACTCGAAGAGAGAATAAAAATCAGCGGTACACTTAATGAAAAAATAGATATGTATGATATAATCACACGGTATCGTGAAAACTCAAACTACATATACAGAAAGCTCACACTCTTTGTGCCAGGAGAATGGTATAAAAGAATCATCTCAAAAATAGCCGTTAGAAGAGTGTGCGTTGGGAATTGTAGCATCATTCCTGAGAGTTCAGGCATGAGAATTAATGCCAACAGAGACATTGTTTTATCAGATTACACAATGGGATGGGAAGGTTCTCTTTGGGAGGCTCTAAGTTTTGTGTGGCAGTATCTGATTCTTATGTTGAGTTCCTTCTTGTGCATGTTTATAGTAGGCTACGTCAAGTTTATAAATGCTGATTTAAGATAAAATAACGGATTTTAAACTTGATAATGGGTGGAGAGGACTTAAAGATGCCCAAGCATATTAAAAAAGGTGTCAAGCTTGAACATCATCTCCTTAAGGGTATTCTGCCGGCTCTTGAAGAGATTGCGGGGATAAAAGGAGTCAAGAAAGTAATTCCGGGGAGAATATACGCCAGCGACTCAAGAGGCTTCGAGATAAAGGTTACAAGAGAAACTCACGCAGGATTAAAGCTCGTCGCGAAGAGCGATGGCTCTGTGCAGGAGGTCTTTTTGGTGGTTGATAAAGCCGATAGGGAGAGGGTGAAAATGGAGATAGAAAAAATCATGGGATAACGGGAATTTCAAAATCAAAGGGAATCTCAACTATTCTTACTGTATTTTTAATGGTGCTTGTGTTGTAATAGAGGGAATAGCTTGCCCAAGGAGCCAGCTCAATCGTTGCCGTAAGAAGATAGTGGTCGAACCCAACACTGATATTGTATGTGGTTACACGTTGTATGTGAGGTATGACAAGCTGCTCCCCTTGGAGAGTCACCGCGGAGACGTTATATACGTCCTCAGGAACTACCGGAAGGGCCACCACAAATGGAGTCACCATGCTAATGAGGGATACGTTAAATAGATACCCCTTAAGCGGATCGACGTCTGATGAGGCCCTCAGTGTTGATATTGGAGTTACAAAAGACGCATTTTTAAGTCCAATACCCTCCTGATAGTAGGGTCCCACAAGTGTGTAGAAAAGACCCTCTCTTCGCCCTCTGTTCCAGCATGCAGTTATCGTGCCGTTTAAGAGAAATTCCCCGGTATATCCTCCCTTATCAACGCCACTAAGCGGGTATGGCTTATCTGTCCAATAAAACGGGGCCCATCCACCTCCACAGCCCCAGCCGACTGAAGGAAACCCCGGGGAGAATCTCGACTCCACCTTTGGGTATTCTATGTTCTCGTTGTAGGTTATCTCCGTTCCAAGGATTGTAGCGTTGCCGATTACGGGTTTTCCGGAAGGGGGATTTAACATTAGAACTTTCCATTTTCCGGGCTTCACCGTTATCTCAGCTCTGATCTTAACTTTTTTCCCCGAAAGGATCGTGTAGTTTCCTGCCGGGAGTATGATGATAAAAGGCGCTTTCAGAGTGCCTTTTCCCCCAATAGAAACCTTAGAAACGTTGCCAATCACTTGGAGAATTCCGTAACCCTCCGTTGGTGTACCGGCCGATATAGCTACTGAGGGGAATAAAAACGAAAGGAGTATCATCCCGAGCAGAGTGAGTCCCAACAACCTCTTCATGATTATCCCTCCAAGTTGGAGTGCTGAATCGCACTCATCTACAGTAACTATACTTCATGTCTATATATAAAGCTTTACTATTTTATTGAGTACAAAAATGAACACATTCAAGACTAAGTTTAAGGTTCCAATTTTGTTGAGAATTGGGATTGGTAGATAGTGCTAAAGAGGCCGGGGATATTAAGAGGCCCTCCTCGCAGGCAGTCGACGTTTTTAGAGCGCCAGTCTGCATCCTTTATGGTTCAGAAGGAGCTCTTCTTGGAAGAGGTTATTGGCGGGAAGTAATTCACGGTAATTAAGAGAGTCTCAGAACTTCAAAGAGGGCAAATATCAAAAGGAGTTATGATTACCAAGGCTGGGGTACCTCAAATTTCTCTTTTCCCCTCGAAGAACTCAATAAGCTCCTCGTCGCTTATGTCTTCTTCATATCCGAGCTCCTTTTTCTGGAGCTCTATTAAGCCTGGGGTAAGCAAAAGCTTTCCTTCCAGCTTTGGCACCGCGTAGTGGAGTGTTATCTCGCTGAACTCATCAAGCTTTATAGTGGGATGCTCTTCATATTCTATTTCCTCCAGTCTTCTTCCTTCCGCTATGAGTTTTGCAACTATCGCCGAACCGTCTATAGAGAACTGAACTTCCCCAATATTTCTTGCCTTGGCCCCTTCGATCTTTGAGGTTATGAACTTCTTCGTCTTTCCTGTGAACTCAAAGTCCCCAAGAATTCCCCCTACAACTATAATCGTGTCTTCCTCTATGTCCTCCGGTTTGAGCTCCTCTTCAGCAAAGGGGTCAAGGATTATCATTTTTGAGCGATCAAACGGAAACTCGGTGACGCTTTGTGAAATAACTCCGCCGAGTTTGGCGAGCTCTTCTCTCTCCTCCGGCAAAACGTTTGTGAAGATGAGCTTATCCCCCCACCACTCGCTTGCGTGTTTATACTCAAGCAGAACCCACTCTCCAAGCTTTTCAAGATGCTCTATTATTAAATACGCCATTTTTCTCACCCAGAAACTTGATGGTGGGGCCGCCGGGATTTGAACCCGGGTCTCCGGCTCCCGAAGCCGGAAGGATAGACCAAGCTACCCCACGGCCCCTCAGCGCTAACTTTCAAGCATCTGGTTATAAATCTTTCCCAACTCTCCCAGCAAAAGATATAAATTCTGGCCTGCATAATTGGAGAGGATGCCAATGATATCAATAATAGTCCCTACATACAATGAGCGGGAAAACTTGGAGGAGCTGTTTGAACGGATAGCGAAGGCTTTAGAGAGAAAAGAGTTTGAAATAATAGTTGTGGACGATGATTCTCCTGACAGAACTTGGGAGAAGGCAGAAGAGCTTGCAAAAGAATATCCCATGAAGGTTATAAGAAGAACAAACGAGAGGGGGCTTTCCTCTGCTGTTATTCGGGGTTTCGAAGAGGCGAGGGGAGAAATCTTTGTGGTTATGGATGCTGACTTGCAGCATCCCCCAGAAGTTATCCCTGAGTTGATTAAAGCTATTGAGAATGGTGCCGATATAGCTATAGCGAGCAGATATGTGAGAGGAGGAAAAGTTGAAAATTGGTACTGGTGGAGAAAACTCATCTCAAGAGGCGCTATAATGATAGGCAGAGTTGCTCTGCCAAAGATAAGGGGGATTAGAGATCCTGTGAGCGGGTTTTTTGCCCTTAAAAGGAAGGTTGTTGAGGGAGTTGAACTCAATCCAGTGGGCTTCAAAATCCTTCTTGAGATACTTATAAAGGGCAGATATTCAAAAGTTGTGGAGATTCCCTTTACATTCGGGTTAAGAAGTTCGGGAGAAAGTAAGCTGAGCAACAAGCAAATACTGAACTATCTACGCCATCTTTACAGGCTCATGAAGTGGGAGGGGGAGATAGACAGGCTTGTTAAATTCTCTATAGTTGGTTTAAGCGGCATTGTTGTAAATGAAGGCTCTCTTCTTGGCTTTGTGGAATTTTTAGGGTGGGACAAGAGGATAGCGGTAATCCCAGCGACTGAGCTTTCCATACTGAATAATTTTATATGGAATGACCTCTGGACGTTTAAGGATATAAAGAAAAAGCCGATTCACCTACGCTTACTGAACTTTCATCTTGCCGCACTTACAGGAGCTTTAGTTCAGTGGAGCATCTATCTAATTCTTTTGTATCTGGGTGTTAACTATCTAATAGCGAACCTATTTGGTATAGGATTTTCGTTTGTAGTCCGATTTCTTTTTAACCGAAACATTACATGGGGATAAAGGGGATGGTAAAAATGGAGAAGGAATTGGATTTAGCTTACAAGAGAATTCCAACTGGAATAAAAGGTTTAGATGAACTTTTAGGAGGAGGCCTCCTTCCAGGGAGGGTCTATGTGGTAACAGGACCACCAGGAAGTGGAAAGACAACATTGGGCATCCAGTTTCTAATTGAAGGAGCGAAAAATAATGAGAAGGGGGGTGTACATATCTATTGTTGATGACGCGAGGACAATTGTTCAGGATATGCTTCATTTTAGGTTTAATTTGATGTATTATATAAAAAGCAAAAAAATTGTGATATATGATTTAAGCAATTTCCTCTCAGAGGGAAACAAAAAACCCACGTGGGGAGAAGTTCTAGATGAAATAAAGAGAATAATTCTTCATGAAAATGCAAAAAGAGTTGTCATAGACTCGTTTACTCCACTTGAATTTTTAGTAAAGGATCCAGAGAACAAAAGAAGGGAGATTACAAGATTAATCAAGCTTCTTTCTACAATGAAAGTAACCGCAATTACAATAACTGAAATGCTTGAGTCCAATAGGTATACCGATGACTACTACGTTGCCAGCGGTGTTATAGTTATGCATCACTTTATGCGACAGTACCAAATGATAAGGGCAATTCAAATACTTAAAATGAGAGGACTAGCACATGACACAAACATGAAGAAGATGAAGATTACAGAAGATGGCCTTGTAGTATATGACGAAGCTCCCTGGTGATGCTTTTATGTCCGATAAGATGGATAAAAAAAGAAATCTCATAAAAGAGGCCTATAGATTCGGATATTTTGTTGGGTATAAAGGGCATACAGAATGGGTGTCGTGGATTTCTAAGAAAAAATCTAAAATCTACAGCCTTGCAGAAGAGTTAGGAATACTTGAAGAAGTAAAAACAGCTTATGAAGAGGGACTAGAAGACGGAAAGGCGAAAAGAATGAAGGACATAGCCTCAGGGTTATCAGCATCAAGTTCGAGAGATCTGCATGAGCCTAGAGAAGAAAATTACGTGCTTGAAAACGAGCTTGAAGATGAATTCTCTGAGTTTTTAAGTACTCCTGAAATTATCGAACCACCTGAGATACTGAGTATCATGAAATCTATGGAAGTGCCAGAAATTATTTCTACACCAAAGATGTTCCGCAAGAGATAGGAATCTTTATAGTCTTTTCTGGATGAATTTTTATTTGGTGTTATCGATGAAGGAGCTCTTGAAAGAAGCCGAAGTTTTTAACCCGGAGAATGTTTTAGGATATATCTCCGAGATAAGCAAGTTTCATAGAATCCAAGGGTCCAAGGAGCTGGTTGAAGCTGCCAGATACATAAACGAGGAATTAAGGATAAATGGCATAAAAGCAGAACTGCTTGAGGATTCTTATGACGGGGAGAAATGGCACTTAACCCTTTCCTCTCCAATAGCATGGGATCTAATTTACGGGGAAGTGGGGATAATTGGAAAGAAAATAACGACTTCCAAGACCCCCCTTGTCGTAATGGCGCACTCGCCACCTGGAGAAGCCGAGGGGGAAGTTATAGCAATAGAAAGGGAAGAAGACTGGGAAAATGTGAAGGGCAAGATAGTTATTGTGAGTGAGAAATGGCATGAAAACTACAGAAAAGCGAATGAAAAAGGAGCCCTTGCGTTTATAGCTTACAGAAAGGGAACGGGCAATGCCTTCCCTTACATTGGACTATTTTTGGCTAAAAGGGACTTAGAATGGGCAAAAATCCCAGCAGTTGCTCTAAGCGAAGAGCTTGCAAATGCCGTTCTCCAGAAATTGAAGAAGGGTGAAAAGGTAACGGCAAAAATCAAGGTTGACACTTTAATCTCTGAGAGTCAAGTTCTTCCAATTGTTTACGCAAATGTGGGAAAGCCTCCGTATGTTCTGTTCACGGCTCACATATGCCACCCAAAACCGGGCGCAAACGACAATGCAAGCGGAGCAGCAACGCTGATTGAGCTGGCTAAAACACTTAATACTCTTTACGATGATTCATTCCGGCTTGGCTTTGCTTTTCTCTGGATTCCAGAGCATCATGGGACGCAGGCTTTTATAGAGAAATACGCAAAGCTCGATGACTACTACGTGGCGATAAACCTTGACATGGTTGGGGGAAGTGAAGACAGAGCTAACTCAACGATAATGATAATTAGAACGCCATTATCAAGATTTTCGATTGTTTCCGGAATTCTGGAGTATTTTATTGGTCTCGTGAATTCCGAAGGAGAGAGCTTTGGGGGAAGTTCTCTGCCAAAAATGAAGGCTAGAAGCTATCCTTACGAGCTTGGAAGCGATCATGATGTATTCAACTTCTTTGGAATTCCAAGCGTGATGCCCATAACCTGGCCTGACAGGTTTTATCACTCAAGCGAGGACAGTGTTGAGAAGATAAGCAAAGAAAGCCTTGAAATAATAGGTGGAGCGGTATTGGCAACTGCATTAGCCCTTGCAAAAGGAAAGAAAGAGGAGCTTGAGAGATTTGCTAGAGGCTTTACAATGAAGTACCTTGGAGAGCTCAGCATTGAAAGGGATCTCGAAGTGGCGGAAAAGTTGGTTATGCTCGGGCTGTCGAGGGATTCTAAGTTCCTAGGGCTAAACATGGGACACGAGTTTACCTTTGAACCTTGGCTAAAGTGGAAGAAAAAAGGCATTATTTATCCAAGATCGATAAAGCAGATTGACGAGAAGAAGGGGGAGGAGCTGGGAAAAATATTGGAAGATAGGAAAATGGGTGTTTTGCTCCATGAGCTATTAATGCTCGGAGAGATAATGCCAAAAGAAGAGGCATTCAAAGCTCTGGAAGAGGAGTACGGGAAGTTCGAGAAAGAAAAGCTTGAGAAAGCGGTTGGGATATTAAGGTCTTTAGATATTATCGTTTTTTAGTTCTTTCTCAATTTCATTTATCTTTTTGACAACATTTTCCTTAAGTTTTGCCAGAAGCTCAGAAGGTGAGACTGCAGAATAAACATAGCCAAGCCAGCCTCTTTGAATGAGCTCCCTCTTGAGAACTCCCCTTTTGTACAGGTTGAGGACGTGTTCCCTAACACTTCTCTCGCTTATTCCAAGCTCCTCTTTTATTTCAGTTATCCTCATAGGGGCTTTCTTTTCCAAGAGCAGGCGGTATATTCTAAGTTCGTTTTTCTTGAATCCCAATGTTCTCAAGAGGCTCTCAAGCTTATCGTACACGTCCCCCATCTTTCTCTCACACCTATGAATATTTAGCTTCATACATTTTAAGCCTTACGGTTTAGCTCAACTTTGCCAATATAGGTTCCGTCTCCAAGAAAAGCCTCTCCTGATGAAGAATTTTTCAAAAATGGGATCATTTTTATCCCCTCTCTCACGTCGAACCCTTCTATGTAGGGGTTTATCGTGGGCAAAATTAGAAAATCTTCAACTTTAAAGAAGCATTTTACTTTTCTAATGTTCCTTCCAATCCTCAAGCTGATTGCAGGGTGGATGTGTCCTAGAAAAGCTTTCTTAAACTCAACTTCTGGGAGGTTCTGGTGTCCATGGAGGAAAAGCGTATCATCGAGGAGAAAATGACTGACGACATTTACATTTTTGAATTCCTTTGTGACTTCTTCTATCTTTCCGTCGTGGTTTCCTTTTGTTATGACAATGCTGTATTCCACAATCTCAGAAAAGAATTCCATAAGGAGCTTTTTGACAAATCTACTCATTCCGAGGGGCTCTTTTATGTCACCTAGGATAATCACCAGATCCGGATCTTTCTCTTTTATAAACTCTGCAAGGCTTTTTTCGAATTTTGTTCTTACCCTTAATCCCCTCGAAAGTTCAAAAGCTATATGTGGATCCGCAAGAACAAGGGTTCTTCCGGAAGATGTTTGCAGTTCAAGAGAAAGCTCCTCGTAAGGGAAGTTTTCCATGATAATCACGTAAAAGAGATATAAAGATTGAAGAAAAATCAGATTATTCCTCTCTCCTTCTTTCTCTGCCTCTTTAGTCTCCTAATCCTCTTTTTAATCCACTTCCACCTCATTCTTCCCTTCTTTTTCCATTTCCTTGGTCTCCTCTTCATGATCATCACCCCCGATAATCGTTCCAGACTAAGCTCACTTTGCTTGGTTTTTAAGCTTTTCCATCAAAAGGGATTAGAAAATAGCAAAGACAAAAAGAACAAAATAAAGGAGATTAAAGGAAAATCTGGTCAAGCAGAGCTTTGTCTCTTGTCGAAGTCTTATAAATAGTTATCACACCCCTATATCGCGTTAGTGGATAATAAAAAGCCTCTTGGTGAGATTGTGATATTTAAATAGGTAATTTCTGGCTCTAGAGTAATCCTAGCAATTTTGGGCTTTTTAAAACTCTCAAAAATTGTGTAATTTTAATTTTCTCTTTCTATAGCTCTTGGCTTGGACAAAAATGTGCTCGATAAGTTATTAACCGTCAAAACCCTAAACATTAAGGAGGGATTGAAATGAAAGTTGGATTTGTTCAGATGGAGCCAAAGCTTTTGGATCTTAATACCAACCTCAGCAAAGCTGAGAAATTAATTGGAGAGGCTGCAAGACAAGGTGCAAAGCTCATTGTTCTTCCAGAGCTTTTTGACGCGGGCTACAATTTTGAGACGAAAGAAGAAGTGGAGGGGATAGCCCAGCAGATTCCAGATGGGGAGACCACTCAATTTCTTGTTGAGCAGGCAAGGGAGCATGAAGCGTTCATAGTGGCTGGAACCGCTGAGAAAGATGAGAGGGGGAAACTTTACAACTCCGCTGTCATTGTAGGCCCAATAGGATGGGGCTACATTGGAAAATACCGCAAGGTTCACCTTTTCTATAGGGAGAAGCTTTTCTTTGAGCCTGGAAACCTCGGCTTTCACGTCTTCAACATAGGTATTGCAAAAGTGGGAATTATGATATGCTTTGACTGGTTCTTCCCGGAGTCGATGAGAACGCTTGCCCTTAAAGGGGCTGATATCGTTGCACATCCGGCCAATCTGGTTCTTCCCTATGCTCCAAGGGCAATGCCAATAAGGAGCCTCGAAAACAGGGTATTCAGCATAACAGCAAACAGAATCGGAGAAGAGAGGGGGCTAAGGTTCATAGGCATGAGCCAGATAAACTCACCAAAGGCTGAAATCCTGCTCAGGGCAAGTGAAGATAAGGAGGAAGTGGGAGTTGTTGAGATAAACATCGAAGAGGCGAGGAACAAAAAGCTTAACGAGTTCAATGACATCTTCAAGGATAGGAGACCGGAATACTATGCTGTTTGAGTTCCTATATTTCTGATTCTCAGCGACAAAAGGTTAAAATAAATTGGGTCTATAAAGTAAAAACGGAATGATGAGTCTGGAGCCCCCTGATTGGTGAGGAAGTTTCGCGGGGCTGACCGCAATGGTAAAAAGAATATTATGCAAAGACCTCTATGAAGAAATAGAACGGCTTGAACGCTCTGTTGTGGAGCTTGAGGAGCAGATAATTGAGTTAAAGACCCAGCTCAACATGAAAACTGAAGAAGCGACGAGCCTCTATATCGAGAACCAAAGTCTGAGACACAAAATAGAAATGCTAGAAAAAAGTCATAAACAGCTCATTGAGATGCTTAAAAAGATGAAAATTCCTTTTGTTGTCGTAAATGAGGATGAGTTTGAAGACGTGGAAGTCGACAAATAATTCTAAAACATTTGTGAACGCTTCTTCAGACAAAGACTTTTTAATATGAAAAGCAACTTTTAGGTTAGACTTAAGGATGGTGATGATCATGGACATGAGTACAAGGATGTTTAAGGAAGAAGGGTGGATAAGAAAAACCTGTAAGGTCTGTGGAAAACCTTTTTGGACGCTTGACCCAGATAGAGAAACCTGTGGGGATCCACCATGTGATGAGTACGAATTCATAGGAAACCCGGGCATCCCAAAGAAGTACACTCTCGACGAGATGCGTGAGAAGTTCCTGAGCTTTTTTGAGAGAAAGGGACACGGAAGAGTAAAACGCTACCCCGTTTTACCCAGATGGAGAGACGATGTGCTCCTCGTTGGAGCGAGCATAATGGACTTCCAACCGTGGGTTATAAGCGGTGAAGCTGATCCTCCCGCAAATCCACTCACGATAAGCCAGCCATCAATAAGGTTTACCGACATAGACAACGTTGGAATAACTGGCAGGCACTTCACGATATTTGAAATGATGGCACACCATGCTTTCAACTATCCGGGTAAACCGATTTACTGGATGGATGAGACCGTTGAATATGCCTACGAGTTTTTCACCAAGGATTTGGGGATGAAAGGAGAAGATATAACTTTTAAGGAGAACCCGTGGGCTGGTGGAGGAAACGCTGGTCCGGCTTTTGAGGTTCTCTACCGCGGTTTAGAAGTTGCCACTTTAGTGTTCATGCAGTATAAGTTAGCCCCTCCAGACGCTGATCCATCTCAGGTTGTTGAGATTAAGGGAGATAAGTATGTCCCGATGGATACGAGGGTCGTTGATACTGGTTATGGGCTTGAAAGGCTTGTCTGGATGAGCCAAGGGACTCCAACGGCATATGATGCAGTCTTAGACTATGTCATTGAGCCCCTCAAAAAGATGGCTGGAATTGAAAAAATAGACGACAGAATTCTCATGGAGAACTCAAAATTAGCGGGAATGTTTGATATTGAAGATATGGGTGATTTGAGAGTATTGAGGGAGACAGTTGCAAAGAGGGTTGGAATTGATCCAGATGAACTTACGAGACTCGTTAGACCGTATGAACTGATATACGCAATAGCCGACCATACAAAAGCTCTCACCTTTATGCTTTCCGATGGTGTTGTTCCCTCTAACGTTAAAGCTGGTTACCTTGCTAGATTGCTCATAAGGAAGAGCATAAGACACCTTAGAGAGCTCGGTTTGGAAATCCCCCTCAGCGAAATAGTTGCAATGCACATAAAGGCTTTACACAAGACTTTCCCAGAGTTCAAGGAAATGGAAGATGTTGTTCTTGATATGGTCAACGTTGAAGAAAAGAAATACGCAGAGACCCTAAAGAGGGGAAGCGGATTAGTGAAGAGAGAAATCGAAAAGCTTAAAAAACAAGGCATTAACGAACTCCCCCTTGAGAAGCTTATTCTCTTCTATGAGAGCCACGGCTTGACCCCTGAAATCGTCAAGGAGATTGCGGAGAAAGAAGGCATGAAAGTCAAGGTTCCGGACAACTTCTACAGCTTAGTTGCCAAAGAGGCTGAAAAGACTGTCAAGAAAGAAGAGGAGAAGAGAATAGTGGACTTTGAGCTCGTTCAAGACTTGCCAGATACGAGAACCCTCTACTACGAGGATCCGTTTATGAAGGAGTTTGATGCAAAGGTGCTTAGGGTAATAGAGGACTGGGTGGTTTTGGATCAGACCGCATTTTATCCCGAAGGTGGAGGTCAGCCGTGTGATTTGGGCGAGCTCAGCGGAATTAAAGTGCTCGATGTCCAGAAAGTTGGCAAAGTAATCCTCCACAAGGTGGAGAATCCTGAAGCTTTCAAAGAAGGAGACACCGTTCACGGAAAAATTGACTGGCAGAGGAGAATACAGCACATGAGACACCACACCGGTACTCACGTTCTCATGGGAGCCCTTGTTAGGGTTCTTGGAAAACACGTTTGGCAGGCTGGCTCCCAATTAAGCACCGATTGGGCTAGATTGGATATAGCTCACTACAAGCGCATCAGCGAAGAGGAGCTTAAAGAAATAGAGCTTTTAGCAAATAAAGTGGTCATGGAAAGCAGACCTGTTAAATGGGAATGGTTGCCAAGAACCGAGGCGGAGCAAAAGTACGGCTTTAGGCTTTATCAGGGGGGAGTAGTGCCGGGCAGGATAATCAGAATTTTGAACATTAAAGATTGGGATGTGCAAGCTTGTGGAGGTACACACTTACCAAATACTGGCTTGATAGGCCCAATAAAAATCCTTCGCACGGAGAGAATACAGGATGGAGTTGAGAGGATAATCTTCACATGTGGCGAGGCAACTATCAAGGAATGGCAGAAGGAAAGGGAGATATTAAGCAGAACGAGTGAGGTATTTAGAGTTCCTCCAGAGAAACTGCCAGAGACTGCAGAGAGGTTCTTTGAGGAATGGAAGCAAGCAAGGAAAGAAGTGGAGAAGCTCAACAAAGAACTTGCGAAGCTTTTAGTCTATGAGCTCGAGAGCAAAGTTGAGAAAATAGGAGAGATTGAGTTCATTGGAGCTATAGTGGAGGGAGAGATAGATCACTTAAGAGAAGCAGCTCTGAAGCTTAAGAAACCAAAGAGAGTTGTTGCTTTGATAAGTGAGGACAGCAAAGCCGTTGTGGTCAGCGTTGGTGATGAAATACCACACAAAGCCGGTGATCTGATAAAGATAATCACGAAGGTTGCAGGCGGAGGCGGTGGAGGTAAGAAAGACCTTGCCCAAGGAAAGATAAAGAACGTCCTGAAGGCCAAGGAAGCTCTAGAGGAGCTCAAAAAGGCTCTCTAATTTTTTCAAATTTTTGGAGGGTTTAAGATTAAAATAAAAGCACTCACTGAGGAATTAAGTAAAACTGTGGAGGAAATGGGTTTTAAAGCCCTTAAGGAGTTCTCCACGAAGGATAATGCAAGAATAGACTTGGCTATTTTGAGAGGAAATGAGAAAATTCTGGCAATTGAGTTCGAGAACTCCTACAAATGGATAAAGCAAAGAATCCTTTACAATGGAATAAAGGCCCACCGTGCTGGCTTTAAACACCTCTGGGTGGTTTATCCCTTTAGGAACGAGCCTTTGAGAAAAAGCTGGGTTGAGGAATATCTCAGGGAGCTTGGAGTAGAAGTGGAGGTTATCCCTCCGGAAAACATTGGAGAAAAGTTTAGGAAATTTTTGAATTCGATGATTTAGGTTTAGAGATTTTTATCTAGCCACAACCTTAATTTCTTCAATCTCTACTTTGTCATTTCTGTTTAAATCTTGCCATCTGAGTAGCATAAGCTTTTTGGGTTTTCTTTCTTTGTAGTAGAGCAAGCAAGCTTTGGTTCCATATCTATGCGTTCCTACTATGAATACTCTTCCATTTTCGGGCTGAATCAGACAGTAATCTTCCTTCCGCCAGATGCTTTTGTAAACGGTTCCATTGAATTTCATTGTGTCCCTTGCGAATGTTGTGTTAACGAACTTTGCCGCAGCTTTTCCAAGAACAATTTGGACATCAGGCATTTCATCAGAAAACACTTCCCCTGCAATATTCTCATCAACCTCAGTAATAGTCACAAATGGTTCAAAGGTGAAGAAATAAATTGACTCAAAATCAGTTATTATGGCGTTTAAGTTAGAGATTGCAGCATGTTTAATGTTGGTTGTGGTTGTATAGCTCCCTAAAATCCCATCTTTTGAAATAAAGTATACCTTGTTAGGAGTTATTGCAAGGGCCAGAGAATTAGAAGTTGCCAGCTTTGTAACGTTTTCATATAACTCAAAAGTCCACAGGAGAGTTCCATTAGTGTCGTATAGCATGGCTTCATTGTCTATGGTGACAAGTAGTCTATCTCCTAGGAACCCCAGTTCAGCATATAACGGTGAGGAATATGTTGCATAGAGGCACTCATGCTTATGGGCTTCACTAAATTCGAGATCTTTACTCCACAGCTTCTTCGTATTTTCCAGCATGAGTAACGTTCCATTATTCAGTAAAACTCCAATAAAGTTTTTGTATACATCAAAACTTCGTGGGAAAATGCATATAGGAAAGTCGATCATCCATTCTCGCTTTTCTTTAAATTTGTAAATATTGCTGAAACTCCGAACATAAATTGACTCATTCTTCACCTTTATTTCTTCTACAGCCATGGCATATCTCAATTTCCATGCTATCCCATGCTTGTCGAGGACATAAAAGGTGGAATTTCCCATGGGTTCAAAATCAAGAACCACTACGTGTTTTTCTCCTTTTGCGATAATCCATGGGGGAAAGTTCTTAATCTTTATAGCGTACGATGCTGAGGATTTATTCACTAAGTTTATCCAAGTGACATGAATAGTCTTATTTGCATTTTCGAGTATTACTAGATTTCCATCTACAAGTCCAGCCCACAGAGGAGTTGGCCTTTCCAAGATTGGATCTCCAGTCATATCAAATAAACGTAGAGTATCCGAAATTACTAAAATGTAATCTCTAGAAACGTCAATGCTTTCTACTTGGGTGTTTAGGCTCCATAGGGGGTTTACTGGAGTATATGCTATAGCTAACTGAGAGAATAGGAAGATAAAAGATACAAAGGCAAATTTAGAAACACTTCTCATACTTCTTCACCTCGTCCGGTTATTAACTCTACCCCGAGATTATTAAGCATTATCATCAATGGATAAGTACGTGGAAGTCCCTTCATCAGGATCCCGCCTGTAGAGCAATCCGTAAATTTGTACATTTTAATTTATCCAAAGAAACACTCTCTAGTCCTATAATCAGCCGATTTTTAGAATTTTGATAACTCACTCAGGCAACTTCAAGCTCTTTAATTCTGAAAAGTTTTCTTGCCTCTTTTTCTCATTTTGCTAACTGTTCAGAGCTGTATTCTCCTTCTAGGAATGCTATGTTTATTTTTTTCCTTTGTATTTTTCATCTCTCTAGACAAAGATTAATCCTTTTTCCTCGTCGATGAACATTCCTCCGCAAGAAGGCAAATTCTTGGAGAATTTTCCGGGAAGCTCACCAACTCCCACCAAATTCGTTAAATCCTTGCAACCTGCTAACTTTTTTAGGCTCTTGGCAGTACCACCAGACCTAGGTTCGCTTTCTCAATCCTCTGCCCATTCTTAAAAATCCAATTAACTCACAAGCTGGCAAACCTTATCATTGCTACCCTTGACAATATTTGCATTTCCAAAAGAACCCAAAACTAACAAACCAAGCAACAAAAGGCTTAACAACTTCCATCTCATATCAATTCCTCCTCTAAGTTTTTCATATCGGTTATTTTAGCTTTTCTGATTTACAATTAGGATAAGTTGTGGGGTGTCAGGTTTCTCTGACACTGCTTTAGAAAAAGAAGGGGGAACATGAAGGGCTGAAACCATTATTTATTGGTTAATTTCAGCCTTAAAACCTTCTCGGCGAAACAAAATCCCACCAGAAAAGAAAACCAGACCAATAAACCTATATCTGCAAGGTTTTAAAAGCTACCAACCAAAAACCCGAAACTTCATCGCAGTTGACGAGACGATTTGGCAGTGTGGATTACGACTGTTAGAAACTGGTGGACTACTAGAGATTTTATTTGGTTGTTTTAAAGTATTGTTGGGACAACTGTCTCTCTGGTTGATGGGGCGAGCTGGCGCAGCTCAGCGTTTAAGAGTCGGGTGAGTTTATCATAAACTTTTTAAGGTTTAAAAACTAGTAAAATTAGCTTAGTATAATCGGTGGTATCTATGAAGAAACGTTCCATAGTTTTATTACTTCTAATTCTAATAGTCATTGGGAGTGGTTGCATATTACCTGCATCTCAACCCTCCAATGCCACCAATGAGAGTCTGAATCTCGTCAAAAGACAGCTCTCCGACAACGTCTACGTTTCAGTGGACCCGAGGGTGGAGCTTGTGGAGATAATATACCGCATCTCCGGCTCGGAGTGGTATAAAGAGAGAGTGGCACCGGAGAAGGCGGGTGTATCGCCCGAAAACTATGAGTATCTAAAGGATATAGACGAGTACTTTGGAAAGTACAAGGGGTTGAGAGCGGTTGAAATGGCAGGGAAACTTTCCGAAAGAGGCTTGACCTACGATGCACTCCCAAAGTTCGCCGTTCATCTCAATCCAGACACCTTTGAGCTCGAGGGGAACTGGAGTGACATGCTTAAGGATCGACCGTGGCTGGATGAAGAAGAGCTGAACGAATTCGCGGAGGCTGTGAGAGAGTTTGCCGAGGAGACCGACTTCTGGAAGTTCTACAATGAAAACGTTGAGTTTTACAACGCCACAATCAACGAGTTCGTAAGGGAAAACCTTGACCTCGCCAAAATCCCCAAGTTCGAGGAGGAGTTCTTTGGCGAGAAGGCGACATCCTGGAATATAATCCTTCAGATGGGGCTTGCGCATCACAGCTTTGGGGGCTGGCTTGAGGGGAAAGAAGAAAAGGAGATCTACAGCTTTCTCGGGATATGCCGCTTTGAGGAAAACCTCCCGGAGTTTTGTGGTGCGTCCGTTCACGAGTTCGCCCACAGCTTCGTGAATCCTGCGGTTGATAGAAACTACGAGCTCTTTGAGCCCTACGAGTCCCTATACGCCCCGGTCAAAGAGAAGATGTCGAAAATGGCATATGGGAACTTCAAGACAATGCTATACGAGACACTCGTCAGGGCGTTCGAGGCTTACTACCTAAGGGAGACCATAGGGGAAGTGGCCGCGAGGGAGAGTCTCCTCGCCGATAAAGTTAGGGGCTTCTATTTCATTGAAGATGTCTACAACGCGTACGTGAACGAGTACGTCCCCAACAGAGACAGGTATAGAACCTTCGACGACTTCATGCCGAGGCTCGCCGAGATCATAGGTGAGGTATACAAAAGGACCAACGGTGGGAAAAACGTTGAACTGCCTGAATGGCCGACCGTAAATGATTTTGCAGAGAGGCTCTCCGAAAAAGGCTGCCTTGTGGTTTACCATGGGGGTAACACTACGCGTCACTTGGCGGAAAGGATTGGCGAGAGGTTTAGGTTGAGAATGGAGGAAGAAGCTGATATTAACGATAACGACCTCAAAAATAACATTATTCTCGTTCTTCTCCCGGACAGCGAGCTCCTAAAGAGGCTTGAGAACCACATGGTGATAAGGGTAAATGGAACTTCCGTTTACAGCAATGTGACAGGAAAAACATACACAGGGAGTATCAGAGCATTTGAAGTTATCAAAAACCCCTGGGATGAGAGCAAATTGATGCTCGTTATAGTCGGCACTGAAGACAGTGCTCTAAGAGGCATTCACGCCTACAATAACCTGCACTACAGCATAAGGGACGCTAGAACGGATAAGCTCCTCGAGGGAGGGTAAGTCCTTTCTGTTCTTTCTTCTTTTAAAAAGTCCCAGAAAGTCACAATAGAGCCCTGTAGAAGAATCCTGTGAAAGGGGAGTAATCGAAAATTATCATTCCGTTTTTGTGCTCTCTGTAACTAGCTGTTATCATCTAGTTAGTTCTCCAAAGGATTTTGCTGGCTTTTATATTGGTTTTTTATAAGGAGAAAAGAGTATATATCACTTCTCACAGTCCAGTAGGATTGTCAATGAAGGCAGTCTTAACTCCAAATTTTTCCCTCAATACTAGCATTAATGCTTTAACGCCGAGGGTTTCTGTGGCATAATGTCCTGCCGCTATAACGGTTAACCGTCCTTCCTTAGCTGTGTGGTAGTCGTCGTGTAAAAACTCTCCCGTTATGAAGAGATCAACACCTTTTTCTATTGCCTCTGGGATTGCAAATCCTCCCCTGCCGCTGACTACTGCAACGCTTTTTATTTCCTCTACTCCAAATTCATAGGCTTTTACATACTCAGTCTTCAGCTTCTCTACAAGTATTTGAGCCACCAGGGGTAAAGGTTTTGGTTCCTCAAATTCCGAAATGTATCCAATGCTTATTCCGTTGTACTCTCCGAAGGGCTCCTTTGGCTCCAAATCTAAGAGCTTCAAAAGCTGTGCATTGTTTCCTACCTCGGGATGAACGTCGAGGGGTAAATGAGCGGCGTAGAGGTTCATCTCATTTTCGAGAAGATACTTAAGCCTTTTTTGTACAAGCCCTCTGACGTACTCTATTCCCCCCCATATTAAGCCATGATGTACTATTAGCATATCCGCTCCTAGAGCTCTGGCTTTAACAAAGGTGTCCATACAGGCATCAACTGCAAAGGCAATCTTTTCTACCTCTTCTTTTCCCTCAACTTGTAGTCCGTTTCGGGATTTATCGGGAAAAGAGTTTATGCTTAAATACTCATCAAGGAACGCGACAATTTTATCCCTACTCGCCATTTTCTTCACCACCTAATAATTACCTTTAAGTATGTTTAAACCTTTCCTATAATACTCGACAATTACATAAAAGATTATCAACTATAGCCGAAATCCTTAAATACACAAAAAATACAAAACCTGCAATCGGGTGAAACAACTATGGGTAAAACAAGTCAAAATTTATATGAAATTTTTGGAGAAGTGATAGCAGAACATGACTTCCTGAAGGCATTTTTAATCACGAGCGGATTGGCTTTTTTGATGTATTTCAGTGCCCCCAAGATAGTCAGCATGCTAGGAAGAGAGGACTTGCTAAATGCATTGAGAGTGACTCTAAGTGCTCTTGGAGCATTTTTTGGATTTATAGTGTCTACCTCAATAATTGAGCCAAAAAGAATCGTGGAGGGGGAGTAAAATGGATATCGCCAGCCTTTTAATCCAAGTTACCTTCCTAACGGCTTTTTCGGTTTTGTTGTATATAATAATTGGAATGATACCCGGAACTGACGAAACTGCCACAATTGCTCCAATAACTTTAGCTTTCCTAGCGGCTGGATTTGATCCTCTGCTTGTTCTTGCTTGGTTCATGGGTACAATAGTCGCATTTAAAGCTGCAGATGCAGTTCCTACGGCACTTGCTGCAATTCCCGGTGGCGTTATGGCTGTACCTCAGGTTCCAGATGCATTAGTGGCCAGGAAATATGGTTATTCGGAGATTATCTTAAGAAAGGGGATAACTGCTAGTGTCATTGGTACGGTAGTTGCCATAGCAATAACGTTGCCTTTGTCTTTCTACTTGACGCCTCTTGGAGAATTACTTAAAAACCCTGCTGGGCCCTTAGGCTGGCCCGGTTGGGTTTATTTGATTGTTGCAGGGATACTTTTACTAGCAGTGATGTCAAAGGCAAAGGTACTTGCATTGTTGGCTATATTCCCATTTGCAATGCTTGTTCAGGGCCTTAGGGGGCTATATGGGCAGTCAGCCTTTATAAGCATCTTTCTAGCAATTACAATTGGCCCAATACTCTACGAGCTCTTAACATTAATTTCACCGAATAACCATCATTTAAAGCGACAAGACTATGCCCGGATTAAGCTAGTAAAAACTGGAAAAATATCATTAAACCCCTTGCATCATCTTACCAAGGTAGAAGTTATGCTTTCCTCCGTCTTGGCAGGGTTAAGTGGAATTTTAGCGACCTTCATGAGCCCTGTAGGATTAACAGTTCTCTTTGGGGATCTTGTAAAGGAAAGCCAAAAAGATGAACTTAAGGGCTCTCTTATGGCTTATGCAGTCAGAGATGCCATAAAGAATGCTACTTATATTGGGGGAACTCTTATACCCCTCATTGCATTGGGAGTTCCTACGGGACCAATGTCAGCAGGACCAGCACATCCATTCTTTGCTGAACTTGCAGCTTTTGGTGGATTGACTCCAAGAGACGTCCTTCTTCAAAGATATTCAACATCAACAATAATCCTCGTTACTGTTTATGCAACTTTATTTGCTGCAGTACTTGCGTATTTGATACTCATAAAGTATTCAAAGCAATTAACCAGATTTGTCTTTAAAAAAGTACCTGCAGAAGCATTGTATGCTACATTCTTAGCAATAGTCCTTGTATTGGCATACAATGATGCTGGAATCGCAGGAATCTTTGGCTCAATATTGGTAGGCCTTATTTCTGCAACATTCGTTAGGAACGGAGTTTCAATTGGTATACTATTCATGGTGCTTGTTGCGGCTCCTTATCTTGTAGGTTTGCTGTTTTGATTTTTGGTTTACTTTTTCTTTTTTAATGTGCAATGTTAACACTTTTAAATGTCAGCTCACTTCTATGAACGTGATGAGAATGGAGGAAAAATATAGAAAAGCCTGCGAGGAAATTGCAAAGGCCGTAATTTCGGGCGAGATTAAGGATAGGAGAGAGCTCAATAGGTTTAAGGTTAAAATCGCTGCTAAATATCATCTCTCAAAGATTCCCACTAATTCAGACGTGCTTAGGGTAATGAGCAGGGAAGATAGGGAGAGGTTCAAGGACTTCCTCAAGAAGAAGCCTACCAGGACAATCAGCGGGGTTGCCGTTGTTGCAATGATGACGAAGCCATTTCCGTGCCCGCACGGCAGGTGTATCTACTGTCCCGGAGGCCCAAGTGAGGGCTCTCCTCAAAGCTACACTGGAAAGGAGCCATCAGCTTTAAGGGCTCTTCAGAATGCTTATCATCCCTATCTCATAATGATGAACCGCTTGAAGCAGCTCTATGATATCGGCCACGATATAGATAAAGTCGAGGTCATTATACAGGGTGGAACTTTCCCTGCTGTTGATTTAGATTACCAAGAGTGGTTCATAAAAGAGGCATTCAAAGCTATGAACGATTTCCCTTATTTCAAGGACATTGAGAACCTTGAAGAGAAAATTAGAAAGGCAGTTCTTTTTGGAGAGATTGACGAAGACCCACTCTTCAAAAAGGCCTGGGAGAAAACTCACAGAAAACCGTACTATTATCTCGAGGAAGAGCAGAGAAAGAACGAGAAGGCGAAGGTCAGAATGGTGGGATTAACTATTGAAACAAGGCCAGATTGGGCTATGGAAAGACAAATCGATAGAATGCTTAAGCTCGGCACAACGAGAGTAGAGCTTGGAGTTCAGACGGTCTTCAACTTCATCTATGAGAGGGTAAAGAGGGGGCACACCGTTGAGGATACGGTAAGGGCCACACAGCTCCTCAAAGATGCCGGTCTTAAGATAAACTACCACATGATGCCGGGCTTGCCGGGGAGCAACTTTGAGAGGGACTTAAAGGCCTTCCAAATAATCTTTGAAGATGAGCGCTTCAGGCCTGATATGCTCAAAATTTACCCCACTCTGGTCACAAAGGACACGCTCCTCTACAGATGGTATAAGGAAGGGAAATACAGGCCCTACACGACTGAAGAAGCCGTTGAGCTGCTTGTTGAGGTGTACAAACTCCTTCCAAAATGGGTTAGAGTTATGAGGATTCAGAGAGACATCCCGGTTCAGCTTGTTGAAGCTGGAGTAAAGCACTCCAATTTGGGACAGCTGGTGTTCAATGAGCTTATAAAGAGAGGTATAAGGCCGAGAGAGATTCGTTTTAGGGAAGTTGGGCATCAGATGCAGAAGTTTGGGGTTCAGCCTGAAGTTGAGCACATCAAATTGCTAAGGGAGGATTATAAAGCAAGCGAGGGACATGAGGTATTCCTGAGCTTTGAAGATGTGAAGAACGACATTCTAATCGGCTTCATCAGGCTTAGAATCCCAAGTGAAAAAGCCCACAGGAAGGAAATAAACTGCTGTCCATCTGCTATAGTCAGGGAGCTCCACGTTTATGGACCTTTGGTTCCAATAGGTGGAAAGCCGAAGTACGAGTGGCAGCATAGGGGTTACGGAAGGGAGCTTTTAGCTGAGGCGGAGAGAATAGCGAGGGAAGAATTCGATGCAAAGAAGATGCTCATCATAAGTGGCGTTGGCGTTAGGGAATACTACAGAAAGTTTGGCTATAGAAAGGATGGCCCATATGTGAGCAAGAGGCTTGACAAGGGCTATGCAAACTTTGTGAAAAGCAAAGAGTTTGATGCGCATTTGAACACCTGAACTAAACGTTGCGTATTTTTACTTTGTTTTGTTGTTTGTTGTTTTTTCTTTTGTCTTTTCGTTTTTTCTAATGGTAAATTTTATATAGTTTGAGTGCTTACTATTTGTGAAAATTTCCTCATGCTTGGGGGGGCGAATGAGGAAGAAGTTAAGCTTGCTTGTGGGTTTGTTGCTGGTTGGAGCGTACGCAGCTTACGCAGTAAGCCAACCCAAGCTCCCAGAAGTTAAAGGTTGCGTGAATCCATTTAGAGAAGTCAAGCCTGTGGAAAAAGCTCCGGAGAACTGGTCTTCAGTGCGTGTTTTTACCAAAATCCTCGTTAGCAAGGACCTTAGGAGTTTGGCAAAGCCTTGGGAAGTTGACTATAAGAATGTCAAGATAGTAAAGCACGTTGTAGACTATAACGGCGAGAGGATTGAAATGCTTGCCATGGGAATTCCATTGAAAGACAAGAAGCACATAGTATTTTACTATGAATTCTCAAAACCAGTACAAGGAGTTAAAACGAGGGCGTATCTGTTGGAGTTCTCTGTTTCAAATACTGAAAAACGCTTAACAACAAAAGCAATAACCACGAACGGCGAAGTGACACCACTAAGCAGTTGCAAGCACGAATGCACAAGTGACGCAGACTGTGGCTACTTCGCAGACTGTGTCTCGTACTGTTGTGACTATAACTGGGGATGTATGGTAGGTTGTTGTGGCGACTGTACATTTCCATGCGGAGCATGTGCTAGAAGAAATGTATGGGCATGTGGAGAATGTCTTTATTGTGTTATAGTTTCATGTCCTTTGTGTGCTACTGGATGCTGTGACGAAGAGGGGACTTACTGTGACTACTTAGCACCGGGACCATGAGGTGTGCAAAATGAGAGAGTTGAGTAACAAGAGGTTTTATTTGATTCTTGCATTATCTTTAATTTTTACGTGGTTGGCGGTATTGGACAATACACCGCCTCTTGTAGCCTTTGGGACAATAGCGTCCCCTATGGTGATAGGATATTTCCTTATAACCTGGAGGGAATTTCCTGGCATTATTCTAGCGAGTGTAGTATGGGGTATTATGATGCTGTTGGCGAACTTCCTTGCAGGCTCGTTATCCGAGCAAGTTGTTAGAACTGTCATCCTAAAGATGTCGAACGCTATTGTCGGGGTATTGGCATTTATAACTTTTGAAAAATTAGTGAGGAAACGTGTACAATAATCGGGCCATGAGGTGGGCAAAATGAAAACAGACAACTCCTTATTCCTTGTTTCCATTTTTGGAGTTCTTTTGGGGGGAGTGGCATTATTAAGTGGATATGCTAAGTATCCCCTCGTAATATTATACTTTATGCTCGTTTTGGTGTTATTGCCTGCGATTTTAAAGAAAAACCTGCCTATAAGCACGGCTGGAATTCTTTTGAGCATTCTCTTGGTATATTTTGCAGTTGAAAGCATCAAAGGCCTCAGCGCATCGACGTTACTTCTAGTGGCATTTGAACTTGGTCTAATTGGTATGTACATTGAAATAATCTGGAGAAGATAAATGCATACTACTTGGGAATCCCATGCATTTGAGAAGCCCGGATAGCAAAATTTTGTTTGTGCTCTTCCATTAATTTTGGCAGAAAAAGCTTTCAGTTCACAACTATTTTAACTCCATCTATTTCCCTTTCTTCTCTCTCGATTCTCTCAAATGTGAGCTTTTCCCAGTTAATCCTATAGGAGGAGCCGTTAACATTGGGTACCCAGTCATCTGGATCGAGAATCACCATTGTAGGTCTTCCCTTGGTCTCGATCTCTAAAACAGATGACCCATTCACGAAGATTCTCTTCGTTATGTTCTCCACTGACGTAACAATCCTCACTTCAAGGGGCATTACAAAGCCGTTCTCTTCGCTTATGTTGAGCTTTAAAATGTAGTTTGAATCCTTTTGAAGGAGTTTTAAGCTTGAAACCGTGAAGTTCGGGTAGTCCGCCCTATAAAACCACTCCCTAAAGAACCAGTCTAAATCTTGCTCGGTTAGGTTTTCATAGATTTCCTTAATCAGATTTAACGTTTTCTCAGTTTCCCTGCAGTCTTTAACGTGGCAAATCTCAAGGAGCTCTCTAAGCCCTTGGAAAAAGGTTTCGTTTCCAACAACAAACTGTAGAGAGCGGAAAATAAAGCCACCCCTTTGATATAGGTTGGTTTGGTGCTTTCTTGTGACAGCGTTAATATCAACTATCGGTGTTCTATCCCTCGAGCTGAGGCATATTCCTTCCCAGTAGTCTGCTTTTTCAAGCGTCGGTTTGTAGAGAGATGACGTGTATGTTGCGAGGGACTCATCCAAAAGTCCAAGCTCCGCATATATTCCAAACCAGTTGTGGGCAACTTCATGGGGAATAAGGTTTTCAAATTGAGTCCCTGCTGCCCCTCCATAGAGCCCGAATCCTTCAATTTCATTTCTATGTCCTTTGATTCTGATGTAAACGAACTCATCGTACGGATATGGGATCAGATAGGAGGAATACACTTTCAGAATTTTTGCAAGCTCGTCAACAACCCACTCTCCCTCATCTGTTAGTGCTATGACCCTTACACTTCTGCCATCTATTTTAATTGATCTCTCATGGGTGTTCCACTTTCCCAAAAGAATGTAAAATCTCCCGCCATCTGTGTGGAAAGTATCTCCCTCCGGAAGAAGCGGCTTGTATTTATCACTTGGAAGCTTTAAAAGACCTGCGATGGTGTAGTTAGAGGGATGGGAAGAAACTTTAATCGCTAAATTTCCCTTCACCTTCGAAAGCACCATATAAGCCTCGGGTGGGAGATAGAAAGAGTTCTTGGTTGATTTAATGTGCCAATCTATTATATCCCTCATGTTAACGTCAAAAAGAGGCTGATATTTTGAGGTATAGGAAATTTTAATCCGCTGGGTATTTTCAATAGGCTCTATATCCAGTAGCAAAAGACCGTATCTGCCGTCATAAAGGGCTGTTATATTAGCCTTTGCGCCGCGAATTTCAATTTCCTCGACCTCGAATTTTAAGATAGATGAGTTCTCAAAGAGAAGGGGTATTGTAGTCGGAGAGCTTAGGGAAAGCTCGATCTCTTGGACTCCTTCAATTGTAGCATTCCAGCCGTCAAAAGCTATCTCAAGGGTTATGGTTTCATTCCCGATGGTATTTTCATACTCCTCAAAAAGACGTTTAACATTCGGGACTTCTGAGAACTGGAATCCCTTGAGTTTTACCTGAGAAGGGCTTATACACATGACCATGAGAACTGCCAAGATTATCACTATGATAGAATGCGCTTTCATACATTTGTTTTCTATTCCGAGAGATTTAAAAGTTTCGGGAAGAGCTTTTTATGAGGGATTAAAAAGTGAGATTCAAGCCAAAACCATTGAAAAGCGATGTGAAGTTTGAGTGCAAATTCTGCTTAGACTGTTGTAGGGGGAGGTTCATTTACCTAACTTTGCATGACATAAAGAACATAATGAGAAGGGGGCATGATCCACAGGATTTTATCCTTTTAACTGCAGAAGAAGGGAAAATACGCTTTGTTTTGGCCTATAGGGAATGGGATCTTGGGTGTGTTTTCCACGATCCAGAGACTGGGAAATGTAAAATCCACGACTACAACCCCTTAATTTGTCAGATCTATCCGTTTATGGTGTCCTACAAGCCGCTTGGCATTGAAGGTGAGGAGCCCTTTGAATATAATGGAGAAAAGCTGTGGCTCTACTATGATGAGAGCTGTCCAGGGATTGGCGAAGGGAAAGAGGTTATAACAAGGGAGGAAGTAGCAGAACTCGGTGTGAGGTTTCATAAAGAATTTGAAAAAACTGATCTGGAGGGCTTAAACAGTCTTTTGAATGGTGAAAACAATGGAACTTAGATACAGAAGGGCTTCCTCTTGGGAGTTTGATTTAATAATGAAGGAAGCTGAAAAGTTTGGGGAGTTAAAGCACGAGTTCTTTGGAATAGTTGAGGGAAAGTTTAGGGATGTGTATGCGGTAAACGAGGAAGTTTGGAGAGAAATAGAAAACCTAAAGGTAAAGCCCTACGCATTTGGGACCTTTGTAGGTACAATAAAAGTTGACAAAAACCTTGTTGAGAAATTCTATCCAAACATTGAGTTCTTTTATTTTGTGGATATTAAGAAGAACTATGCGGTTCTAAAGCCAAAAACTGCATTTCTTTTTACAACCGGCAAAGACGTGCCGAAAAAAGGGGTCAAAGAGTATAACTGGCAGGGGAGCAAAAAGCTTGTTATCCTAAATGAAGAGGGTTTAATCCTCGGACTCGGCATTATAAACCCAAAGAGCGAAAAGAAGTTCATTAAAAACATTACGGACATTGGGGAATTCATAAGGCGGCACAAGTAGCGTTTTTGTAGTTTTTAACCGTAAACTTTAAATATCCTTGATATATAATACCAATTGGTAACTAAAATCACTATTCTCTCTAACTCGCTTAAATCAGATAAAGATCAGTTATGGGGGTGAGAGAGTGATCAAGAGGGTAAAAACTGGTATTCCGGGGATGGATGAGATACTTCATGGGGGAATTCCAGAGAGAAACGTAGTTTTGCTCAGCGGAGGCCCGGGAACAGGAAAGACAATATTCAGTCAGCAGTTCTTATGGAATGGTCTACAAATGGGTGAACCCGGAATCTATGTAGCTCTTGAAGAGCATCCAGTTCAAGTTAGGCAAAATATGGCTCAGTTTGGATGGGATGTCAAGCCATATGAAGAGCAAGGAATGTTTGCCATGGTGGATGCCTTCACAGCCGGAATCGGGAAGTCTAAAGAGTATGAGAAGTATATAGTCCATGATTTAACCGATATTAGGGAGTTCATAGATGTATTGAGGCAAGCTATAAAAGACATCAATGCCAAAAGGGTTGTTGTCGATTCTGTTACGACGCTCTATATAAACAAGCCCGCTATGGCTAGAAGCATAATCCTTCAGCTCAAGAGGGTCTTAGCTGGTACTGGATGTACAAGTATATTTGTGAGCCAGATCAGCGTTGGAGAAAGGGGATTTGGAGGGCCTGGAGTAGAGCACGGTGTTGACGGTATCATAAGACTTGATCTTGACGAGATCGATGGCGAGCTTAAACGCTCCCTCATAGTGTGGAAGATGCGTGGTACAAGTCATTCAATGAGAAGGCATCCATTTGAGATAACCGACAAGGGAATAACAGTCTATGCGAACAAAGTTCTGAAGAGAGGCGGAATTGTAGAAATTTGAGGAGGTGAGGGGAATGACAGTTGAGATTCCACTGAACCCTGTTGGGAGGCAGGAGATTCACCAATTAGAAAGCATTCTCCTCTTTGCGACTCTCTTTAGGCCGGAGGTTATTGAGCTAATCAAGGACCCGGCAGAAAGGTTAACATGGGTTGACAGTTTAGCGGTTGCAGCGGGAGCAATTGCGAGAGAAAAAGCAGGAATGACAACAAGCGAGATTGCGAGGGAACTTGGTAGAACTGAGCAGACAATAAGAAAACACCTCAAGGGAGAAAGCAAAGCGGGGCAACTTGTTAGAGAAACCTACGAGCTGATAAAGCAAGGAAAGCTCGATGAGCTAATCAAAACTATTGAAATGATTGAAAAGGGTGGCTTAAAGGAAGTTATTGCTAAGGAAGAATATGAAAAGCTTATGCAGGAGTATGAAAAGCTCAAGATTGAATACGAAAAGGTCAGAGAAGAACTTGAAAAGATGAAGCAAACTGTAGACCTTGAAAGCTTGGAAAAGGCAAGAGAGGAGATAGAGAGACTCAAGAAAGAACTCGAAACAACGAAAGCGGAACTCGAAAAAGTCAGGAAGGAAAAGAAAGAGCTTGAAAAAGAGCTCGCAGAGGCTAAAGTAAAAATTATGGAGCTACAAAGCAAGAAGAGTGAGGAGGCAAAAATTAAAGAGCTTGAAGAAAAGCTCAAGGCAAAAGAAGAGGAAATCAAAAGGCTGGAAGGATTGGTCGATGAGATAACACGTGAAAAGATGGAGCTTGAAAAGAAAGTTGAGGAGTTTGAGGGGCTTGCCGATGAGTGGAGAAAAGAAAAAGAAGAGCTTGAGAGAAAAGTCAATGAGCTTTTAAAAGAGAACAATGAGCTCAAACAGAGAATTGAGGAGCTCGAGACGTACAAGATCAGGTTTGAGAGCCTCAGAGATAAGATAGAGAAAATAAAGATAGAGCTCGAAAAACTCCTGGAGTGATTATTTTTCGTTTCTTCTGTCTAATTTTTCTTCCCATGTTAGGACCATGTGGGTGAATGTGCCCTCTTCCTCTTTGATACCTCTTTTGACTTCTGAGACGTGAGCGTACTGAGCTTTGAATTTCTCAAGGATGTAATCAACGGCCTTCTCTGGGTCTGCCTTCTCGCCACATGTGTAAACATCTAATGCCGCATATCCTTCCTCTGGCCATGTATGAACGGAAATATGGCTCTCGGCAACAATAACAACTCCACTAACTCCAGTCGGTGAGAACCTAAAAAAGTAGCTCGCCTTAACTTCCATGTTTCCTACTTTTGCTGCCTCTAAGAAAATCTCTCTTATCTTGTTTGGATCTTTTAGAACCTCTGGATCGCATCCTGAGGCTTCAACCACGTAGTGATATCCAATGGTGTCCATGAGCATCACCTACTTCAGTTATTCACCTTAGGTTTTAAAACTTGTTCTTTATAGGTGGCTATTGAATAGATTTTTAAATGCTACGGTGGAGTATCTAAAAAGACAATACAGTACATTAAAAATCCATAGAGGTGAACACAATGCTCGAAAATACCCTCAAAAAACTCGCAACTGCAGATCCTAAAAAAATGATAACTTACCCATTAATCGTTTTTCTCGTAGCACTTTTAATATTGGTGATACATTTTCCAACCCTTGGAACAGATCTTAAGGGAGGAGTGGTTATAACTATTCATGGAGGAAATGCAGACGCAAAAGATGTTGAAAGCCTATTAAAAGCGGAAAATTTTGAAGTAACAGTTAGAGAAATTAAGAGCATTACTGGGGACACAAGAGTGGAAGTAAGGGCATCCACCGATGTTAACGTACAAAGAATAATCGAACTCATAAAGTCAAAATATCCCGATGCAACAATTTCACAAACCCAATTTGGGCCCAGCTTATCAAGAACGGCTCAAGAACAAAGTTTGAAAGCAATTTCTCTAGCATTTCTAGGGATGGCTGTTGTTGTGTTTTTGTTCTTTAGGGTTCCAGTCCCCTCGTTGACTGTGATATTCTCGGCCCTTTCAGACATGGTAATAGCACTCGCCTTGATGAGCATCTTTGGTTTGGAGCTAACTCAAGCCACAATCGCTGCTCTATTAATGCTTATAGGTTATTCCGTTGACAGCAACATACTCCTCACCACCAAGCTTTTGAGAAGAAAGGAAGATACAGTTGAGGAGGCTTATTTTTCAGCTGTCTCTACGGGCTTTACTATGAGCACGACCACCTTGGGAGCTTTAGCTTCATTATGGGCAATTTCCCAAGCAGAAGTCATAGATATGATAGCCGCTGTACTGATTTTTGGATTGCTGGCTGATTTCATGAACACATGGATACTCAATGCTGGAGTGCTAAGATGGTACATACAAAGGGGTGAGAAAAAATGAATCTAAAGAAGCTCCTCTTGAACGGTAGGGTTCTCTTACTCATCCTCGTTATTGTGGGCTCGATCTTAACAATAATTGCTCAGGGGATTACCTATGGTTTGGACATAAGTGGAGGTGTTGAAATAACTGTACAGCTTGAAAAACCTGTTGACCAGTCAACTATGGAAGAGGTCAGGATTTCCCTTGAGAATAGATTGAACACTCTTGGAGTTAAAGATATCACGTTAGAGCCATGGGGAGATCAAATAATAAAAATAAGAGTTGCTAATGTCACGGAAGAGGAGGCAAACAGCATTATAGACACCATAAACCGTCAGGGTGTTTTCTACGCTGAATTCAATGGTGTCATATTTGCAACTGGCGCTGACATAAAGAGGGTTGATCAGGTAAGCTACGAGCCTAGAGAGGGAGCTTGGATTGTTCCGTTTTCAATATCTAAAGAAGCCGCGGAAAAGTTTGCACAGTTAGCACTGGGAAAAGTGAGCTATCCCGTAGACATCTTTCTCGACCCGCCGGTAAATTCAACTTTGATAGTTTCACAAGAGATATACACACTAATGAACTCAAATGAATTTCAGTTTGTGCCTGATGCCAAACCTTTACCACAAAGGCTTAAAGAGGCATTCAACATTGATGTAGTCCCTTACACAAATCAAAGCGTTGAGGAAATAGCCAAGCTTGCCCAAGGGAAAGAAAAGGTTATCCTCGTGGGCGTTAATGGAGAGCTAGAATCGACCTTGAAGAACTTGGGAATAAAAGTTGAAAAGAGAGAACCAAGGGCTGGAGAGGCTGCAGATGAATTTATTAGGAGAATATTAGGTCTTTATGGGCCATATAGACTTCAAGAAGGACTCACCACTGGAGAACCCCACACCGAATTGGCAATTTCAATTGGAGGATCCAAAGAGGACATTGCAGCAATGGGACAGGCTCAGGTCGTTTCAGTGGTGTTAAGGAGTGGATCACTTCCAGTAAAAGTTTTTGTAGAAGGAGTTAACTACATCCCTCCCACCTTGGGAGAGCAGTTTAGAAAACAAGTAGTACAAGCTGGAATAGTGGCTTTGCTGGTAGTTGGATTAATAGTCTATCTCCACTACAGAAAAGCAAGAATAGCTATTCCAGTAGTACTTACAAGTTTAAGTGAAGTTATTGCAATTTTGGGAGTTGCTGCACTGATAAGATGGAATCTCGATTTGCCAAGTATAGCTGGTATAATAGCGGCTATAGGTACTGGAGTTGATCAGCAAATAGTCATAACAGACGAGCTTTTGGGCGGAAGAAAGAAAGAAAAAATCACAAAGAGAAGTGGAATACTTAAGAGAATGGGAAGGGCGTTCTTCGTTATCTGGGCATCAGCAACCACCACAATAGTTGCAATGAGCTTTCTCTTCAAGTTCTTCGTGGGAGGTTTAAGGGGCTTTGCCTTCACCACAATACTTGGAGTGCTCATTGGAATATTGATAACAAGGCCAGCATATGCTGAAATAGCAAAAGTGCTCCTCAGTGAAGAGAGGTGAGAGTAGATGTTTATTGTGATAATGGGGGCCGGAAGGGTTGGATACCTTGTAGCTAAAATGCTGGAAAATGAGGGGCATGATGTTACAATAATTGACATAGACAAGGAGAGAGCCAAAGAGCTCTCCTTCCTTATTAATGGTCTTGTGATTGAGGGAGATGCTACGGACCATAAGACCTTAGAAGAGGCTAATGTGAAGCAGGCAGATGCTTTTGCAGCATTAACTGGGAGAGATGACGCAAACATATTAGCGTGCATTCTCGCAAAGCACCTAAATCCTGAGGTAAAGACAGTTCTCAGGATAAGTAAACCGAAAAATAAGGAAGTCTTTGAAAGAGTTGAAGACCTAAAAAAATACTTTGATGTGGTTATAAGCCCGGAAGAAATAGCAGCTAACTACATCTTCAGGAGTTTGACAACTCCAGGGTTTGATAGGGTTTTGTTCCCTAGAGAAGGAGCAGAAATCGTTAAGTTCCGTTTGGATGATGAGAGTGAAATTTCAGAAAAATCAGTAAAAGACCTCAACTTGCCAAGGGACTCCCTTATAGTGGCAATATATGATGAAAAGGGGAACTTAACAATCCCCTCAGGGGATACGAAACTTCCCAAAAAGGGCGAAGTGGTTGTTTTTGCCAAAAATTCAGTTCTAAACGAAATCAAAAAAATCTTTGAACAGAAGAAAAGCAGTGGAGAACAGACTTGAATTATATCCAAATTAATCCTTGAATCTCTTTTATTGTTTTATCATTTATGCAAAAATTTTCATCTTTTCTGTCCTCCTTTGTGCACTTTTGAGCATAAATTATTTAAAGCGTTTACTTAACACTCCTTTGTACTGGTTACTTTCATTAAATTCATCGGAGGGCTTCTCATGGAGACAATCATTAAAGAAATTGTGGATGCCGAGAAAAAAGCCGAAGAAAGAATTGAAAAGGCAAAAGAAGAGGCAAAGGTAATAATAAACCGTGCAAAAGAAGATGCTAAAAAAATTGAAGAGGAAATTCTAAAAGAAGCCCAAGAAAAGGCGAACTCCCTTATAGAAGCAAAAAGATCAGAAGGAGAGCAGGAAGCAAAAAAGATTTCTGAAGAGGGTGAAAAAGAACTTGAGGATATAAGGATTAAGGCCACACAAAACTTTGAACAAGCGATTGAAGAGGCAATAAAGCTCATTAGAGGTAGATGAGAGATGTTCAAACCGGAAGAGATGGCCAAAATAGAGGTGTTGAGCCTAAACAGATATAAGGATTCTATCTTGACTTATCTCCACGAGCAGGGAGTTCTAGAGATTCGAGAAATTGATGTTGATCTTGCCCAGAAAGACGCCCCGAATGAGTTCTATAGAAAGGCTGCATCTTACAGCATTAGCCTTTCTCGTCTTATAGATTTCTTGAAATCCTACAAAGAACAGGAAACAGGTGGGGTTAAGGGATTCATTTTTCCGGAATTAAAACCAAAGAAAAAATACAAGTACAGGGGAATTGAGGCGTTAATAAAAGAAATCGAAAGCTTTCTTGAAAATGCTGAGCCAGAAATAAAAAGCGTTGAGGGCAAGATAACTTCTTTGAATACTGAAATAGAAAGATTAAAAACTGAAATAGAAATCTTGGAGCTACTTTCAGCATTGGACATTGAAGTGGAATACCTCAAACCTACAAAAAGTGTGGAAATAGTTGTGGGTTTTGTTGAAAAAGACAAGTTTTTGCCCCTGATTGAAGAACTAAAAAAAGCCCTCAACGATAGATTAGCATACGTTTCGAGGGATTTGAAGGGAAAGGTTCTTGTTGCCATTGCCCTGTTGAAAAAGGACTACGACAAGGCTAATCCCATTCTTGCGAAATATTCCTTTGAAAGAATTGAAGTCCCTGACGTGAAAGGAAAGCCAAGAGATGCTATAAAAACTCTTCAAAAAGAAATAGCAAGGCTCAACAAGGAACTAGAAGTAGCAGAAAAAGAGGCAAGAGTTCTCGCCGAAAAATATCATGATGAGCTGGTCTTCTATCAAGAACTCATGGAGAATGAAAGGGAAAAAGCGAACATGCTGAGCAATTTGGTGAGAACGAACATGACTTTTGCCCTTACTGGGTGGTTACCGAGAAAAGAGGTTCCCAAAATCCTAGAGGGGCTTAACAAGATATCCCGCGGCAAAATCTATGTAAATGTAAGATCACCAACACCGGAGGAACTCGATGAAATACCTGTAAAGCTAAAGAATCCCAAATTCATTGAACCTTTTGAAATGCTGACTGAAATGTTTGGTGTTCCAAAATACAACGAACTGGATCCCACTCCCATATTGGCGTTCACGTATTCGTTTTTCTTTGGTTTCATGTTGACGGACTTTATGTATGGGCTGATAATAGCAGTAGTTGCTGCATTGCTTACAATGGGACACAAAAAGCTCAACGACGGTGTTTATAAGTTCTCAAACATTCTCTTGTGGAGTTCATTTTTCACAATTGTAATGGGAATCCTCTTTGGCAGCTACTTTGGAGATGCTTTTCAGAGGGCAGGGATCAATGTGCCGGCACTTTTAGACCCAATGAGAGGAGCTTTAGTTGTCTTGGGACTAGCATTGGCAATTGGACTGCTTCATCTCTTTATTGGCTATACACTGGGGTTCATAGTTAAGATAAAGAACAAAGAAACGGCCAATGCAGTATTAGAACAACTTCCATGGATGCTCATAATTTTGGGAGTAATCTTTCTTGCACTTTCAATTGCAGGATTCACGAGTATTGTACTGGGAGAGGCCTTTTTACTGCCAGGCATTGTCCTCTTTGTAATCGCTGAGATCAGAAGTGACTTGCCGGTACTAATGAGGCTATTGATGACAATCTCAGACTTCTTCGGCTTCATCGGCAACTGGCTTAGCTACGCTAGGTTAATGGCATTAGCATTGGCAACGGCAGGAATAGCGATGGTAGTAAACATAATCGTGGCAATGATCTGGGGTATTAAAATAGGCCCAGTGCCTCTGGGCATAGCAGTTGGTTTGGTAGTATTTATCGGAGGACATATCTTTTCAACGGCAATAAACGCTCTCGGAGCATTTGTTCACGCTTTACGTTTGCATTATGTTGAATTTTTTGGAACGTTTTACTCAGGTGAAGGTAAGAGGTTTGAGCCCTTTAAAGCTAAAAGAGAAGTATCCGAGCTTGAATTAGAGATTTAGGAGGTGTAAGGAAAATGGAGCCAATAGTTTACGTTGCATTGGGTGCCGCACTTGCGGCAGGTATAGCTGGAGCAGCCTCTTCATTTGGTGTTGGAATTGCTGGAGCTGCGGCAGCAGGAGCAGTTGCAGAGGATGAAAAGAACTTTAGAAATGCACTGTTATTACAAGGTCTCCCAATGACTCAGAGTATTTATGGGTTGATAACCCTGTTCCTAATTGCTCTCGTGTCAGGTATACTTGGAGGAGGATTTAAGTTCGCCGAAACTACCACAGAAAACCTCATTAAAGCAGCCATTCTTTTGGGAGCAGGTTTAACCGTTGGACTAACCGGTCTCTCAGCAATTCCCCAGGGTATAATAGCTTCAGCTGGAATTGGAGCAGTTTCAAAGAACCCCAAGACATTTACCCAAGCGATTATATTTGCCGCTATGGCCGAGACAATGGCAATCTTTGGTCTCGTTGGGGCTTTGATCCTCATAATTACGGGAGTTGGCTTCTGAGCCTTCTCCCTATTATTACCAGGAGGAATCCTCAATGGAAGGAGCAAAGCTAATTATCGAAGAGATCAACAGGGAGGCAGAGTTGAAAATAAAGTACATTCTAGAAGAGGCAAAAAAAAAAGCAGAAGAACTTAGAAAGGAGGCTGAAAAAAGAGCAAAAGCAAAAGCTGAGTGGATAATTAGAAAAGCTCAAACACAGGCAGAGCTTGAAAAGCAGAGAATAATCGCCAGTGCCAAGCTTGAAGTTAGAAGGAAGAAGCTTGCACTTCAAGAGGAGTTGATTAATGAGGTTTTGGAGGCATTAAAGGAGAGGCTAACCTCAATATCCGAAGAAGAATACCTTGAAGTCCTCAAAGAGTTAATTATTCAGGGAATCGAAGAACTGGGAGAAGAGAAGGTGATAGTAGCTTCAAATAAAGAGACCCTCGCTCTATTGGAAAAACACTTGGACGACATTAAGAAGGAGGCAAAAGAGAGGCTCGGAAAGGACATTGAAATAGGCATAGGAACACCGATAGAGACCATAGGGGGAGTAGTAATATACAACTCCGACGGAAGCATAAGAATAGATAACACGTTTGAAGCAAGGATGGAGAGATTCCAAAGTGATCTCCGCTCTAGAATAGCAAAAACCCTGTTTGGGTGAGGAAAGTGGAAGTAAGCACCATAACAGCAATTCTTGACACCAGTCTGGCGGTCATATTTACATGGGTAGCCTACAAAACAGGACAAATTTTGTGGAAGTACACTCCATATTCATACCCAAACGCCAGAATCAGAGCAATGGAGGCGAGGCTTTTCACAGAGCAGAAGTTCAACGAGTTAGCGGAATCAAAAACTCTAAACAACTTTATCATGAACCTTGAGGACAGCGATTACAAACCATACTTAACCTCTCTTCCGGTTTTGAACTCCGAAAGCATAGACAGGGCTCTTGACAGGGCTCTTGCTGATACATATGAGCTCTTCTATAGGATTCTCCCTAAGAGAAGCAGAGAGTTCTTTAAGCTTCTGCTTGAAGAATGGGACGTTAGGAACATAACTTCTTCTGTTAAAGCAAAGCTAAGGGGAGAAGTAGCTAGGGATTACATAAGCGAAATTGGCACAATGGTTGAAAAAGTGAAGGCCATTGCCGACGCAAAGAGCCTCGAAGAAATACTCGTTATACTGGAAGGCACAGAGTATGAGGAACCCTATCAAAAGCTTCTATTGAAGGAGATAACACCAGAGGAGTTTGAAACAGAACTTTACAAAAACCACTATCTGAAGCTCTCCAAATATGCAGCCACAAGAAAAGATGAGGAAAAGAAAATTTTGCAGGAGTTTGTGAAGCTAAAAATCGACAAGATAAACCTAAGCACGATACTTAGGGGAAAAGCTCATGGGCTAGGGGCAGATAAGCTTAGAGATTCTCTGATACCCGGTGGTAAGGTCAAGAGAAAGACTCTCGAAGCTCTTGCAAACATGGAAGATGTCGAGATGGTTCTGGCAGAGTTAGACTCCACAGAGTACTCGGGGATAATAAGGGAGCACAGAGAAGAGATACTGGAGGATATTTCGGCATTTGAAAAGGCATTTGATAGGTACATACTTCAAAGAATGGCGGAGCTGACGAGGTTCTATCCTCTAAGCATTGCAGTGCCATTGAACTACATCCTCCAAAAAGAAAGCGAAATACGGAAGCTCAAAGCCGTAACAAAGCTAATAGAGGACGGGGCAAAGCCAGAAATCATAAAGAGAGTAGTAGGTGAGCTGCCATGAAAATAGTGGTTCTTGGAGATAAGGATACCACACTTGGCTTTAGGCTTGCAGGAGTTCACGAGGCGTATTCGTTTGAAGAAACTATTCAGGAGTTAGAAAGAGCAAAAAACAAGTTAAAAGAGCTCGTAGAAAGGGAAGATATTGGTGTAATTCTGATAACTGAACGGCTAGCTCAAAAAATCGAAATTCCTGATGTGACGTTCCCGATAATCCTTCAAATTCCTGATAAGTATGGGTCACTCTATGGTGAGGAACAATTGAGGGAAATCGTTAGAAAAGCCATAGGTGTAGAGATAAAGAGGTGAAAAGCATGGGAAGGATAATTAGAGTTACCGGACCACTGGTCGTAGCTGATGAAATGAGAGGCTCGAGAATGTATGAGGTCGTTAGAGTTGGAGAACTTGGGCTTATTGGAGAGATAATTAGACTGGAAGGAGACAAGGCTGTTATTCAGGTTTATGAGGAAACTGCAGGTGTTAAGCCCGGCGAACCCGTTGTCGGAACTGGAGCCTCTTTGAGCGTTGAGCTTGGCCCCGGGCTGCTAACTTCAATCTATGATGGAATACAGAGACCTCTCGAAATCTTGAGAGAGAAAAGCGGAGACTTTATTGGAAGAGGAATTACAGCTCCAGCATTGCCGAGGGACAAAAAGTGGCACTTCACATCAAAGGTAAAGGTAGGCGATAAAGTCGTCAGCGGAGACATAATTGGTGTTGTCCCCGAAACGAGCATTATAGAGCACAAAATAATGGTTCCACCCGGGATTGAAGGCGAGATATTAGAGATTGCTGAAGAGGGAGATTACACGATAGAAGAAGTCATTGCAAAGGTTAAAACCCCAGACGGGGAGATAAAGGAGCTTAAGATGTACCAAAGATGGCCCGTTAGAGTTAAAAGACCATACAAAGAGAAGCTCCCTCCAGAGGTTCCGCTAATTACTGGTCAGAGAACCATTGATACTTTCTTCCCTCAGGCAAAAGGAGGAACCGCTGCAATTCCGGGACCATTTGGTAGCGGTAAATGTGTGGATGGGAATACTTTAGTGCTTACTGAGGAGTTTGGCTTAGTCAAAATAAAGGAACTCTATGAAAAGCTCGACGGAAAAGGAAGAAAAACTGTTGAAGGAAATGAAGAATGGACTGAACTCGAAACGCCAGTAACTGTCTATGGCTACAGAAACGGCAGGATAGTGGGGATTAAAGCTACCCACATCTACAAGGGAATCTCCTCTGGAATGATTGAGATCAGAACGAGAACAGGAAGGAAGATAAAGGTTACTCCAATTCACAAGCTGTTTACGGGCAGAGTAACGAAAGATGGCCTTGCCCTTGAGGAAGTAATGGCCATGCATATAAAGCCTGGAGACAGAATAGCTGTCGTGAAGAAAATAGACGGCGGTGAGTACGTTAAACTCACAACATCTCCAGACTTCAGAAAGAGCAGAAAGATTAAAGTTCCGGAGGTTCTTGATGAGGATCTAGCAGAGTTCCTTGGATATCTGATTGCAGATGGCACCTTAAAGCCAAGAACTGTTGCAATTTACAACAATGACGAGTCTCTGCTTAAGAGAGCAAACTTCCTTTCCACAAAGCTCTTTGGAATTAATGGTAAGATAGTTCAGGAAAGGACGGTCAAAGCATTGCTAATCCACAGCAAGCCTTTAGTTGACTTTTTCAGAAAGCTGGGAATCCCAGAAAGTAAGAAGGCTAGAAACTGGAAAGTTCCTAGAGAACTTCTACTTTCACCGCCTAGCGTAGTTAAAGCGTTCATAAACGCATACATTGTCTGTGACGGTTACTATCACGAAAGAAAAGGCGAAATTGAAATAACAACAGCATCCGAAGAAGGAGCTTACGGACTGAGCTATCTGCTCGCAAAGCTTGGAATCTATGCAACGTTCAGGAAAAAGCAGATAAAAGGTAAGGAGTACTACAGAATTGCCATAAGCGGAAAGACTAACCTCGAAAAGTTGGGAATTAAAAGGGAAACAAGAGGGTACACGAACATTGACATAGTTCCAGTTGAGGTTGAAAGTATATACAATGCATTAGGGAGACCGTATAGTGAACTAAAGGGAGAGGGAATTGAGATTCACAACTACTTAAACGGGGAAAACATGACGTACGAGACTTTCAGGAAGTTTGCCAAGCTTGTAGGTCTTGAAGAGGTAGCCGAGAATCACCTCAAGCACATTCTTTTTGATGAAGTAGTTGAAGTTAAATACATTCCCGAGCCTCAAGAAGTGTATGACATAACAACTGAAACCCACAATTTCGTTGGAGGTAATATGCCAACATTGCTTCACAATACAGTAACACAGCACCAATTAGCCAAGTGGAGTGATGCTGAAGTTGTAGTATACATTGGTTGTGGCGAGAGAGGAAACGAGATGACGGATGTTCTTGAAGAGTTCCCCAAGCTGAAAGACCCGAGAACAGGCAAACCATTGATGGAGAGAACCGTTCTCATAGCAAACACCTCAAACATGCCCGTTGCTGCTAGAGAAGCCTCTATTTATACGGGAATTACAATAGCAGAGTATTTCAGAGATATGGGTTATAACGTAGCTTTAATGGCAGATTCAACTTCAAGATGGGCCGAAGCTTTGAGAGAAATCTCAGGAAGACTTGAGGAAATGCCCGGTGAAGAAGGTTATCCAGCTTACCTAGCTTCAAAGATAGCCGAATTCTATGAAAGAGCCGGAAGGGTTAGAACGTTAGGAAGTGACGGTAGAATTGGAAGTGTAAGCGTTATTGGAGCTGTTTCTCCGCCAGGTGGTGATTTGAGCGATCCTGTCGTACAGAACACTCTAAGAGTCGTTAAGGTCTTCTGGGCTTTGGACGCTGATCTGGCGAGGAGGAGGCATTTCCCGGCAATTAACTGGCTTACGAGCTATTCTCTCTATGTGGACTCTATAAAAGACTGGTGGCACAAAAACGTTGACCCAGAATGGAAGGCGATGAGAGATGAAGCAATGGCACTCCTGCAGAAGGAATCTGAGCTTGAGGAGATAGTTAGAATAGTGGGCCCAGATGCATTACCAGAGAGAGAAAGAGCTATCCTTCTCGTAGCAAGGATGATCAGAGAGGATTACCTCCAGCAAGACGCCTTCCACGAGGTTGACACGTACTGTCCTCCAAAGAAGCAGATAACAATGATGAAAGTTATACTCAACTTCTACCACTATACAATGAGGGCAATAGATATGGGAGTTCCGGTAGAGGAAATTGCAAAGCTTCCTGTTAGAGAGGAGATAGGAAGAATGAAGTACAATCCAAACGTTGAGGAAATAGCTTCACTAATGAAGAAAACAGAAGAGCAGTTTGAGGAGCTCTTTAAGAAATACGGGGAGTGATAAAGATGCCCGGAATGGAATACTCCACAATAAGCAAGATTTACGGTCCTTTGATGATAGTTCAAGGCGTTAAAGGGGTAGCCTACGGGGAAGTTGTGGAAATAGAAGTCGAAGGTGGAGAGAAAAGAAAGGGGCAGGTGCTAGAGGCGAGAGAAGACCTAGCTATCGTCCAGGTTTTTGAGGGGACAAGAGACCTCGACGTCAAAACGACGAGAGTTAGATTCACCGGAGAAACGCTCAAAGTTCCGGTGTCAATGGACATGCTTGGAAGGGTATTCAACGGTATTGGTGAACCAATAGACGGTGGACCTGAAATAATACCTGAAGACAGGAGAGACGTTCATGGGGCTCCTTTGAACCCTGTGGCAAGAGCATATCCAAGAGACTTCATTCAAACCGGTATCTCAGCAATAGATGGGATGAATACCCTTGTTAGGGGTCAAAAGCTTCCAATATTCAGCGGTAGTGGTTTACCTCACAATATGCTCGCCGCTCAGATTGCGAGACAAGCAAAGGTCTTGGGTGAAGAGGAGCAGTTCGCTGTTGTATTTGCCGCAATGGGTATCACATATGAAGAGGCAAACTTCTTCAAGAAGAGCTTTGAAGAGACCGGAGCAATTGAAAGGGCAGTGTTATTCCTTAACCTTGCAGACGATCCAGCAATTGAGCGTATCATCACCCCGAGAATGGCCCTTACCGTTGCTGAATATCTAGCTTTTGACTATGACATGCAGGTTCTGGTTATCTTAACGGATATGACCAACTATGCAGAGGCTTTGCGTGAAATTTCAGCAGCAAGAGAAGAAGTTCCAGGAAGAAGAGGTTATCCAGGTTACATGTACACTGACCTTGCAACTATCTATGAGAGAGCTGGTAGAGTCAGGGGAAGGAAGGGAAGCATAACCCAGATGCCAATACTCACAATGCCCGACGATGACATTACCCACCCAATTCCGGATCTTACAGGATATATCACCGAGGGGCAGATAGTTTTGAGCAGAGACCTTCATAGAAAAGGTATTTACCCACCAATTGACGTGCTCCCAAGCCTTAGCAGATTAATGAAGGACGGTATAGGAAAAGGAAGAACAAGAGAAGATCACTCCCAGCTAAGCCAGCAGCTCTATGCGGCTTATGCGGAAGGTAGGAGTCTTAGAGACCTTGTGGCGGTTGTAGGTGAAGAAGCCCTAAGTGAGACTGATAGAAAGTACCTTGAATTCGCAGACAGATTCGAGAGAGAGTTTGTCGCCCAGGGATACGATGAAGACAGGGGAATCTTTGAGACCCTAGACCTCGGATGGGATCTCCTATCAATACTGCCGGAGTCAGAGCTCAAGAGAGTAGAGAGGAAGTACATAGAGAAGTACCATCCAAAATACAGACACTCCTCTTGACTTCTTTTATTTTGAGGTGAGCTAAATGACGAAAATACTGAAAGTCAAGCCAACCAGAATGGAGCTTTTGAGACTAAAGAGAAGGATAAAGCTGGCTGAAAAGGGGCACAAAATTCTCAAGGAAAAGCAAGATGCCCTTATTATGGAGTTCTTCACAATATACGATGAGGCTCTGGCACTGAGAAGGGAACTCAATCAGAAAATAGCGGAAGCATTTGAACAGCTTAGATTAGCTGAGATAGACACGGGAATTGTCAGGCTTAGCGAGATAGCCCTTAGTGTAAGGCCAAATAAAGAGATAGATATTAAAAGAAGAAACATCATGGGAGTACCGGTGCCTTTAATTGAGGCAGAGGGGTTTAAGAGAGACCCCAGTGAGAGAGGCTATGCTTTTGTTTCAAGTTCTTCCAAGGTGGATATTGCATCGGAAAAATTTGAAGAAGTTCTTGAGCTGGCTATAAGGCTAGCAGAAGTGGAGGAAACACTAAAGAGGCTTGCTAAAGAGATTGAAAAAACAAAAAGAAGGGTTAATGCCCTAGAATATATCATCATTCCAAGAATGAAAGAAACTGTGAAGTACATAAGTCAGCATCTGGATGAGATGGAGAGGGAAAACTTCTTCAGATTGAAGAGAGTTAAGGCTCTTCTCGAAGCTAAAGCTCAGGCTTAGTTAGCTTTTTATCTTTTTATTGAGATTCTCTTCTGGTGAGACATATGACGTTCAAGTTGTTCTATATCGACCCCTACCTAAGAGAGGCTTCTGCAAAGGTTGAGGATGTTGAAGTTAGAGGGAATAGAATTAGGGTATTGCTTGATAAGACAATATTTTATCCTGAAGGCGGCGGACAGCCCAGCGACAGAGGGGTAATAAAGGGGGATAGCTTTAGAATTGAAGTTGAAAAAGTTGAGGGAAAAGATGAAATCTGGCATGAAGGAAAGCTCAAAGGGAGGATTCCAAAGGAAGGGGAGGAAGTTGAGCTTGAGCTTGACTGGGAATGGAGATACGAAAACATGAGGCAACACACTGGCCAGCACATACTTTCTGCAATCTTGAAAAGGATGTACAACAGCGATACCACTGGATTTCAGATATTCCCGGAATACAACAAGATTGAGATCAATTTTGATGAGGAATTAACTTGGGAACACATTCTCGCTGCAGAGCTTGAAGCCAATGAAGTCGTTTGGACCAACATTCCCGTAGAGGTTGAAGAATATGAGGAGCTTCCCGAAGAGGTAAGTTCCGCTCTTAGAAAATCCCTACCTAAGGATATATCAGGAAAAATCCGAGTGGTGAAAATAGGAGACGTTGATCTAATTCCCTGTGGAGGAACTCACGTAAAAAATACCGGAGAAGTTGGCTTCATAAAAGTCCTCAATTTCTACAGAAAAACCAAGAACATCTGGCGCATAGAGTTTGCCTGTGGATATAGGGCTCTCATATACTTAAACAAGCTCTTGGAAGATTACTGGGAAAGCCTAGATAAGATGCCCAACAAGAATAGGCCCCTGATTGAAAGAGTTGAAGAACTAAAACAAGAGCTCAAAAACATCGAAAAAGAAAAAGTTGAACTGAGGAGAGAGCTTTGGGAATGGAAAGGCAAGGCACTGCTTTCCAATGCCGATGAGAGTGACGGAATAAAAGTAGTCTCCTACATTGAGTCAATGGACATGAAAGACGCACAGGCATTTATTGTGTATCTTGTAGATAAGAACCCTAACACAGTAGTTTTGGCAGTTGGAAAAAATTACGTGATCTTTGCAAAGAACAAAAACACGAAAGGTATCCGCATGAATGAACTCCTCAGAGAAGTTCTCAAAGAAGTCGGCGGCGGTGGCGGTGGAAGTGAGATTCTAGCAAAGGGAGGGGGCTTTAAGAAAACTCCCGAGGAAGTTCTTGAAGTTGCAAGGAGGATATTAAAAGAAAAGCTGAAGAGCTAGAGCCACTTTGGCTTTAGCCCTGCCCACATTCTCATCTTTTCGTGGGCTATTATCCTTGGAATGTTGCCTTTTTCTCTTGGCCCCGGGTTCTTCATGTAGAAGGCGTTAACTTCATAGACGGTTCCAAATTCCTTCCTTTCTACTGCCATTTTACCCAATCTTACTAAATCAACGAGCAACCCTGCCAAGGCTGGACTATCGTTGATTCTTCCGGTTATCACAAGCTCATCAACTGCTCCGTTGAAGCTGACGTATTCGATGTGCATGGCAATGAACTTTTTGTCTCCTAATGGCTCGAGGAATCCGGTTGGTTTGATGTAATGGGGGGCCTCATAACCGAGGAGGTCTTTAACTACACTTGATTTTGTGAATTCTTTGCTTTTATTTCTCTCCTTGTCTGTCAGAGCCAGAAAATCAGTGTTACCACCGATGTTGAATTGGGCTATGTCTCTAACGTATCTATTTCTCTGAGCTAAGTGAGCTAAGATATCAGCTGTTAGCGGTGTTGCTCCTGTGGCTCCATCATCACCAAAAATAACTAAGTTACTCTCTTTGGCAAGCTCCACAAAAGCAGGGTCGTTTGCTATGAGTGTGGGAATAGCGTTTACGAAAGCCGCCCCTCCTCTTTCCTTTGCGTACAGAGCGGCAGCATAAGCGTAAACCTGGGTTGCGGTTAATCTTTCTCTCTCGTCGTTTTCAATGGCTTTTATAAGTTCTTCCTTGTTTCCGAACGGAACAAAGGCTTCTGTAGTACAAACGTTGACAATTACATCAACATCAAGCTTTTTCCATTCTTCAACAAGTTTTTCAACAGCTTCCTTAAGGCTCATTTCATCCTCAAGGCCCTCAGCCTCTATGGGGAGGTTTCTTAAGCTTCTGAGATGAATTCCCTTTCTTACGATTATGTTCTTGAGGGCTTCTGGGATTTTGTCGTCCCAGTAGTTCTTCACAACCTCATATAGAGACTTGCCAATTTTGTTTTTGTCAACATCATAGCTTCCAACGATTTCTATGTCTTCGACTTTTATTGGGAGCTCGTTCTGAAGTGGAATTCCATAGTAGCCAAGCTCTCCTGTTTTTATCCTTTCAACTCCAAGGGCAAAAATGCTCCCTACGTATCCTTGGCCTAATATTACAACACGAACCATGCTCTCACCTCCAGTATTGTTATTTTACATGCATTAAATATTTTTTGGTTTATAATCTTTTATGAGCATATATAACACTTTCGGTGATGCACATTCTAAAACCCGACTAAAGTTACATAAAGTTTATAAAATTTGACTCCCAAAATATCACCGGTAGCTTTGCTACCATATCTTCAATTATAATAAGCTTATGCCACTTTTGGCATCTTGAATCCCAGAGCTTTTCGAGGTGGTGGCCGTGAAGGGAAAAGTGGGGATATTGCTGGCAATGGTGGTGCTTTTTGGAGTGATCGCCAGTGGATGCATTGGTTCACAGGAGACCTCAGAGACCAAAACGACAAGCGTTGAGCTAACTGGAGACTTTGTGAAGGATGTTGTGGCAATAGGGAAGGCACTTGAAAGCAACGGAGTAAGTGAAGTAAAATTCTCTGCGTGGGGATCTGGAGACCCCAACAGCGTGATGAGAGTTTATGGAATTGTAGAAGCTGCGAGAAGAATAAACAAAGTTTGGGAAGAAAATGGGGTTAACGTGAGGATAACAATAACGGATACGCACTATGTTGCCTCTTTCCAAGATGCCTATCAAGAATATCTCAGCAAACAGCCCCTAGGACAAGCTGGGGATTTCTTTGTGAACTCTTACGCATTCTTACCGACCCTTGCAGACGAGGGCTACATTCTTGATATAACCGAATATGCAAACGCATACAAAAATGTGATAGAGGACTTCTATCCCTCACTTATTGAGGCATCAAAATTCAACGGGAAGCTTTACGGCTTGCCACAAGACACGGAAGCTAGGCCCCTATACATAAGAAAAGATGTTGCGGCAAAAATCGGCTTTAACTTGGAGGGAATTGAAGAAAACGTTAAGAGCGGAGAATTCACATGGAGCGATGTTTACTACTGGGCTAAAAAAGCAAAGGAAAGCGGAGTAGAGTGGGGATTGATACACAGAAAAGGATCCGCACATCCAGACCTAATTCAATTCATCTTTGCCTTTGGTGGCAAGCTGTACAATGAAGACTCTGGAAAGCTTGTGGTTGATGTTCCAGCAGTTTACAAGTGGCTTTACGTAGAGTGGAAGTTTGCCCAAGATGGATTGCTTCCCAAAGACATAATGAGCTGGGACTGGGCAAAGCAGATTCATCCTGCAATAGTTGAAGGAAGAACTCTCTTCGACATAGGCGGTACATGGTATTGGACGGAATGGCAGACCAAGGAATACTACGGAAAAGAAGGCACTCCAAGACCGCTGAAACCAGAGGAAGTTCAAGCTTGGTTTGCCTATACTTTGTTCCCAGCAGGAGAGAAGGGTCTAAAGCCTGTAACTCTAAGCCAGCCGTTTGTTTGGATGATAAACTCCAAAGCCGGCCAGCAAAATCCAAAGTACGATGAGCTCAAAGATCTTTACCACAAGTTAGCATTCTTGATGATAATAAAGGCAAGTGATCCCGACATAAACGCAATCCACAGTGTGATAAGTGCCCATCTACCAGTTAGGAAAGAAGCTGCAAAGTTGATCAGTGATGAGAAGTGGCTCAATGATCTCAAGAACCTCAACCTTGATCTCGATCCTCAAGTCAAGGATAATATAAAGGACATAGTTGCCACCACAGTGCACCCAATAAACGCCAAGTTCCTCGCCGATGTGAGCTATATGCTCGAGTACACAAAACTAGCCCCAGCACATCCAAAGTCTCCAGCATTGGCCGATATCTTCAAAGAGGCCGTGGATAAGGTATTGAGAGGAGAAATGACACCAGAAGAAGGTGTTAACTACATTATCCAAAAAATCAATGCAGATCCAGAATTAGCCCAAAACGTGGAAGTAGTGGGAGAAATTCCAAAGGACTGGAAATTCCCATGAGGTGGGAACTATGAAAGGAGAAAAGCTTCGAAACCTTTCCTTTTTTCTTTCTCCCATGATTATAATGGTTGGGTTATTCTATCTGATCCCCTTAATATTCACGATCTACATAAGCTTTACCAAGATGAGAAACTGGAATATTGAGAGGTACTTGACCGAGGTTGTGGGGTTTTACAATTATCAGAGGCTCTTCCATATGTTCCAACATGATCCGTTAATGAGGACTGTGCTCCTAACTACTATCGTTTTTGTTGGGATAACCCTTATTATAAATGTCTTTGGAGGTCTTCTTTTGGCTTTAGGAACATTTTTCATAAATGAAAGCTCAGCTTCAGCCATTAGACTTCTATGGTTGTTGCCCAGAATGTCTCCCATAGCCGTTTACAGCTTGGTGTGGTACTACTTCTTTCATGGGAGTAATATTGGTACTTTAAATTCCATCCTTATGAAGCTTGGTGTGCTTTCTCAACCCGTTCCGTGGGGCCAAATCGTTCCGTGGGGAGCTTGGAGCATAATCATCTTTGTTAATGGTCTTGTGGGGGTTAGCTTTGGTATGATAGTATTCACCTCTGCTTTAAATCAGATACCAAAGGAACTCGTTATAGCGGCAAGGGTTGATGGAGCGTCGGCATGGCAGATCTCTAGAAAGATCTTGGTTCCAATGATGAAGTGGCACTTTTTGTATGTATTAACTTGGCAGTTCTTGAGCTTGTTAACAACATATCCCCATTTGTTCCTTCTTGTTCAGTGGGATCTGGTGAGCAGGGACTACGGCACAACACTTGCTCTCTATGTTTATAATACCGCATTTGGAAGAGGAGAGCAGGATCAAGGTTTGGCAGCTGCAGCGGCGGTGCTGCTTTCCATAATTGGCATTCTCGGAGGATTCGTTACCTTAAAAGTGCTCCAGTTTGAGAAAATGATTCACGAGCCCAGGGGTGATATAGAATGAGAGATGTTGAAACAAGGCCAAAGAGGGGCGAGTGGATAATAGTCCTTACAATACTCTTTGCAAGTCTCCCGCTCATACTGGGATTTGCACTTCTGATTATTTCAAGCTTTAGCAAGGATATGGTCACCAATTTAAGCCTTAGCTCTTTTAGACCAACAATTGAAAACTGGATAAATGTTTTTCAGGGAAGATTGGCAATAACTGGAGGAATAAGGCAGAATATCTTAAAAATAACCCTGAATACCCTTGTAGTTGCCCTTGGAGTTTCTGGGATAGTGACCCTAATCAGCACGCTTGCCGGGTACTCCCTTTCTAGAATGAAATTCAGGGGAAGAAAATTAATGATGCTTCTCCTCCTCATGCTCCATGCTTTCCCCGGAGTTGCTTTGATTGTGGGCGTTTATTTGCTGTACCGCCTAACGTTTCCCCAAGAGCCTTCCTTTGTGAGACTATACTCCTTCTTTTATGTAGTTCTTGCTAGGGCAGCGCTTGAGATACCGATGTCCGTTTGGCTTATGAAGGGATTCTTTGATACAATTCCATGGGAGTTCGAATGGTCGGGAATAATAGATGGTGCTTCAAGGATAAGGGTGTGGCGACAGATAATGTTGCCCTTAATAAAACCTGGAATACTTGCAGTTGCATTGTTTGGGTTTTTAGCAGGCTGGCAGGATTTAATCTACGTTAGAACCTTTCTGATTGATCAGACACTTGCAACATTTATAGAGGCGAATATTGAAGCTGAGTACTCGCATATGCCGTTGATAGCTGCTGCTGGGACTTTGTATCTCTTACCTACCATCATGTTTTTCCTAACGGCCCAGCAGTTGCTTCTCCAAGGTTATTCAGGAGGGATAAAGGGGTGAGGAGAGATGGTTAAGATAACCCTGGATAGAATAACCAAAAAGTTCGGCAACTTCACGGCACTTGACAACATAACCTTGGAAATAGAAGACAAAGAATTTATGGCTCTGCTTGGCCCCTCTGGAAGTGGCAAGTCAACCTTGCTTTATACAATAGCGGGAATATACAAGCCTACAACTGGAAGGATATACTTTGACGGAAGAGATGTTACCGAAGTTCCACCAAAGGACAGAAATGTCGGCTTGGTTTTCCAGAACTGGGCGCTCTATCCACATATGAAGGTTTTCAAAAATATTGCATTCCCCCTTGAGCTCAAAAAAGCTCCTAGAGAAGAGATAGAGAAGAAAGTTAAGGAAGTTGCGAAAATGCTTCACATAGATCATCTCCTAGACAGATACCCCTGGCAGCTCAGTGGTGGTCAGCAGCAGAGGGTTGCCATAGCTAGGGCACTTGTTAAAGAGCCCGATGTTCTGTTACTTGATGAGCCTTTGAGTAATTTGGATGCTCTCTTAAGGTTAGAAGTTAGAGCAGAACTTAAGAGGTTGCAGAAGGAATTGGGAATTACTGCCGTTTATGTTACCCATGATCAAGCAGAGGCTCTTGCAATGGCCGATAGAATAGCGATTATAAGAGAAGGAAAAATCTTGCAGGTTGGAGAACCGGATGAGGTGTATTATAAACCGATGTATAAGTTTGTGGCAGGATTTTTAGGAAGTCCCCCTATGAACTTTGTTGAAGCGGAAGTGGAGGGAGAGATGCTTAGGATATACCAGAGTAGGATCCCCGTGCCCAGGCAGTATAGAGAGATTATCAAGAAACTTGATATAACAGAAGTGCTTTTTGGCTTTAGGCCCCATGATGCTGAGATCGTGAGGGGCGAAAGAGAAGGCATTAGAGGAGAGGTTTACTCTTTTGAGCCATTGGGAAGGGAGCAGATAGTAACGGTAGCAGTTGATAGTGACGTTTTTGTTAAAGTTTTTGCTCCAGAAGGAGAGCACTTTAGATTTGGGGAGAAGGTTACAATAGTGCCAAATGAGGACAGGATAATTCTCTTTGACAAAAAAACAGAAAAAGCTCTGGAATATCTTTGATTTCCAAAATTTTTTAAAAGCTCTGTTTAACTATTTTCAAAACATAAAGAGGGTCAAAAATGAGGGTTGCAGTACTTTTTTCTGGAGGAAAGGACTCTACATATGCCCTTTACTGGGCATTGAAGGAAGGTTTTGAAGTTAGGTATCTAGTCACAATGCATTCCGAGAGCGAAGAGAGCTACATGTACCATGTTCCAAATGTTCATCTCACAGAACTCCAAGCAAGAGCTATTGAAATTCCCATCGTCAAGGGTTTTACAAAGGGTGAGAAGGAGAGAGAAGTTGAAGATTTGAAGAGGGTTCTTGAGGGGTTAAAAATAGATGGAATTGTTGCCGGGGCATTAGCGAGCCAATATCAAAAGGAAAGGGTCGAACGAATCGCTGAGGAGCTTGGAATAAAGCTTTTTGTACCCTTCTGGAAAGCTGATCCCGAAGAATACATGAGAACTTTAATTCTGGAGGGCTTTGACATAGTTATAGTAGGGGTTTCAGCCTACGGTTTGGATGAGAAGTGGCTGGGAAGAAAAATAGACAAAAAAGCCCTTGAAGAGCTAAAGGTGCTTAACGAGAAATATAAAGTCCATATTGCCGGTGAGGGAGGAGAATTTGAAACTTTTGTTAGAGATGCACCATTTTTTAAGGCAAAAATAGTTTTTGATGAAACTGAAAAAATATGGGATGCTTATACGGGCTCAGGGGTGTTGATAGTCAAGAAGGCTCACTTAGAACCGAAAGGGTGAAAGAGATGAGAATAGTCTCTGCAGATACTGGAGGGGCAGTATTGGATGAAAACTACAATCCAATTGGTCTAATAGCAACTGCAGCTGTTTTGGTGGAGAAACCATACAGAACAGCAACACTGAGCATTGTAAAGTACTCTAACCCCTTTGACTATGACTTGAGTGGAAGGAAAGCGCTGAGGGATGAGGCTTTTCTGGCATTAAAGCTTGCAAGAAAAGTAAAGCCGGATGTTATTCATTTAGACTCCAGCCTTGGGGGAATAGAGGTCAGAAAACTCGACGATCCAACTATAGATGCATTGAGGATTTCTGACAGAGGAAAAGCTATATGGCATGAGCTGAGCAAAGATTTACAGCCGTTAGCAAAGAGATTTTGGGAAGAAACTGGAGTTGAGATCTTAGCTATAGGGAAAGAAAGTGTTGCTGTCAGAATAGCAGAGCTTTATGCCGGGATTTATTCCGTGAAGTGGGGGATTGAGTATGCAATGAGGGAAGGCTTTGTGAGGATTGGGCTTCCAAGATACATGAGTGTCGAGATAAACAGAACTAGAATATTGGGGAAGAGCCTTGATCCCAGAGAGGGAGGCCTCTACGGAGAGATACCCATAGAAAATGGAGATTTCGAATGGCAAGTTTATCCGAACCCTATAGCGAGAACATTTATGGTTTTTGAGGTTAAAATCTAAAGATTTTCGATTTTCTCAGTTTTTCTTCGAACTATAAGTTTTATAGGCTTAAAACGAAGAGATTGTGGTGGTGAGCATGGAAATTGCTAAATCAAGCTCCTCAATTGTTCCGAGATCACCAAATAGGAAACTCCTTATGGGAAACGAAGCAATCGCATATGGAGCACTTGAAAGCGGCATCTCTTTTGCAACCGGCTATCCCGGAACGCCGTCTACTGAAGTTATTGAAACAATAGCGAGATTAAACCCTGAGATCTTCGCTGAATGGGCACCAAATGAGAAAGTAGCACTTGAAGAAGCTGCGGGAGTTGCTTATACGGGTCTTAGAGCACTTGTAACGATGAAGTGTGTGGGACTTAACGTTGCTGCGGACCCTCTAATGAGTCTCGCCTATTCTGGTGTGGAAGGTGGGCTTGTTATTTTAGTTGCAGATGACCCTGGGCCGCATACCTCTCAAACGGAGCAGGATGATAGATATTATGGAAAACTTGCCTTACTACCCGTTTTGGAGCCTGCAGATGTTCAAGAGGCTCATGATTTGATAAAGTATGCATATGAATTGAGTGAGAAGTACAAAGTGCCAGTTATTTTTAGAACGACCACTAGAGTGAACCACACAACCGCTGATGTAGAGGTAGGAAAGTTCATTAAGCTCAACAGAGAACCGAAGTTTAAGAAGGACATTCAGAGATACGTAAGAGCTTCTATGAAGGGCAATCTTGAGAGACATAAATGGCTGAACAAAACACTAAAGGAAATTGAAGCTGAATTTGAGGACTTGAGATTTAACTGGATCGAAGGGGAGGGTGAAATTGGGATTATAGCTGAGGGAGCGCCCTATAATTACGTGAAGGAAGTTGTTTCAAAGCTTGGAGAGAAATTTAAGGTTCTCAAGATATCAACTCCCCATCCCCTGCCGAGAAAACTTATTGTTGAGTTCTTGAAAGGGGTCAAAAAAGCAATAGTTGTGGAAGATGGTGCGCCATTTTTGGAGGAGGAAGTAAAGATAGTAGCCTACGAAGAGGGGATAAGAGTTCCTATATACGGCAAACGTACTGGTCACCTGCCTTTAGAGGGTGAACTAACCCCCAGATTAGTTAGGAATGCTCTCTTGAAACTTCTCGGTAAGGAAGGAGAAGAATACATAAAGCCTATAGAAGTTGAGGAAGCTGAAAACTTGGCTCCATCAAGGCCCCCTACAATGTGCCCCGGTTGTCCACATAGAGGATCCTATAGGGCGTTACTTGATGCTCTTAGGGAATTAAAGTTCAAAAAAGATGAACTTCCAATCCACGGGGATATAGGATGTTATGCCTTATCTTTACTCCCGCCATTGGAGGCCATATGGACAGAATACGTTATGGGTGCTAGCATAAGTCTTGCAAATGGTCAGAGCATAGCTATGGGTAAGAAAATAATAGCCACCATAGGGGACTCTACGTTTTTCCACAATGGACTGCAGCCTTTAGTGGATGCGGTTTATAAAAACTTAGATGTTTTGGTAATGATACTCGATAACAGAACAACTGCAATGACCGGGCATCAACCGCATCCGGGAACGGGAGGAAGCGAGACGGGAAGGAAATTCAACGAGATTGACATTGAGGGTCTTGTGAAAGCGTTGGGTGTAAAGCACGTAAAGACAGTTGACCCATACGACTTAAAAGCCACCAAAGAGGCCATAAAAGAGGCAATGCAAGTTAAAGGGCCGGCAGTGATAATAGCAAGGAGAGAATGTATCATTCCAGTGCTGAGGAGAGGGGAAATTGGTGAGATTCCAATAGTCTTAGAGGATAAATGCACAGGATGTAAAGCGTGTGCTTTATTAACTGGTTGTCCAGCACTCGTGTTTGATGGTGAAACAGGAAAGATGAAAATTGACCCCCTTATCTGCACTGGCTGTGGGCTTTGCGAGCAGCTCTGTCCCTTCGATGCAATAGTTTATCCAAGCAAGAGGTGATTTTACCTTCTTTTATACCATTTATCATCATAGAAGTATTTTCCATGAGCTTTTGCATATGCCTCAGAGGATTTTCTCCACACTATAAAGCCGTAAGCTGCTGCCACTATGATGAACATAAGCCCAACTTCGAGTCCATACGTTTTTATTAATCTTGCAATTCCAAGGGCAGGTATTGCAAAAAGGCCGATAATAACTACTGCCATTATTCCAAGAAGGATTTTGTATCCGTATCTTTCCATAAAGAGGTCAAAATCCATTTATCTCACCTCTTCCACCGGTACCAATATCTGCCAAAAACTCCACCTACAGTTGGCCGGGTCTTATATACGATTCCTCCAATGGATATTCCTAGGAATATTATGAATAGCAGTATCTGGGCAGCCTCGGAGAATCTTCCTTTTAATAAATCCGGTAATGCTGGCACGATTAACACTGCTCCAGCTACTATGAAAGCAACTCCAAACATTATTCCGAGAAGTATCTTGTATCCATATTTTTCCATGAATAATTCGAAGTCCATGGGGTTTCCCCATTTTAATCTTAAACACTCAACTTTAAATAATTTGGCTTGATTATTATCAGCGGTGTGAAATATGAAGATAAAAGAACTGTTGGAGTTAGTCGATGAGGCGATAGCAAATGTAAAGATAGCTATAGTCAGCAACAAGCAGAGGATTTTTGAAAGCCCCCACACTTCTTGGGAGTTCACCAAGCGATCTCTTGAGCTGGAGGATGAGCTGGATAGATTAAACAAAATAAAGGATTACCTATCATCATTTGAACCGGAGGAAGATGCTGAGAAGAAGTTTTCAAAGGAAGAACTGGAAGAGTTATTAGAATACTTGACACTTTTAAGGGAGATGAGGACGCATGAATTTTAAAGAAATTGAGGAAAAAGCTGTGAGATTTAGGGATGAACGCCTCTGGAAAAAGTACCATACTCCGAAAAATCTTGCAATTTCTCTAGTAGTTGAAGTTGGAGAGCTTTTGGAGCACTTCCAATGGGAAACCGATAAAGAGATAATTGAAAAGGTCAGAGACCCTTCGAAAAAAGAGAAAATCGCTGATGAGATTGCCGACATAATAATATACCTCGCTCTTCTCGCACATGAGCTTAATATTGACCTGGACAAAGCAGTTGAAAGAAAACTAAAAAAGAACGAAGAGAAATACCCTGCAAAAGTAATAAGGGTAGAAGAGATTGTTAAAGAGCTTGGGGGAGAGATTATAGAGCCAAAAGGGGAAGTAAAAACCGTGGAACAGGTTGTCAAGCTCTTGGGTGTAGGTCCAGAGAACATCATCAAGTCTCTCGTTTTCATTGTAAATGAAAGCAAACCCATTTTGGTCATAGTAGATGGAAAATCAAAGGCAAGCCTAGAGAAGCTAAAAAAGATTTTTGGAAACGTCAGAATGGCAAGTCCAAAGGAAGTAGAAAAGATAACTGGCTATAAAATCGGTGAAGTTCCTCCAGTGGGAGTCCCTATAAAGACTGTGGTGGATAGGAGAGTTATTGAGAAGGAATTTGTAATCGGCGGAGGAGGGAGGATAGACAGGTTAAGCAAGTTGAATCCAAAGAAAATCGTGGAATTTCAAAAGGCTGAAGTTTTAGATGTGAGTGAATAACCTCTTTAGGATTTCTTTTTCTTCGAACGTGAGTCTGTTTTTGACCCATTTTTCTTTTAGGCTTAAATTTTCATCTTCAATGTCCAAAACTGCCTTTCTTATTCCCCCTCGTGGGAAATTAGTGTCTCCTTTATACCTCGGTATCACATGGACATGAATGTGAGCCACCGTTTGACCAGCCGCTTCTCCAAGGTTTATCCCAACGTTAAAGCCGTCCGGCTTTAGAGCTTCACTTAGCTTCTCAATTGCCAGCTCTACCCCTTTCATTATAGCCTGCTTTTCTTCTTCTTTAAGTTTCCGCCAGTCTTCAATATGTCTTTTTGGAACTATAAGGAGATGTCCCCTATTTGCAGGAAAAGAGTCTATAAGAATCCTTATATTCTCGTTTTCATAGAGCAAAACTTCTTCAGATGGGTTGCAGAATGGACAGTCCATATTTTCACCTCAACGTTATAAGGGAAAAAGAATTAAAAATTTGTGGCAGATGATGAGCTTGGCCGCTTCCGAGAGATGAGGACAAATCTCGGTGCTGATGCCCTACTTCAGGAACTCGATTGCTTTGTCTATATCATTCTTATATGCCCTTATGTACCTTCTGCAGGCATTTTCCCATGTGAAGACATTGGTTCTTTTCTTTCCATTCTGGCGCATTTTTTCGATTATCTGGGGGCTCTCTTCTCTGAGCTTAGCCATCTTGAGAATTGCCTGAGCAAGGGCACTTGGATCTCTTGGAGGAACAAGTAATCCGGTGGCATTTTCTTCGTCTTTATCCAAGCTTATTATAGTGTCCTTTATTCCACCAACAGCTGATCCAATGGGAATTGCTCCTAGACACATGGCCTCCATCTGAACTAAGCCAAAGGGCTCAAAGTAGGAAGGCACTATAACAAAATCAACACTGCCGTAGAGCTCCCTTGTGAACTCTCTTTTCAGCATTTGAGTAAGTACCTTAACGTTTTCTGGATACTTTGCTCCTAATGCATGAGCCCAGCTTTCAAGCTCGGGATCTCCTTTCCCAATGATTAGGAAGCGCATTTTCGAAAACTCAGAAGGATAACTTTGAGCAATAAGTTCAATAGCTCTTAAAAGTGTGTCAACACCCTTTTGTCCTCTGTCGAATCTCCCAATGAACATGAAGGCAATTCCATCGCTCAGTCCTAAGCCCTCAAGGATCTTCCTTCTCCTCTCTTCTCTCGGCAACTCTTTGTTTTCCAGTAATTCCTCGTTCCAGAAGTCGCATGCTATACCGTTGTAAACATAGGTGGCCTTTCCTTCAAAGTTTTTGTAAAAGTCCCACTCCTCCCAGAGATAGCTTTTGCTTACGGTCGTCACTACATCGGCTATATAAGCACCCACGTACTCTGGGTCTATATCGGGGTAAGGGGCTAATTCGCCGAGATGGGCCTCGTGGAAGTAATGGGCCGGAACCTTGGATTTGTTGAGCCTGTGAATTGTAAAGACTGCTGGAATCTGGAAGTACTTTTTAATTAAAGCTCCGGCAAAGACTGTATGCCAGTCATGGAAATGTAATACATCTGGTTTTCCTTCATTCTCTATCAAATAGTTCAGCAAACCAACACTTGCCTTTCCAAACTGCACGGCTTTGCCAAGCATTCCCTCCCATCCGGGTCCGTAGACGTCTTTGTTGTCAAGCAGATTGTTGCTTAGAGCAAATACTCTAACGTCGTTTTGAACCCTTTCGTATACGGTTACCCTTTCTTTGCCACCATAGATATTGATATCAAACTCGAGGAGTTTTTTTCCATCGATATGGCCGTGAGAAGGCGTAAAGACCCAGACTTCGTTGTTGAGCTTTGCTAAAGTCTCTGCAATACTTGTGATAGCTTCCGCAAGCCCCCCAACTTTTACTGGCAAGTACTCAAATCCAAACATTAGTATTTTCACATTGATTCCCCCGTTCCTTTTATTCTAACAAAATGAACTTTTCTCCTTCAACGTCTTCAAAGTAGCTTCCTAGTCCTCCAACTTTCCACTCTTTTCCTTTTTCATCTCTGATAGTTATATTGGCCGTGAGGGATGTGTACTCATATTCAACAACCTGCCCTTTTATCGTTGCTTCCTCTCTTGTATCAACAAAATGTCCTATGACTTCTATCTTTTTTGGTAGCCCTGCTTGTTTGAGAATCGTTATGAGTGTTCTTATATTAGCGATTTCAAAGGGCTTCTTGAGTTTTTCATATTCAACAGGCTTTATGACTTCACTGTTGTCAAAGTACATCGTGTAGAACCAGTGCATATAGTTCTGGATTAACTTTGGAGATTTGCCCCAGAAGGAATAGAATTTTTCTCTTCTCCTATCCTTTGGGAGGGCTCCAAAAAAGAGCGCGTAGTCTACATCTCCTATAATCCAGGTTGCCATTAGCCACGGAGCCCCCCCACTTTTAGCTAAAATCACGTTCTCCTTGTTAAGCCACTCAGGAATTTCTTCAAAGTTGCTTACAATTACAAATATGACATCTTTTCTCTTTTTAATCTCATCTTTGAGCAATCGTAAAAACTCAAAAGGGGTGTTTATCAATACTTCCCTTCTTGCGCTTCTTATTATGTACTCCGCCCTCTCCAAAGTGTTTTCGAACCCATGGATTGTCCATATCTCTGGTATGTCCTCTCCATGTACGGATTTATAGAGTTCAAGGAGGGCATTTTTTACGGCTTCTATATCGCTTAGAAGCTCTTCTTTAAGTCTCTCAAAAACTATTTCTGGATTCACAGGTTTGTACATCCTCGGGGTTCCGTGCATGATGTCCACAAATCCCTTTCTGTGAAGAGAGCTCAACACGTCGTATATCCTCGTGTGAGGGATTCCGCTTTCCTTTGTAAGGTCTGTAGCTTTGCTGATTCCAAGTTTTAGAAGAGTTATATATGCCAAGCTTTCGTATTTTGTTAAACCGAGCTTTTGAAGCATTTTAATTATCTCCTCTTCTCTCATTTTTTCTCCTCCTAAAGATTTTTAATATTCACTTTCGACAATTTAAACATCAAAGGTGATACATAATCATTAGAGGTGTTTAATGTGTATAAAATTTTCGGATTTAAAGACGATGACTACCTTGGAAAGGTTGGAATCACAGAGTTCTCCATACCCAAACGCGGATCCTATGCCTACCTTTTAGGAAATTTCAATGCATTTAATGAAGGAAGCTTTAGAATGAAAGAAAAGGGAGATAGATGGTATATAAAGGTAGAGCTTCCTGAGGGAATTTGGTATTATGCATTTTCGATCGATGGAAATTTAACATTAGATTTTGAAAATAATGAAAAAGCTGTGTATAGAAGGCTTTCATATAAATTTGAAAAAACTGTTAATGTTGCTAAAATCTTCTCGGGAGAGAAATTTTACCATTATCCCTCTTTGGTCTATGCTTATTCTTTGGGAGACTCAACATACATTCGCTTTAGAGCCATGAAGGGAGTGGCTAAAAGAGTGTTTTTAATTTCAGACCAAAAATATGAAATGAGAAAAAAAGCACAAGATGAACTCTTTGAGTATTTTGAAGCAGTTCTACCCAGAAAAGAAGGACTTGAGTATTATTTTGAGATTCATGAAGCAGATGAAATTATTGATTATGGAGACTTTAATGTAGATTTTAACGAGCAGAAGGAAAGGTTTAAGCCACCTGCATGGATCTTTGAGAGAGTCTTTTATCAAATAATGCCCGATCGCTTTGCTAATGGGAATCCAGAGAATGACCCGCATAATTGTATAGAATTTAAAACTATCACTCACCACGGCGGTGATCTTGAGGGCATTATAGAGAAACTTGACTACATTGAGGAACTCGGTGTTAATGCACTTTACCTAACCCCGATCTTCGAGTCAATGACATATCACGGGTATGATATAGTGGACTACTATCATGTTGCTCGGAAATTCGGGGGAGATGAAGCTTTTGAAAAATTAGTGCAAAAGCTGAAGAAGCGGGATATAAAGCTTATCTTAGATGGGGTTTTTCATCATACCAGCTTTTTTCATCCCTACTTTCAAGATGTAGTGAAAAATGGGAAAAACAGTAAGTACAAAGATTTTTATCGTATAATCAGTTTTCCAGTTGTTCCAGAGGAGTTTTTCGAGATTTTAAACTCGAAGCTCCCCTGGGATGAAAAATATAGGCGGCTTAAATCCCTTAAATGGAACTACGAGAGCTTTTATTCTGTATGGCTAATGCCTCGTTTAAACCATGACAGCAAAGGAGTAAGAGAATTCATTGGGAATATAATGGAGTACTGGATTAAGAAAGGCGCCGATGGCTGGAGGTTGGATGTTGCTCATGGAGTTCCACCTGAAGTATGGGAAGAAATTAGAGAAAAGTTGCCCAGTAATGTGTATCTAGTTGGAGAAGTGATGGACGATGCTAGGTTGTGGATATTCAACAAGTTCCATGGAACTATGAACTATCCATTGTATGAGGCAATTTTGAGATTTTTTGTGACAAGGGAAATAAACGCAGAGCAATTCTTGAACTGGCTTGAACTTTTGAGCTTCTACTACGGCCCTGCTGAGTACGTGATGTATAATTTCTTAGATAACCATGATGTAGATAGAATGCTTAGCCTGCTTGGAGACAAGAGAAAATATCTCTGCGCCTTGGTTTTTCTTTTTACATACAAGGGAGTTCCGTCTATTTATTACGGTGACGAAATTGGGATGAGAAATATAGAGGCTCCTTTTATGGAGCGTTCAAGGGCACCTATGGAATGGAATAAGAAGAGATGGGATTTTGAGATTTTAAATATCGTTAAAGAGTTGATAAAGCTGAGAAAGGGCAGTAAGGCACTACAGGTTGGGACATTTGAACCTGTAGAATTTCGGGAAGGGATGTTGCTTTATGAGAGAATACATGGAGAAGAAAGGCTTTTAATTGGAATAAACTATTCAGAAAACCCTGTTTCTCTTAGAAAATCGCCCGATGAAATATTACTGGGAGACTTAGAGAACTCTGTTCTAAAACCATTTTCATTTTTTGTTGGTCGTCTCTCTTGAGAATTCCAAATTTTTTCATTGGTGTCTCATTCAGAACACCTGTCATTGTATGGGCATCAAAGCGTAAGGTATATATATCACTGAGGATGATACTAAATTTGAAATATTCAACTGAGGTGAATATGCATGAAGAAGGCACTGTTTGCTTTATTGCTAATCGGAGTGCTGGCAATTGGAGTAGTTGCAAGTGGGTGTATTGGTGGTGGGGAAACTACTTCAAGCCCCACACAAACAACAACCACAAGCTCCCCAACCCAAACAACCACAAGCTCTCCTACTCAGACAACAACCACAACAACAGAAGAGAAGAAAGTAACAATCGTTATATGGCATGCAATTGGTCCGAATGAGCTCAAGGCCTTTGAAGATTTGATTGCCGAGTTTGAGATTGAGTATCCAAACATCGATATTCAACTTGAACAAAAGGCTGATTTGGAGACTTCCCTTAAGGCTGCAATTCCCGCTGGACAAGGGCCCGACCTTTTCATGTGGGCTCATGATTGGATTGGAAAGTTTGCTGAGGCAGGTCTTCTTGAGCCGATTGACGATTACATAACCCCCGAAATTCTAAACAAGTTCAGCCCAATGGCTCAAAATGCTATTGAGTACGGTGGGCATTATTATGCGATGCCTTATGCTGCTGAGACTGTAGCTTTAATTTACAACAAGGACATGGTTCCAAACCCACCAAAGACCTTTGACGAAATGAAGGCAATTATGGAAAAGTACTACAATGAAGCTGAAGGTACTTACGGTCTCGCAACTCCAATAGACCCGTACTTTATCTCAGGATGGGTTCACGCCTTCGATGGCTACTACTTTGACGACAAGACAAAGACTCCTGGCCTTGATAAGCCTGAAACACTTCAAGGCTTCAAGTTCTTCTTTGAGCAAATATTCCCATATGTTGCCAAGACTCAAGACTACAACGCTCAGGTTAGCCTCTTCCACGATGGAAAGGCTCCAATGATGATCAATGGTCCATGGAGCATTCCAGACGTTAGAAAAGCTGGAATCAACTTTGGCATAGTTCCACTTCCGGCTATCGATGATCAGCACAGACCTCACCCATACGGTGGAGTTAGGCTTATTTACGTTGCAAAGCTTAGCGACCCCAGCAAGAAAGATGCCATATGGACATTCCTCAAGTGGTTCACAACAAACCCAGACGTTATAAAGACCCTCTCCCTCCAAAACGGTTACATCCCAGTGCTTACCGAAGTCCTTAACGACCCAGAGATCCAAAATGATCCTGTACTTTACGGCTTTGGTCAAGCAGTCCAATACGCAATTCCAATGCCAAAGAGCCCAGAGATGGGTGCCGTTTGGGGTCCAGTTTCCACTGCAATCACGGACATAATCGCTGGGAAGAAAACAATCGAGCAAGCACTTCAAGACGCACAGAAAGAAATACTTGATGCCATTAGCGGCAGCTGATTTTTCTTTTTCTTTCTACACTTTCTAATTCTTGGAGGTGTGAGTAAATGGACAAAAAAACAATTGCCGCTCTCGCCTTAATATTGCCCGGCATGATAGCGTTCTTGTTTTTTAACATCTATCCAATCTTGTACTCCATTTATATTGCGTTCACAAATGCCAAACTAGGTAATTTCCCAATACAGGCTCCTACTGCCGAACCTTTAAGGTTTGTCGGGTTGGAAAACTTTAGGTGGGCGTTAAGTGATCCAAAGTTCAGATCTGCTTTTGTATGGACTTGGGTTTTTGTGGCAACTAGCGTGACTTTGAAAGTCGTTGTTGGAATTCTTTTGAGTGTTCTGTATAATAACAAATACGTAAAGGGCAAGTTTTTCTATAGAGCCCTTTTGATAATTCCATGGGCGCTGCCCTTGCTTTTTTCCGTGATGGTATGGCGCTTTATGTTTGATCCCGTTGTTGGTCCGATTAATATAATGTTAAGAAACTTAGGAATAACAAACCCACCAGACTGGATGACGAGTGTAACTTGGGGCTTTGTTGCTTTAAACATAATTGAAGTGTGGCTTGCATATCCGTTTATGATGACGGTAATAACTTCAGCCCTCCAGAGTGTTCCAGATACGCTCATTGAGGCAGCTATTATTGATGGAGCAAACTACTGGCAGAGATTGACGAAGGTGGTTATCCCAATTGTCAGCAAGCCTATTGCTTTTGCCACAATTCTAACTTCCGCGGCAAGCTTTCAGTACTTCCTTGTCCCCTTCATTTACAACGCAGGTCTTTTTGAAGACAGATTTCTGCTCCTTTATGGATATAGAAAAGCTTTCGGCAGTTCAGTTCCTCACTACGGAAGAGCGGCAGCCATTTTGCTCATAGCAACAATAGTCCTCGCAGTTTACATGTTCGTCAACATGAGGATAACGAGACTGCAGGAGGGGGTTAAGGGATGAAACTTAAAATTGAACTACCCAAACGGAAAGATGAGCTATTAAAGTCATTTGTGCTTACTCTATTGGCACTTTTTGTTTTGGCAATTCTGCTCTTCCCCGTGTACTACATGGCAATGCTTTCCGTTAAGCCTTCGGGAACTCTTGCTACTACCGAAATTGATCTAATTCCGGATAAAGTGACTTTCTCCAATTACCGAGATTTAATCTTTGGTCATACTGAGGGACTGATAAAAACAACAAACTTTGAAATAAATGCCAAAAAAGGGACTATAAAAGATTCCTTAAACAGATACGAGATAGAACTTCATGAGGCTAGGATTGTAGGAAGTTATTCGAGTAGGTTCACCTTGATAGATACAGAAATACTCGAAAGAAAAGGTGGAGAGGAGAGACAAGAACCTGATGGGACTCAAATTATTGTCAGAGGTGAATCTATAAAACTAAATGCCAATCAGATTGAAAGTACCGGCGGTGTTAAAAACCTTAAAGTATCTGCACAAAAGGTAATAATAACTCTCAGTTCTCCCAATGAGGTGCCTTTGGATCTTTCAAAATTCACCAAAATTGATGAAAACACCTATGAAGCCCAGAACGTGGAAATGGAGATAAAAGACGGGGGAATAGTAAGGGCTGAGGAGGCAACATTCACTGCAACCAATTTTGCATTTATTCGCTTAGCAAAAGTAGGTGGAGAAGTCCCAGATTATATGAAGAGAAGTCTACTGATAGCCAGTCTCACCGTTATCTTGACGCTCTTATTTGTGATACCCTCTGCATATGCATTTTCAAGACTTAAGTTCTTTGGGAGAGAGCACGTCCTATACTTTTACTTGATGTTCACTCAGGTCGCAGGAGGACTAGGGATAGCAGGATTGGTTGCATTGTACGGTATGTTAGTGAAGCTCCACTTGACCAATAACATCTTTGTTTTGCCAGTAATCTATGCGGCTGGTGCAGTACCTTTCAACACGTGGCTTTTGAAGTCTTATCTGGACTCAATCCCTCCAGATTTCGATGAAGCAGCGTTGGTAGATGGTGCGGGATACCTGCAGATTATAAGGCACGTGCTTATTCCAATGGCTCTTCCCGGACTGGCAACAGTGGCAATATTCGCATTCATTGGAGGTTGGACAGAGCTTATACTCGCTAACTTGCTCCTTAACCAAGAGAACTATCCTCTAACCGTATGGCTATACACAATGCTAGCGAATTTGAGGTCTATCTCATGGAACCAATTTGCCGCGGCCGCATTGGTATTCGCATTACCCGTGTTCATAATGTTCCTCTTGGCTCAAAACTATGTAAGAAGTGGGCTTACTCTTGGAGGATTAAAGGAGTAAGGTGATAACATGAAGAAAGGCTTGGCAATGTTTCTCATATTTTTAGTTGCCTTGAGCATTGCTGAAGTAGGGGTGAAGGCAGAGGAGCCAAAGCCATTGAACGTTATTATTGTGTGGCATCAGCACCAACCGTACTACTACGACCCAATCCAGGACATCTATACTAGACCTTGGGTTAGGCTGCATGCAGCCAATAATTACTGGAAGATGGCAAACTATCTCAGCAAATACCCAGATGTTCATGTTGCTATAGATTTGTCGGGTTCTTTAATTGCCCAGCTTGCCGATTACATGAACGGCAAAAAAGATACATACCAGATAGTCACGGAGAAAATAGCAAATGGGGAACCACTAACACTTGAAGACAAATGGTTCATGCTCCAAGCTCCGGGGGGCTTTTTTGATCATACTATACCTTGGAATGGAGAGCCTGTTGCAGATGAAAACGGCAACCCTTACAGGGAACAATGGGATAGATATGCAGAACTCAAGGACAAAAGAAATAATGCGTTTAAAAAGTATGCAAACTTACCTTTAAATGAGCAGAAGGTGAAAATAACGGCTGAATTCACGGAGCAGGATTACATTGACTTAGCTGTCTTGTTCAACTTGGCTTGGATTGACTATAACTACATAATCAACACTCCAGAGCTTAAGGCACTTTACGACAAAGTTGATGTAGGTGGGTACACCAAGGAAGATGTGGCAACTGTCCTAAAACACCAGATGTGGCTTCTCAATCACACGTTTGAAGAACATGAGAAGATAAACTACCTCCTTGGAAACGGAAATGTTGAAGTTACTGTAGTGCCATATGCTCATCCAATTGGTCCACTGCTCAACGACTTTGGCTGGTACGAGGATTTTGATGCTCATGTAAAGAAAGCCCACGAGCTCTATAAGAAGTATCTAGGAGATAACAGAGTTGAACCCCAAGGAGGATGGGCTGCAGAAAGCGCATTAAATGACAAGACCCTTGAGATATTAACTAACAATGGATGGAAATGGGTAATGACTGATCAGATGGTTCTTGACATCCTTGGAATTCCCAACACAGTTGAAAATTATTACAAACCTTGGGTAGCTGAATTTAACGGCAAGAAAATCTATCTCTTCCCAAGAAACCATGACTTAAGTGACAGAGTTGGGTTTAGGTATTCAGGCATGAACCAATACCAAGCTGTTGAGGACTTTGTCAATGAGCTTCTCAAGGTACAAAAAGAGAACTACGATGGAAGCCTTGTTTATGTTGTAACCCTAGACGGAGAGAACCCATGGGAACACTACCCGTTTGATGGCAAGATATTCCTTGAGGAGCTGTACAAGAAGCTTACTGAACTTCAAAAGCAGGGCTTAATAAGGACGGTAACCCCGAGTGAATACATCCAGATGTATGGAGACAAGGCAAACAAACTCACTCCAAAGCTCATGAAGAGGCTTGATTTCACAACAGAAGAGAGAGTTAATGCCCTATTAAAAGCTCAAAGCCTCGGCGAGCTTTACGACATGGCTGGTGTTGAAGAGAATATGCAATGGCCAGAATCCAGTTGGGTTGATGGAACACTTTCGACATGGATTGGTGAGCCCCAAGAGAACTTGGGATGGTACTGGCTCTACTTGGGAAGAAAAGCATTATTTGAAAATAAGAACAAGGTTGTAGACTGGAACACCGCATATGAATATCTCTTAAGAGCAGAAGCAAGTGACTGGTTCTGGTGGTATGGAAGCGACCAAGACAGCGGGCAGGACTATACATTTGATCGCTATCTTAAGACGTACCTCTATGAGATGTATAAGTTCGCTGGGCTGGAAATTCCGAGCTATCTCTTCGGAAACTATTTCCCCAACGGAGAGCCATATGCAATAAGAGAGCTCACAGGATTACCAGAAGGAGAGAAAAAGAGCTGGTCAAGCTTATCACCCATTGCTGAGGGAGTAGAGCTCTACTTTGATGAGCAGGGATTACATTTTGTTGTTAAAACTACAAAAGAGTTCGAAATAAGCATCTTTGAGCCCGGAAAGGTCATGGGTAACACATTTACTCTTCTCCAGACCAAACCAAGTGAACTAAGATACGATATCTTCCCATTCAGCAAAGATAGTGTTGGTCTTATGATAACCAAACATATAATTGTGAAAGAAGGCAAAGCAGAGGTTTACAAGGCAACAGACTATGAAAACAGCGAGAAAGTTGGAGAAGTGGATGTAAAAGAAACCGACGGAGGAGTTGAGGTTATCGTCCCGTTTGACTACCTGGACAGCCCCTCTGACTTCTACTTTGCTGTCTCTACGGTCAATGATCAAGGAGAGCTTGAAATAATAACGAACCCGATAGAAGTAAAACTTCCAAAGCAGGTTGAGGGGATTGTAGTTGCAGAGATCAAGGACATTGAATGGGATGATCATGGTCCTGGAACTTATACCTATGCCACCAACAAGGTTTTCGTTCCTGGACACCTAGACTTACTTAAGGTGAGAATACTCGAAAAGCCAAGTTCATACGTCTTTGAGTACTACTTCAAGGATCTTGGGGATAACTCATGGAATGGGCCAAATGGGTTCAGTTTGCAGATAATTGAGGCATACTTTGACTTCAAAGAGGGAGGAAATACATCAGCAATCAAAATGTTCCCTGATGGGCCTGGAAGCAACGTAGACCTTGATCCAGAACATCCATGGGATGTAGCCCTTAGAATAGCAGGTTGGGACTATGGAAACATCATTGTTCTCCCAGATGGAACAAGCTATCAAGGTGAAATGAAAATCTCAGCGGATCCTGTTAAGAATGCAATTGTAGTAGAGGTTCCAAAGAAGTATCTTGAGATTAGCAAAGACTATGGGCTATATGGAGCGATATTAGTGGGCTCCCAAGATGGTTATGAGCCTGATAAGTGGAGACCTGTTGCAGTTGATGCTGAGGAGTGGAAGGGTGGCGGAGCTGACGTTAATGCAGTTATTGCTGGAGTTGCACCAAGGGTCTATGATCTTTTAGTCCCAGAGGACTTTAAGCCAACACAAGAGGAGCAACTAAGCAGTTATGACGCAGAGAACGGAAAGAGAGCAATAGTAAAGATGATACCTCTGTTCGGAGTTGAAGAAAAGCCAAGTGAAACCGAGACCCCCACTGAGACTGAAAGTCCAACACCAAGCGAGACTTCTTCAACTGTATCTCCAAGTTCAACAAGCTCTCCAAGCCCAACAGAAACTGGAGGAATCTGCGGACCAGCAGCACTCGTAGGACTAGCACTAATCCCACTACTCCTAAGAAGGAGGTGGTGAGCTTTCCTTTTTTCTCTTTATAATCTCTTTAATCATTTAAAAGATAATAAAAATTGAAAGCATGGAGGTGATTTTTATGGCTGGTGTTAGGCTTGTNGATGTTTGGAAGGTGTTTGGGGAGGTTACTGCTGTTAGGGAGNTGAGTTTGGAGGTTAAGGATGGGGAGTTTATGATTCTTTTGGGCCCGAGTGGTTGTGGGAAAACAACAACGCTCAGGATGATTGCTGGGCTGGAGGAGCCGAGTAGGGGGCAGATTTATATTGGAGACAAACTCGTCGCAGACCCGGAGAAGGGAATTTTTGTGCCACCGAAGGACAGGGATATTGCGATGGTCTTCCAAAGCTACGCCCTTTACCCGCATATGACTGTTTATGATAATATTGCTTTTCCGTTGAAGCTCAGGAAGGTTCCGAGGCAGGAGATTGACCAGCGTGTTAGGGAGGTTGCTGAGCTCCTCGGTTTGACGGAGCTTTTGAATAGGAAGCCGAGGGAATTAAGCGGTGGGCAGAGGCAGCGTGTTGCGTTGGGTAGGGCGATTGTTAGGAAGCCGCAGGTGTTTTTGATGGATGAGCCTTTGAGTAATTTGGATGCTAAGTTGAGGGTTAGGATGCGTGCTGAACTGAAGAAGTTGCAGAGGCAGCTTGGTGTGACGACGATTTACGTAACCCACGATCAGGTTGAGGCTATGACGATGGGTGATAGGATTGCTGTGATGAATCGGGGTGTTTTGCAACAAGTGGGTTCGCCGGATGAGGTTTATGATAAGCCTGCGAATACTTTTGTGGCTGGTTTTATTGGAAGCCCGCCGATGAATTTTCTTGATGCTATTGTTACTGAGGATGGGTTTGTGGATTTTGGGGAGTTTAGGTTGAAGCTTCTTCCGGATCAGTTTGAGGTTTTGGGGGAGTTGGGTTATGTTGGTAGGGAGGTAATCTTTGGTATTCGTCCGGAGGATTTGTATGATGCGATGTTTGCTCAGGTGAGGGTTCCTGGGGAGAATTTGGTTAGGGCTGTGGTTGAGATTGTGGAGAATTTGGGTAGTGAGAGGATTGTGCATTTGCGTGTTGGTGGTGTGACTTTTGTCGGCTCCTTTAGGTCGGAGTCTAGGGTTAGGGAGGGTGTGGAGGTTGATGTTGTGTTTGATATGAAGAAGATTCACATCTTCGACAAAACCACAGGAAAAGCAATATTTTGAAAAACTTTTTAACTTCTCTTTTTCTTGTATTTTTCATGAGTTTTGAGAAACTTGCCATGTTTCTAGTTGAAAGACACCCAAAGGGAAAATTCGTTGAAATAGGAGTAGGGTTCAATTTTAAAGTAGCTCTAAAGTTAAAAGACCTTGGGAAAGAGGTTTTAGTTGTAGATTGGAATCCAGAGGCAGTTAAAAAGGCTAAAGAACTTGGCTTGGAAGCTTATGTTGATGATGTCTTTTCACCAAATTTGGAAATATACAGAGGTGCTGGTGCTATATATTCCGTTCGTCCAACTCCGGAGATTGTTAAACCAATTCTAAAACTGGCTCAATTACTCAAAATTCCTGTGTATATCTTACCATTTTCTCTAGATTTCATGCCTAGAATTTTGAAGCTTGAGAATTATAAGGGATTGCCCATTTACACTTGGAGACCCTATGAAAAAGATATATAAGCTAACTCCTAAGATTTGTGTGGTGATACAATGAGACTGTTTGGGACTGCGGGAATTAGGGGGCCTATTAATTCAAAAGTTACTCCAGAGCTCGCTTTAAATGTTGGGAAGGCTCTTGGTACTTATATTGATCATGGCACGGTTGTTGTAGGAAGAAATGCAAGAACTTCAAGTGTAATGCTCGAAAGTGCAGTTGTAAGTGGCTTGCTGAGTAGTGGTGTGGATGTTGTTAGGATTGGGCTTGTTCCAACTCCAATGCTTGCATGGGCTACAAATAAGCTCGGAAATGCTGGTGTGATGATAACGGCCTCTCACAATCCACCCAGTGATAATGGCATCAAGGTGTTCAATGAGAGAGGAATAGAATTCTTTTTGGAGCAAGAGGAGGAACTGGAAAAAATAATCTTCTCCAAAAGCTACAAAGTTGCTCCGTGGGATAAAATTGGAAATGTAAAAGACTTAGACCTAAGAGAGCAGTATATTAATGAAATATTGGATTATGTAAATCACGAGACCAAGTTGAAAATTCTCTTGGATATGGGAAATGGTGCGGGTAGTTTAATAACTCCCTATTTATTGAGAGAGATGGGAGCAAAGGTTGTGACGTTAAATTCTCACCCGGACGGATACTTTCCGGGTAGAAAATCTGAGCCTAGGTATGAAAATATAGCATATTTAAGCAACCTTGTAAGGGAACTGGGATTTGATCTTGCGATTGCTCAAGATGGAGATGCTGATAGAATTGCAGTATTTGATGAAAAAGGCAATTATGTGGAGGAAGACACTTTGATAGCGCTTTTTGCGAGGCTTTATGTCAGAGAACATAAAGGAGGAAACGTTGTAGTTTCAATAAATACCTCCTTCAGAATCGATAAGGTTGTCGAAGAAGAAGGTGGAAAAGTATACAGAGTCCCACTGGGGCAGCTTCATGATGGAATAAAGAAATACAATGCGATCTTTGCCTCAGAACCATGGAAGTTCATCCATCCAAAGTTTGGACTGTGGATTGACAGCTTTGTCACAATTGGGCTGTTGGTAAAAATAATAGACCAAGAAGGGAAACCGCTTTCGGAGATAGTTAAGGACATTCCAAAACACTACATGGTTAAAAAGAACGTGAAGTGCCCAGAGGAGATAAAATATCAAGTTGTTGAGAAGGCAAAAGAGCAATTGCAAGAGTACTTGAAAGACCAAATTGAGGAAGTCATAACAATTTCGGGTATAAGGTTAAACCTCAAGGATGGTTCTTGGGTATTGGTAAGACCAAGTGGAACTGAACCAAAAATAAGGGTCGTTGTGGAAGGAATCACAGAAAAAAGAAGAGAAGAGCTGTTCACTTTGGCATACAACTTGGTTACTAGACTAGTCTCAGAGTTCTCTAGCAGGTCTAAGAGTTCTTAATTTTATATCTGTTTTTTCCATTTTGACCTTGAATCCCTCTTTTGCGACCAAAGTCTTTACTCCTGTCACGTTTTCTATGAACTTGGCCTCTTTATATGGGTTTGCAAAATGCATTTTCATACCTATATGACTCATTATGAGCATCTCTGGTTTTTGTTTCATGTCCTTCAGCATGTAGATTACATCTTCAGTGCAGAGATGATAGGGAATTTTCATATTTGTTGGCCTTGTTACTGAGGCTATCAATAGCCTAACACCATCATATATTTTTTTCAGCTCTTCAAAATACTCCGTGTCTGGAATGTACCCTATTTTCCCAAGACGTGTTTTTAATATAAATCCTATTGCAGTGGGGTCTGAATGTACAGTGGGGGTTATTGTCATTTCATCTTCTCCAAGCTGGATTCTCTCCCCTGGATTAGGGATATGAACTTCTTCTAGTGAATCTAGATGATATTTAGATACTGCGGGAGTGTGATTCTCGTCTCCGTAAACTACGCTCTTTGAGGCTATAAGTGTGCCCCGTTTTTTTGTAACCCCTACTGTCATTCCTTCCACCATAATTTCGGCATCGTTACAGTGGTCTGTATGTCGATGAGAAACAAAAAGTACGTCTATCTTTCTTGGATCTACCTTGTACCTCCATGCTCTAACTAAAGCTCCGGGTCCCGGATCTACGTATATCCTTTTACTCGAATTTATAAAGAACCCGCCGGTAGGTCGAAACTGTGTTATTGTGATGAATCTTCCGCCACCACTTCCCAAAAAGACTATCTCTACCAATTTCCCTCCCTCCGCTTTTTGCAGACGTTTATGTATTTTAGCGGGAGACTATATAAGACATTTGGCTGTCCGAATGTAGTTGTAGAACCGACAGTGTTGGTCTTGAAAGTTTATGAGTGGAATTTTATGTATATTTTATTCACATTAATGTATCTTAATGTCATGATTTGTATCGATTAATACATTACTGTTTTATGTAATTACTTAATGAACAACCAAAAGTGTTTTATACCTTATTGTCAAATTGTGGGTGAAAGCTCTCTCAGATGTTCAACCAAATGTCAATGTGTCAAAATGAATAACTGGAGGTGTTGAATTTGGAGTTTAAGCCATATGTCCCATCGGAAAAGTCTTTGCCTGAATATACTGTTAAAGCATTTATTTTGGGTATTGTTCTCTCAATAATAATGGGTGCTGCAAACGCATACCTTGGTATGTATGCCGGTATGACAGTTAGTGCCAGCATTCCGGCTGCGGTCATATCCATGGCTATATTGATGGCATTTAAAGACAAAAACATTCTCGAAAACAATATGGTTCAAACAGCGGCATCTGCAGGTGAGTCATTAGCGGCAGGTGTTATATTCACATTCCCGGCTTTGGTTGTTTTAGGTACTTACACAGAGTTTCCATACTGGCTTGTAACTATCATAGCGGCATTGGGTGGTTCACTGGGTGCCCTTTTCACAATAGTGATAAGAAGGGCTTTCATTGTTGAAGAGAGGCTTCCATACCCAGAGGGTACAGCATGTGCTGAGGTTCTTATTGCTGGTGATAAAGGTGGTTCTCACGCAAAACCTATATTTGTGGGTGGCATCTTTGGTGGTCTCTACAAGCTCTTGGGGAGCTCAGGTCTTTGGGCGGGCACAGTTGAGACAGCCAAGATGGTTGGTTCAAGGGTACTTTACTTAGGGAGTGACCTTTCAGCGGCTCTACTTAGCGTTGGTTACATTGTTGGTCTTAACATAGCCTTTCTCGTGTTCCTCGGTGGTGCAATCGCATGGTTTATAGCAATACCAATCTACGTTGCCAAAACAGGCAATCCAGATGGACTTAGCGCTCTAGACCTTGCGTGGGTTACCTGGAGTACAAAAATAAGGTACATGGGAGTTGGAGCAATGGTTGTCGGTGGTCTCTGGAGCCTTGTAAAGCTTAGAGGCCCAATTTCAAGAGGTATAAAAGCTGGACTTGAGGCTACCAAGAGGAAGCAAAGTGGTGAAATAATCCTAAGAACTGAAGAGGACATGCCAATGACCACAGTATTGATGCTCATTGCAGCCTTTGTTGTTCCATTGTTCCTATTATATGCTCATATAATTAACTCCATTGGTATAGCGGCAGTTATGGCAGTAATAATGCTTATTGTGGGCTTCTTTGGAAGTTCAATTGCTGGTTACTTGGCCGGTGTTGTTGGTTCATCAAACAATCCAGTGTCGGGTATTACAATCATGAGCTTGCTTTTCACAGCATTGGTTCTTAAAGGCCTTGGACTTAGTGGTGTAGATGGTATGACCGCTACAATACTAGTGGCAGCAGTGATCTGTACAGCAGCAGCCATCGCTGGAGACACAATGCAAGATTTGGCAACGGGACACATTGTTGGAGCCACTCCAAAGAGGCAGCAGGTCTTTGAGGTAATAGGAACTTTTGCAGCGGCGTTAGTAATGGCTCCCGTGTTGAACCTACTCATAAAAGCCTACGGTATCGCTGGAACTCCAACGGCTAAGGAGAATGCATTGGCTGCCCCACAGGCATTTCTCATGGCAAAAGTTACAGAGGGCGTATTTACTGGAACACTGGAATGGAACATGGTCTTTATCGGTGCAGGAATTGCCATAGCCCTAATAATCCTTGACGAAATTTTGGCCATGAGGAATTCCAAGTTCAGAACACCGGTAATGCCTGTGGCAGTAGGTATCTACCTCCCGTTGAGCTTGGGCGTTCCTATCTTCATTGGAGGTCTCCTTAGATGGTTTGTAGGAAAGGCAAGAGGGGCAAAGGCTGAGGAGAAGCCAACAGATGCTGGGGTACTCGGAGCGGCTGGACTGATAGCTGGAGAGGCTTTGATGGGCATAGTCTTTGCTGGCCTGATAGTTGCAAACAAAGCACCATCAATAGGCTTCAGCAGTAACTTCCTTGGAGTAGCTTTCCTTGCACTTATAGCAGTATGGCTCTACCTCACAGGAAAGAAAGAAGTTGAATGACTTTCTTTCTTCTTTAACTTATTGTTTTTGAACCAAAATTACTTTAAGGAGAGACTAAAAATCAAAAATGGTGATGCAAATGGATGTGGAGGTTATTCTTAAGGAGATTGAATCTCTAAGAGAAAATATGGTTGATACTTTGGTTGAGCTTATTAGGATTCCGGCGGTTAGTCCTGATAGTGGTGGTGAGGGGGAGTATGATAAGGCTCAAAAACTCTTGGAGATAATCAAGGACTGGCCTTTTGACAAGATTGAACGCTATGATGCCCCCGACCCAAGGGCCAAAAATGGGGTAAGGCCAAACATTCTGGCATACTATTATGGTGAGCAAGGTGAGAAAAGTCCAAGGCTCTGGATTTTGACTCATTTAGACGTTGTTCCCCCAGGGGATTTGAGCAAGTGGACTGTGACGAAGCCTTTCGAGCCAATCGTAAAGGATGGTAAGGTTTACGGCAGGGGTAGTGAGGATAATGGTCAAAGCTTGGTTGCCTCGCTTTATGCTGTTAGAGCCTTGATGAATCTTGGGATAAGGCCTAAGAGGACTGTAATCCTAGCCTTTGTGAGTGACGAGGAAACTGGAAGTAAGTATGGTTTAGGATGGTTAATGAAAGACCACCCAGAACTATTTAGGAAAAACGACCTAGTACTAGTTCCAGATGGTGGGAATGAAGAAGGAACATTTATAGAGATTGCAGAGAAGAGCATTCTTTGGATGAAAATCAAGGTTAAAGGAAAGCAAGTCCACGCGAGCATGCCGGGATTGGGGGTTGAATGCCCACAGAGTTGCTATTGATTATGCAAAAGCCCTTGATGACCTTCTCCATGAGAAGTACAATGCAAGGGATGAACTCTTTGATCCTCCAGAAAGCACTTTCGAACCAACTATGGGAGGAAATCCAAGCGATGCTCCCAACATAGCTCCGGGTGAGCATGAAGTTGTCTTCGATTGCAGAGTGTTGCCACAATATAACTTGGATGACATCCTAAACGATGCCCAAGAGCTTGCTGGGAAAGTTAGAGAGAAATACAAGAAGGAGATTAATGGTGAAGTTCTGCCGAAGATTGAGATAGAAGTGTTGCAGAGGCTAGATGCCCCAGCTCCGACTCCAAAGGATAGCGAGATTGTTAAGCTCTTGCAAAAGGCCATAAAGGAGTTTAGAGGGAAGGAGCCCAAAATTGGAGGCATCGGAGGAGGAACTTTTGCAGCATACTTCAGAAGGCTTGGAATTCCGGCGGTGGTTTGGGCCACGCTGGATGAGATGGCCCACCAGCCAAATGAATATGCAAAAATAGACAACATGGTGGAAGACGCAAAGATCATGGCGACTCTGGCACTTCTCTGATGTTCTTTTCCTTTAACTTTAACCGCGGTTGAAACTATCGAGACGTATTTATACTCCCAACCCCATAGTAATTTTGGTGATTGCATGAGGCGTACAGTCCTGCTTGTTATAGTTCTTCTCGTTTTCATTGGGGGATGTCTAGGTGATGTTAGAAGTCCCCAGCCCACGAACACTCCAGCGGTATCACATTCAACGGAGCCACACTTCACCCCACCGATGACGAAATACGACGTTCTGAAGGAAGGGCAGGAAGACCCGATAGTGGAGGCGGTCAACTCCTTCGCCTTCGACCTCTATAAAGACCTGGCAAAAGACGAAGGCAACCTTTTTTTCTCGCCCTTCAGCATCGAGACGGCATTGGCAATAGCCTATGAAGGAGCGAGCGGCAAGACTGCAGAGGAGATGGAGAGAGTCCTCTATCTTCCGGAGAATAACGATACAAGGTGGGTTGGCTTCAGGTATCTCATACTTTCCCTGAAAAGTCCCGAAGGCTCATCCTTCATCCTCAGGAGCGCCAACACCCTCTGGGTTCAGAGGGACTACCCAATAAGTGAAAAGTACTTATGGGTTGTAAGGGAGTTCTACCTTGGGGAGGCTAGAGAGATCGACTTCCAGAGCGACCCGCAGGGAGCTGCAAAGGAGATAAACGCATGGGTGAAGAACCAGACGAGCGGCAGGATTAGGGACATCGTATCAGGTTTAAGCCCCATGACGAGGCTCGTGATAACGAACGCGATTTACTTCAAGGCAAACTGGTCGAGTAGGTTCGAGGCGAGCGACACGAGAAACGAAACCTTCCACGCGCCCAACGCGACCGTTATCATTCCAATGATGCACCAGACTGGAAGATTTCCCTACTTCGAAAACGACGACCTTCAGGCCCTCGAACTTCCCTACGAGGGCGAAAGACTGAGCATGTTGATAATTCTGCCTAGGAAGGGGAAGTTTGAAAAGGTGGAAGGCAACCTGAGCGTTCAATTCATAGAGAACATACTGGAAAACATGCATGAGGAAAAGGTGAAAGTTGCACTGCCGAAGTTCAGGTTCGAGGCTTCGTATAAGCTCAGGGACGTTCTCATGGACATGGGAATGAAGAGCGCCTTTACCAGAGCGGACTTTGAGGGAATCTCCAATGATGGAAACCTAGCGATAAGCGAAGTCATCCACAAGAGCTTCATAAGCGTCGCTGAGAACGGAACGGAGGCGGCCGCGGCAACCGCCGTTACACTAACGTTGGCGGCTCCACCGGGGGTTGAGAAACCCAAAGTCTTCAAGGCTGATCACCCGTTTATCTTCCTTATTTACGACAGGGAAAGTGATACAATACTCTTTATGGGGCGCTTGATGAACCCAAAGGGCTGTTCTGCAAATAGCAACAAACGAAACATTTAGATACTTTCCACACAAAATCATAATTAGGGTAGTGATGATGAGGCTTTACAGAACTGGTGAAGTTACTAAAAAGCTTGGTGTTTCAACGATGACAGTACGGCGTTGGATTAAAGCAGGGAAAATAAAAGCCTATCAAGTTGGAAAAGAATTCAGAATACCAGAAAATGAAGTTCTGAGACTCCTCGAAGGCAAAGTCCCCGACAAGGTCGCTATCTACGCCAGAGTCTCCAGCAGAGATCAAAAAGAAGACCTTGAGAGACAGGTTGAATACCTCAAAAACTACTGCTCCTCAAAAGGATACCAAGTGGCCAAAATCCTCACCGACATCTCATCAGGCCTAAACGAAAACAGAAAAGGACTAAAACAGCTCTTCAAACTCGTCGAGAGTGGAGAAGTAACCAAAGTTGTGATAACCTACAAGGACAGGCTCACCCGCTTTGGCTTCAAATACCTCGAACAATACTTCAACTCTCACGGCGTTGAAATTGAAGTAATCTTTGACGATGAGGAAAAAACGCCGGAGAAAGAGCTTGTAGAGGATTTATTAGATATTGTTACTTCCTTTGCTGGAAAGCTTTATGGGGCTCGTTCTCACAAGAAAAAACGCCTCTTCGAGGCGGTAAAGAATGCCCTCAGAGACGATTAAGCTCACGGCAAAATTCAAGCTCAAAACCCCTCCAGAGGAGTTAAACGACCTCTTCTCCGCTTATCGGGAGATTGTGAACTACCTCATCGGTTATGCTTTTGAGAATAACGTTACTAGCTTTTACAGGCTTAAAAAGGAAACGTACAAAAGCCTGCGCAAGGAGTATCCAGAGTTACAAGCCACTACCACTACACGGCCACCCAAATGGCTACTGCAATTTACAAGAGTTATCGGAAGAGGAAAAAGAAGGGTAAAACTAAGGGGAAGCCCGTTTTTAAGAAGGACGCCATAATGCTCGACGACCATCTCTTTAAACTCAACCTTGAAAAAAGAATAGTAAAACTCTCCACTCCAAAAGGAAGGATTGAGCTGGAGTTTTATCCTGCAAAGTATCACGAGAAGTTTAAGGACTGGAAAGTTGGGCAAGCGTGGTTGGTGAGGACGCCAAAAGGAGTTTTCATCAACGTAGTCTTTTCCAGAGAGGTTGAAGTGAGAGAGCCTGAGGCCTTCATCGGCGTGGACTTGAACGAGAACAACGTTACGCTGAGCCTTCCAAATGGAGAATTCGTCCAGATAATCACCCACGAGAGGGAGATAAGGACGAGTTATTTTGTAAAGCGGAGAAAAATCCAGAAAAAGCTTAGGACTGGAAAGAGGAGAAAAGAGCTTCTCGAAAAGTATGGGAGAAGGGAGAGGAACAGGTTGAACGATTTGTATCACAAATTGGCTAACAAAATTGTTGAATTAGCTGAAAAATACGGTGGTGTTGCCTTGGAGGACTTAACTGAAATCAGGTATTCGATTAGGTATTCGGCTGAGATGAATGGTTGTCTTCACCGCTGGAGCTTCAGAAAGCTCCAGTCAATCATCGAATACAAGGCTAAGCTAAAAGGGATAAAAGTTGTTTTCGTTAATCCCGCTTTCACTTCTTCCCTGTGCCCGGTATGTGGGGGGAAACTAAACCTGAATGGGCGCAGGGTTTTGAAGTGTTCGAATTGTGGTTTTGAGGCCGATAGGGATGTTATTGGGAGTTGGAATATTTCACTTAGAGCCTTGAAGATGTGGGGAGTTTCCGTTCCCCCCGAAAGCCCCACGATGAAGGTGAGAGTGGGGAAGGTCAGCCGTGCTGATGTTTACGAACTTTACACAAATCACGGCTGACCAGAACGGAGAAAATCAAAGGTACTCCCAGACACCGTAGCCTTTGAAGTTGTGCACTATCGTTTTTGTCGTCGTAAGCTGCTCGACAGAGTAGCCTATGCCTTCTCTTCCCACGCCGCTGTCTTTCATGCCGCCAAATGGGTAGTAGCCTATGCCGTGCCTCGGGTACTCGTTGATGAAGACGCTCCCGACTTCAAGCTTCCTCGCGACCTTCCTTGCCCTCCTCTCACACACTCACTGAAAACAGAGGCATCCAGTCCAAAGCGGGAGGAATTCGCTATATCAACTGCTTCGTCTTCATCCTTGACTTTGATAACCAGAGTTAGCGGACCAAAAACATCCTCTTGAAAAGCTCTAAGCTCTTTAACCTTTTCCTTGTCCACTTCAAGGAGTATTGGCCATACATAGTTGCCCTCTCTTTTGAATTCGGTCAAAGGCTTCGCTCCCTTCTCTATGGCATCTTTGTAGACCTCCTCAATATAATCCGCAGAATGTTTGTCAATAAGAGGTCCCATCACAGCGTTTTCATCCTCCAGCGGGTTTTTGGGTTCTATCTCTTTCAGCTTTTCAAGAATCTTCGTCTTCAGCTCCTCATAGATTTCCTCCTGTGCTAGTATGAGCCTTATTGCATCGCACCTCTGGCCAGAATAGCTCACCATACCCTTAATGATTTTTTCACTCGCAAGCTCAAGGTCTGCATCATCCAAAACTATGGCAGGATCCTTGCCCCCAAGCTCAAGATGGTAAGCTTTTATTCCACCGGTTCTTATTATGTGCTCCCCAACCTCTGTACTGCCAGTGAAGGTTATAGCCCTTATACGCTTGTCCTTTACCACATCATCCATAAATCTTCCGGGTATTGTTAAGAGGGCAAAGCTCTCCTTAGGAAAGCCCGCAAGTTCTAAGACCCTAATAAATAGAAGTGCCGCGAGAGGATCTGCAGATGCAGGTTTTAACAGCACTGCATTTCCACTGAAAAGGGCAGGTATTACTTTTGTTGCGGAAATAAACAGCGGATAATTGAAGGGGCTTATTGCCAAGATAACTCCATATGGTTCTCTCTTTACTATTCCCTCACTTTCGAGGGTCTCTTCACTCCAGTCTCCGGGGATGTAATCACCAAGCATTCTCCTTGACTCAAAAGTAGTTTTTTCGAGCCTTTCAATGGTGGCTTTTGTTTCCCCAGTTGCATTGCTTTTCGGCTTGCCAGCATCAAGAATCAAAACTCTCACAAAGTCTTCAAATGCTTCCCTCATCAACTGTGCCGCCTTCAAAAAGCTTTCTATTCTCTTTTCCCCAGGATAATTTCTTATTTCCTCCCTTCCTTTTTCATAAACTGTGGAAAGAATTTCCTCGGTTTGTTCTTTGCTAAGTCTTGAAACCCTTGCTATAGTTCTGCCATCTATGGGGCTTTTAACCTCAGAAAAACTTTCTCCAAAAACCCACTCTCCAGCGACGTAGGTTTTAAATTCAGGGACACCATCTTCGCCAATCCTGTATATCTCATCAAAAATTTTGTTACGGACAAGTTTGTCCATTTGTAATCACCAATATATACTATTGCACACACCTATAAAAGGTTTTATCTAACCAAACTGAAATTTTATCTCCCAAAAACTTTCCAAGGGACGAATCACCAAAGTTCCGAAAACGTTAATAACTTTAACGAGAATATATAACCGGTGGTTTCTATGAAGATAACGGATAAGGAAGTTTTTGAAATTGCCGTAAATGCCGAAATAAAAGCAAAAGAGGCATACGAAAAGATGGCTTCGCTTGTAAAGAGCGATATTATTAGAGATGAACTCCTGTTTCTGGCTAAGGAGGAAGACAAGCACAGACAGATAGTAGAGAAAATGGCCGAGAAGTTTAAGGAGAGCGAAGAAGAACCAAAACAGATCGAAATTGAAATAATGGGAGAGTTCAAAGTTATTGCAGAAAAAATGAGTGAAGCCATTAAAAAACCAGATATCAACCTTGACGAAGTTTACGAGATAGCCATGGAAGCTGAGCTTGTGAGTGAAAAGCTTTACAACGAACTTGCAAAGTATGCAGCAAATGAAAAAACCAAAGTTCTGCTCAACATGCTTGCCGATATGGAGAGACAACACTTTAACATCCTTAAGAAGCACTATGACTACATGATGCAGTACCCCGATGTTTATAAAGAGGAGCTCTACGACCAGCTCATGAAGGACATAAACTTCAACTTCTGACTCTTTTTAATTTATTAGGTGACACTGCATGAAGGATTTGAAAAAACTTGGTTTTTTTGTTTTGTTCCTTGTTGGAGTAGTGTTTCTAAGCGGTTGCACCGGGGGCGGGGGCTATGGGACTCCTTCCACAACCCAAACGACTCAAAGTGAAACCCTCACCCAGCTCGGAGAATGGAAGGCCGACGGAGTAATAGGGGAGAACGAGTACGCCCATGAGCTCTCACTCGTCGGAGGAAAACTCACCGTTTACTGGAGAAACGACGACACTTACCTTTACATGGCCCTTAAGGGGCAGACTAGTGGTTGGGTGTCAATAGGATTTGAACCCACTGACAAGATGAAGGATGCAGACATGGTTTTTGGATGGGTTCAAGACGGCAACACCGTTGTGATCGATGCTTATTCCACCGGAACCTACGGCCCACATCCACCCGATGAGAAGCTTGGCGGAAGTAGTGATATCCTTGAGTATGCCGGAAAAGAGGAGAACGGGGTTACGATAATAGAATTCAAAAGGAAGCTCAATACCGGAGATCAGTACGATAAAGCCTTTACTCCCGGACAGAAAATAAGCTTCATCTTTGCTCTAGCCGATGCGGATGACTTCACGACCAAGCACAACATAGCGAGGGGTTATGGGGAGCTACAGCTCGACGGGTGATTAAGATGGAGCCGTTCCAGATACACGCAGTGGTGCAGACTACTGCACTCCTTTTCTTTCTCTTGGGAATTTACTACGCCAGGAGGCACAAACGAAGGTGGCATCATTTCTTTGTGTACTCTGCTGTGGGATTGCTGACAATTGGCGTCGCCTACATGCTCTACACCATCGGCGGCGTGCCCTCAATCCATGGAAAATTTGGGCTTTTTGTATACTTATACGTCCTCTTTGCGGCAACGAGCGGGAGGCTGTTCTGGGGGAGGAAGATAAAGAGAAATACACACAAGCTAATAGCGCTCTCTGCAGTTTTGCTCTTGGCCATCCAGATAATGCTCGCGCTTTATCTCTACGTCCTCTAACCCTCTTTTTTTAGCACAACGAACTCTTTGTAATCCATGAGCTTTTTGAAGCCCTTTTTAAGGTAGTATGAGTAAGCCTCAAGATGCGGAAAGGTTATCACATATGCTTCTTTTCCGAGCTCCCTAAGCCTTTCAACTGCAAATTGCAAAAGCTTTGAGCCATAGCCTTTTCCTTTGTAGGCTGGGTCAACCATAAAGAACTCTATGAGACCTGTTTTTTCGTTTTTAATCTCCTCCGGCACCCACCATGCTTCTTTGCCCTCAAGATTGTACACTAGAGCAACGGTACCTATTAGTCTCCCATCCTCGTTGCGAAGAACATAGAGCTCATCAAACTCATCCCTAAGCCTGAACTCAAGAAAAGGTTCATAGACTCTTTTAAATCCTTCAAAATCATCAGGAGATGGTTTATTTTCTACCCACTCCAATGCAGGGTAAGCTCCATTTGTTCCTTGGTAGACTCTGAAGACAAATCTTAGGAGTTCATCCTTGAGGAAGAGCGGATTTTCAATTTTTACAATCTTCATGGCATATCCCGGAAATTTTACTCTGCCCTCCTTAAAAAGCCTTGCGAGAAAAGTTTATGAATTAGGGTGTCCTAATAATTTTGGTGATCGCATGAGCTACCTTGATATTAAAGTTAGGGATGAAGAAGGGAAAGAAGCTCCCTTGAGGGAGTTTGTGAAAGGAAAGTGGACCGTGCTGTATTTTTATCCCAAGGACAACACTCCTGGCTGTACAACGGAGGCAAAAGAGTTCACCGAGCTTATTGAAGAATTCGAAAGGCTTGGAGTTCAAGTTATAGGCGTTTCCAGGGATTCCCCAGAGAGTCACAGGAAATTCAAAGAGAAGCATGGATTAAAGGTAAAGCTTCTCAGTGACCCAAGTGGCGAGCTCCACAAAGCTCTTGGAGCCTGGGGAAAGAAGAAACTTTACGGTAAGGAATACGAAGGGGTAATAAGGAGCACCTTCATCCTTAGCCCAGAGGGAGAAATAGCCTGGAAGAAGATAAAAGTTAGAGCCAAAGGACACGCAAAAGAAGTGCTTGAAGAGATCAAAAAGTTAATATCTCCAGAAAACTAAATTTAAATCGGTGATAGGATGAAGGAAATCAACGCACTTGCACTCGCTTTGGAAGTTGAAAAGGCAGAGCTCAGGTTTTACATTGAGATGGCCAAGAGAGCAAAGGATGAAAGGGCAAAAAAGATGTTCCTCTTTTTGGCTGGGGAGGAGGCTGAACACTGGGATGTTTTTGAGAAGAAGTTTGTAGAAAAGCTCCTTCAAAAACCAGAAATGCCCCAGGTTGACGAGGAACTTTTGGAAAAGCTTACACCGAAGTATGAGGGAGAGCTTAGCGAGGTTAAAGCCGTAGAGTTGGGGATGGAGCAGGAAAAGCTTACGTGGGAGTTTTATGAAAAAGCGGCGGAAGAAGCCGAGGATGAAAACGTTAAGAAAATCTTTAACGAATTGGCAAAAGTTGAGAAGGCACACTATGAGCTTTTGAAGGCACAATACGACTCGGTCATGAAGACGGGCATATGGATGGATTATCAGGACTTTAGCCTTGAGGTTGATTGAAGAGGAAGAGATTCATCTGCCCTTAATTAGAACGTTAACAAGCTTTACTTCTTTTCTTAGCTTTTCCTTAATCAGTTCGATAATCTCCGGATCGGTAAGATCAACTATTTCACCATTTTCAATCAAATTCACATGAGGTTCCGTGTTGATCTCAATCCTAGTCTCCCCTTCAACAGAAAAAACCTCTATGAGGCCAAGTTCTTTTAAAGCCATGACATTAGAGTACAAGGTAGAGAAGCTCATTGTGGGGAACTCTTCTTTGATCTTCTTGAAAACTTCGCTGAGGGAAGGGTGAGAAGGGCCTAGTTCATGTATTACCTCAAGTAACTTAAGTCTCTGGGGGGTAAGCTTGTATCTCTTTTCCCTTAGCACTCCAACCGCTTTTTCTTTCCACATGTTTTTGAGTATGCACTGCACTTTATAAGCTTTCCTAATTAGAAATTATTTCTAAATAGAAAAGCTTATTAAGAAAAAATACATACTAAAATTGGTGAAACCCATGTCGGAACACAATAGGAGATTAATTGAAAGGGCAGGAATAGATGTAGAGAAATTGCTAGAACTTCTCGTTAAAGCGGCTGCAGCAGAGTTCACAACATATTACTACTACACCATACTTAGAAACCATGCAACAGGTCTAGAAGAGAAGCCATTAAGGAGATAATTGAAGATGCAAGGCTTGAAGATAGAAACCATTTTGAAGCCCTTGTACCGAGAATTTATGAACTTGGAGGAGATCTGCCAAGAGACATTAGAGAATTTGCCGATCTAGCCTCTTGTAGAGATGCCTATCTGCCAGAAGAGCCTACCATCGAAAACCTTCTAAAGGTTCTTCTTGAAGCTGAAAGGTGTGCCGTTGGGGTTTATACGGAGATATGCAACTACACACTCGGAAAGGATCCAAGAACCTATGACCTCGCACTTGCTATTCTGCATGAGGAAATAGAACATGAAGCATGGTTTGAAGAGCTCTTAACTGGAAAGCCGAGCGGCCACTTCAGAAGAGGAAAACCCGGGGAAAGCCCCTACGTCTCAAAGTTTTTGAGAACGAAGTGAGTTTTGAATTAACATCCTTTTTATTTTCTTTGGAAAACCTTATTAACGTGAAAGTCGAACATTAAAATGGTGATTTGAGTGCTGGCAATAAACCCAACTCTGATAAATAGGGATAAGCCCTATTCTAAGGAAGAGCTTATGGAAGCCCTAAGGCTGGCAACCATAGCCGAGCTCGATGCCGTAAACTTGTATGAACAGATGGCAAGATTTACGGAGGATGAAAGGTTCAAAAAGGTATTCTTGGACGTTGCAAGGGAGGAAAAGGCACACGTGGGAGAGTTCATGGCTCTTCTGCTGAGCTTAGACCCAGAGCAGAGCAGTGAACTTAAGGATGGATTTGAGGAGGTTGAGGAATTAACAGGTATTAAAACCGAACTCAACTCTCCGGAGGAGAATAAAATGGAAGAAAGTGGATATCTCAAGGTTTTAAGGGAAGCCCTTCTAGATGCAATTGAAAAGGGAAGAACGTTAACTAATTCACTTCCAAAAACAAAAATAACTGGCCAATCATTTAGAGTGGATATCATAAGCTTCGAGGATGGCGTGAAAGTAGTTAAACAGGAGTACAGGCCAATCCCAATGCTCACAAAGAAGTTCTACGTTGGACTGAGAGAGCTTAACGATGGAACTTACGATCCAGCTATAGCGGTGAAAGCTGGAGAACTGCTTGTCAAAGACGAGGAAAGCCTGATAATAAATGAGATACTTTCAACTGAAGGGATAAAAAGATTAAAGCTCGGCCCATGGGAAAACACAGAAGAGGCATTAGATGAACTCATGAATGCTCTCCAAGAAGCATCAAAAGCCTCTGCAGGGCCTTTCGGGGTAATAATCCATCCAAAGAGATATGCCAAGCTCTTGAGAGTTCACGAGAAGGGTGGAAGAATGCTCATAGAGGTTTTGAAAGGGGTATTCAAAGGTGGTATCCTAGTTACCCCAAGCATTGACGAAAACAAAGTAATCGTGTTCGCAAACACCCCTGCAGTTCTTGACATTATCATCGGACAGGATGCAGATCTAAAAGAGCTCGGACCGGAAGGGGAAGAAGTAGCGTTTTTAGCAAGTGAAGCCCTAGCAGTAAGGATAAAGAGCCCAGAGGCAATTGTAGTCCTCGAATGACCCCCTTCTTATTTTTTGGAGGAAACTTAATGGAAAAGAACGCCCAAAAAGGTATTAAAGAGCTAAAGAACAACTTTAAGAGACTCCTAGAAGAATTACCAACAGAGGAACTTTTATCACTCTATTCTGATTTTATTCTTCAAGAAAAATTGTTAAAAGAGCTCCCTAAAGCAGAAATGGAAATAGAGAGAGTTTTGGGAAAGTTTTGGAGCGACAGTGTTGTGGAGAACGTTGAGGTGTACAATCTCGGCGGAATGTGTTATAAAGAAAAGGTTCCAGCAGTCAGAATGGGAAGAGAGGAGCTTGCAGAGAGGAAAGCCCTTTTTTATGCGGAACCCTTTCCAGAGAACCTTCCCAAAGAAAAGAAAGCTACCGTTAAAGAGATAGTGTTCAGATTGATTGAGGTCAACAACGCGGAACTTGAAGTTTTTGAAAAATTAAAACCAAAATCTCCCTTAGAGGACGTGGTTTTCAAACTAATTAGGGAAAGTTTACTTCAGCATTCAAGACTTTTAAAGGAGTTACTGGCTCTTCTCTGACGCTATAATGGGAAAGGTATATAACTTTCAAATACCATGTTATGAACTGGTGATTCCTATGGTCGAACCTCTTGTTAAAAAGGCTGCCGAAGTTGAGGATAAGGCGGCCAAGAGTTATACCGAAGGACTGGCAAAGATTAGGGGACAGGGGTTGAAGTACACCGATACAGAGGCGGTTGTGACAAGAATAGCCGTCGATACAATTATACACAAACACTTAATGAAAGCAATCCTTGAGGCTCAGAAGGAGCTTGAAAAAGTTGGAAAGGGATATGAACACGTGAAAGAACCAGAGGAGATAGAGCTCTCCGGAGAACAGGCTCTTCTTGTGAAAAGGTTTGCCGAGATGCACCTTGAGATAGAGAAAGACATGATAGAAACATACAAAAAGATGGCAGAAAAGATGACCCATCCGCTCTTCAAAGGGCTCGCTGAGGCCCTTGTTAAAAATGAAGAAGACCACCACAGACTTTTGAAGAAGCTCATTGAAAAATATGGGGAAGTTTGATTTTCTCTTTTCTTTATCCTATTAATAAAAACTCCTTTAAGAATTTTTGGAGATGAAACAAAGTGGTAGCACTTGAAAAACAGCTTCCGTACCTTGGCGTAACATCAATTCAGATTCTAACCGCGATTTTGGTTTTAGTTGTAGGATGGATTGTCACAAAGGTTACTGTAAAGAGTTTCAAAATGGCACTTAAGAAGACGAAGCTCCCGGAGCTAATCATTGAATTCCTTGCAAAATTTCTAAGTGCTCTTTTGTATGTTGCGGTAATCCTCCTAGCAGTAAGAGCTCTAGGAATAGAAACGGGATCCATTGTGTTAGGATTATCGGCTGTGATAGGCCTCATTTTGGGCTTCGGCATGCAGGACACGCTAACAAACCTGGCAGCTGGAGTCTGGATTGCAGCCCTCAGGCCGATTGACATGGGTGAGGTCGTTGAGGTAGCTGGGAAGACCGGCAAAGTCAACGCCGTCGGCATAATGAGCACCGAGCTCTTAACTCCCGACAACGTGCTCATAACGATCCCCAACAAGCTCGTCTGGGGCAACGTGATAACCAACTACACCAGGATGCCCACGAGGAGAGTCGACGTCAACGTCGGCGTCGCCTACGGAACGGACCTCGACAAGGCCATTAAGATCGCCATGAACCTCATGCAGAACCACCCGAAGGTTCTCAAGGATCCGGCTCCGACGGTGGTTATAACGGAGCTCGCAGACTCGTCGATAAACCTCCAGCTCAGGGCGTGGGCTAAGACCGAGGACTACTGGGCGGTCAAGGGAGACCTCACCAAGGACATCTACAAGGCCTACATGAAAGAAGGAATAGAGATACCGTTCCCGCAGATGGATGTGCATATCAAGGAGATGCCAAAGTGAGGTCTGTTTTTCTTCTTTTGTTTTCTGGCTGAGAATTATGGAAGTATCTATTACCAAATAATGAAAAATTTTTAACGGGGTTAAATACCCAGACTGGCCAGAAATTCCTCCGCTATCTCTTCCTCCCTCTTCCCCTCGAAGTCGAGCATGTGGTTGAGCCTCCTCATCGTTTCGGTGCTTATCTTCCCTTCCAGCGCCTTCAACACCTTAGCTGCTCCCTCGGGAAGCTCTCCGGCTATCACTATCGCCTCGTAGGGAGGGAGGGCCTTTTTATCGTCCTCAAGGAGGGCAAGCTTAAAGGCGTCAACCCTCGCATCTGTTGTGAAGGCAGTTATAACGTCCACCTCGCCCTTCGATATGGCCTCGTACATCTCCGGCGGCATGAGGGGCTTTATCTCTCTGAACTCAAGGCCGTAAACTTCTCTAAGCCTCGGCAGGCCGTCGGGCCTCTCGATGTAGGGAGCGGGGCAGGCGAAGGTGAGGCTTTTCGATATCCCCGCGAGGTCGCTTATCGTTCTCAGCCCTTCCCTCTTCACCGCGAGAGCAAAGTCGTTCCTGAAGCCGAGCCTCGCGACAACCTCTATGCCCTTCCCTTTGAACCCCTCCCTGACGGCCTCGAAGACCCTCTCCTCGTCCCACGTCTCCATGGGCGGGAGCTTGAGAAGGGCGTTGTAGGCGGTTCCCGTGTACTCGACGTAAAGGTTTATCTCTCCCCTTTCAAGCGCCTCAAGGTTTGCCTCCAGCCTCGGCTCGCTCACCCTCACCTCGTACTCAAACCCTTCCCTTTCCAGGAGCTTTCCGATTATATGGGCGAGGATTCTCTGCTCGTTAAAGGGCTTTGCACCAACAACAACCTTCACATCAAACACCTCCTATACCCTCTGGAGTAACCCTCTTTTCGAGGTAGGAAAAGCTAACGTCAATAAACACCGCCATCAGTATGGCTGGAATGGAACCGGCAAGGATTTTGTCCGTGTTAAAGCTTGCTAAGCCTTCAAAGACCAGACTTCCCAGCCCCCCGGAGCCGATTATGGCGGTGAGTATGGCTATGGAGTTTGCTAAAACAGCGGCGAACTTTATGCCCGCGAACATTGCAGGATAGGCGTGCGGAAGGCGGACGTGCCTTATAATCTCCCACTCCGTGAGCCCTATCCCCCGGGCCGCCTCAACCATAGCTTCATCCACTTCACTAAGCCCCACGTAGGTGTTCTTGACTATCGGGAGAAGCGCCCGGAGGAATATCGCAAAGACCGCCGGGGTGAAGCCTATCCCAAGGAGGGGAACCACTATGGCAACAACGGCAAAGCTCGGTATTGCCTGAACGAGATTGGCGAAGCCCATTATAAATGAAGCTAACCTCCTGCTCTTGAGCGATAATATTGCCAGGGGTATTCCAATGGCTATGCTGAGGAACAGGGATGCGTAAGTCAAAACGAGGTGCTCCCCAAAGGCCCCAAGAACTCTCTCAACGCCTACCATAGCGACCCCTCAGATAGCGTTCTATTAATGCAGCAACTCCATCGAGTATTAATGCCAGAAGCCCAACCCACAGACCGGTGACGACGATTATGTCCCTGTCGTAGAGGTGTATGCCCGTCTGTATCGGCGCCCCAAGGCCGCCGGCCGCTATAAGGCCGCCGAGTGTAACGACGCCCATGGTAAAAAACAACCGCTATCCTTATTCCCGCGGCTATTAGGGGTAAGGCCAGGGGGAAGCGCACCTTCAGGAGTACCTCCCGCTCGCTGAGGCCTATCGCTTCGGCCACCTCGATGTAGCTCCTCTCAACGCTCGTCAGCCCGGTGTAGGTGTTCCTCGCTATGGGAAGGATGGAGTAGATGACCGAAGCCGCTATCGTTGGCTTCTCCCCGAGGCCGAGGACGGGAAGGAGGAGAACGAGGAGTGCGAGCGTTGGCACAGTCTCTAGGATGTTTAAGACGTTGAACGCTATTGGAGCCAACTTTGGCCGCCTGTAGAAGTAAAGGCCGAGGAGAACACCGATAACGATCGATAAGGCCAGGGCTATCCCGAACATGCGGAGGTGCTCAAGCGTCCTTTGGGTGAGGTTCTGGCTCTCCCATACCCATCTAATGTCCATTAAAGACCCTCACAAGAGCTTTAAAAGAACTTCATTAGCAAGTAAAATGCCAACGGGCTTTTCCCTCTCAACTACAACTCCAAGAAAGGCATTCCTGCGTTTCATCTCAGCCAAGGCGGAAGCGAGTGAATCATCGGGAGAAAATACAAGGGGCTCTATGAGAGCTTCCTCTAAATCCTGCGACTTTAATAGAGATTTTAAATCCGTAACACCTTTAAGTGCTCCTTTTTCCACTATAACTGCAAATTCAAGGTTTTTATCTTTCATCCACTGGAGCAACTCGTCCTTTCTCTGCACCTCCACTGTGTATTTCTCAACATCCACCATGAGGTCTTTCACCTTCAGGGTGTCGAGATGCTTGAACTTCTTGTCCGCATTAACTAACTTAGCAACGAAATCATCCGCTGGATTAAGCACTAGCTCATCAGGATACCCCACCTGAACGAGCTTTCCGTCTCTCATTATCGCTATTCTATCGCCGAGCTTGAAGGCCTCCTCTATGTCGTGGGTTACGAAAACAATAGTCCTTCCAAGAACTTCTTTTATTCTCAAAAACTCTTCCTGAAGTTGCTTCCTCAAAATAGGGTCTAAAGCCCCAAAGGGCTCGTCCATAAGGAGGAGGGGAGGGTTTAAAGCCAAGGCCCTTGCGAGGCCAACCCTCTGCTGTTGACCACCACTTAGCTGGTGAGGATAACGAGTGGCGAAGTCTTCAGGAAGGGCCACGAGGTGCAAGAGCTCTTTAACCCTCTTATCAATCTCTTCCTCACTCCAGCCCTCCAGTTTCAAAAGAAGTCCTATGTTATCTCTCACAGTCATATGAGGGAAGAGTCCTATCTGCTGGATAACGTAACCAATGCTCCGCCTCAGCTTGACAACGTCAAACTCCCTCACGTTGCGCCCGTTGATGAAGACCTCACCCTCATCTGGCTCAATAAGGCGGTTTATCGTCCTTAAAAGGGTTGTCTTTCCGGAGCCGCTCGGCCCTATGAGTATTAAAAGTTCACCGCCTATGATCTCAAGATTGACATGATCAACAGCCGTGAAATCCCCGTATCTTTTTGTAACATCTCTGAGCTCGACGTTCTCGATTCTGTTGAAGAGCATCCCCATCACCAAAATAAGAAGGGAGTCAGCCCTTGATGAGGCCTTTCTCGATTAAAAACTCTCTCGCTATTTCCCTCGCATCCTTCTTCTCCACGTCGTACTGGTAGTTAAGTTCTCTCATCGTGTCAGTGTCAATGAGCCCCTCGAGCTTCTTGAGGACTTCCACTACTTCCGGATATTTGTCGGCGAACTCCTTCTTGACCAAAATGACGGCATCGTAGGGCGGTAGAGCTCCTTTATCGTCCTCGAGGATTTTGAGGCCGAATAGGTCGACTCTCGCATCGGTCGTGTAGGCGGAGATGGCATCAACCTGTCCGTTCTTTATTGCCTCGTACATAAGCGTTGGCTCCATCTGCTTTACTTCCCCAAAGGTGAAGCCGTAGACCTCCTTAATCCTCGGAAGACCATCGGGCCTCGTTGCGAACTCCGGGTCCGTTCCAAGGGTCATCTCCGGAGCGTAGGGTGCTAAATCGCTGAGCTTCTGGAGGTTGTGCTCCTCGGCAAATTCTTTCTTAACGGCTATTGCATAATCGTCCCTAAAACCGAGCTTTACGAGCGTTAGAACGCCGTCGCGCTTTAACATCTCTTCCTTGCTTTTCTCGTAGACGTAATCGGGATCCCACTTCTCCGGGGGATCGAGCTTGAGGATGTTGTTGTAGGCAGTTCCCGTATATTCTACATAGACGTGAATCTGGCCCCGTTTTAACGCCTCGTAGTTGACGAGGGTTCCGCCGAGGCCCTCTTTAACCTCTGCCTTGAAGCCGTTCTCCTCAAGGAGAAGAGCTATCATGTGGGCTAAGATGTACTGCTCGTTAAAGGGCTTAGAACCTATCACTATAGTGGGAACTTCTTCCTTCTGGCCAATGCAACCGCTTAAAAAAGCGACTACAATCAAACCAGCTAAAGCCAATGCACCAATTCTGTTCATCTTTACACACCTGTATTTAATTGTTCGGTCTTTCTAATAAAGTTTTCGAAAAATTAAAAACAAAAGTGCCAACTTCGAACTACCCAAGCATCGAATCAAGGAAGAGCATTATATAAAAACCTAGGAAAAAGCCAGCAGTTACTAAAAGTTCATTCTTCTCGTGTTTGTAAATCTCTGGAACCATTTCCTTTACCGTTACGTAGAGCATTGCTCCCCCTGCTAAACCAAGACCGTAAGGGAGCAAGCTATGAAATATTGTGAAGAAAAACGCCCCCACAAGAACCATGATCCATTCTGCAACTCCGCTTAAAGCTCCCATCAGAATGGGCTGGAACCTTTTCTTTTGAAGGGTCGCAAGGGGTAATGAAACAACAGTCCCCTCGGGGAAATCCTGTATTCCTATGGCTATTGCCGTCACAACCCCTGTTTTTAGGTCAAAGACAATAGATGTTCCAACTGCTAAGCCTTCGGGCAGGTTGTGTATTATGACTGCCAAAACTATCAGCCAAACAACCCTCAACTTGTTCTTGAGCTCTTCAGGGCCTTCGTAGCCTTTAACCAAATGCTCATGAGGTACAAAGCGGTCGATAGCGTATATAAGAACTATTCCAAGCAAAATTCCCACTCCGGCAGGTACAAAGCTACCAGTGGCTTCAATCCCCGGAAGTATTAAACTCGTAAAGCTCGCAACAATCATTACCCCAGCGGCAAAAGATAAGCTGAAGTCCATACCCCAATCAGGCATCTTATGGGAGATTATCGCAAGCAACGAGCCAAGAGTCGTCATTAAGGCCACAAAAAGACCTGCATAAAAAGCAACCATCATCAAATTCCCATTGGAAACTGCAAGAAGGTACGTGCTCAATGATGTTACGAAATTTTCTAACATAATTAGGTCACCCTAACTAAAAGTTAAGCGAAGAAAATATATAAAAGTTGCGGAGGATCAAATCGGAGTCACATGCCCCCACTTTTCTAAAGCCCTTGCGAGCTCTTTATGGGTCTTTGCATATTCTTCTAGAGATATTCCCTGCATTATGGCATCTATTGCCTGTCTTACCGCCTTAGCTCCAGCAACAGGTCCATCTGGATGGCCAAGGGTTCCTCCGCCGAGCTGGAGGACAATGTCGGTTCCTAAAGCCTCTATGACCGCTGGCAGGTTGCCCGGATGTAATCCACCGGAGCTCGTTGGAAATGCCGGCTTTATGTGGTAGAACTTCTGCTCAAGGTGGAATACGTCGTTTTCATCGGGCTTGTAATGGTTCTCCCTTAAGATTCTAGCGTTTTGAATAACGTCCCACTTGCCACCTTCGAGCTTTCCAGCACCAGCAGTTCCCACGTGAAGCTGGTCAATGCCTATGAGCCTGTAGAGCTTGGCAAGGACGAACATTGAAATTCCGTGGTAGGGATTTCTTGTGAAGGTAGCGTGCATTGCCCTGTGTCCGTGTATGGCCAAGCCGTAGTCCTCAGCCAAGTCCCTTATATACTCCAACGCTCCCCATCCAGTTATGACGACGTCAACCATCGCATGTTTAAGTCCAAGGTCTGCAAGGAGTTCAAGCCTAGTTTCCATTTCCCTTATGTCCGCAGTTATGTTGGCGAACCATGTCTTCTTCTCTCCGGTTTCGCTCTCGACTTTTTCAATTATTCTCGCCATTATCTCTGCTCTCTCCTCGAAGCGGTTATACCACGGACTTGTAAGATTTTCATCGTCTTTCATGTAGTCCGCTCCTGCAGTGAGAAGATCGTAGGCAAGCTTCTCAAACTCTTCTGGAGAATAGCCGACCTTTGGCTTTGGAACTACACCGTAAATTGGTCTGTCTTTGATTTCGAGCATCTTCCTTACTCCCTCTATACCAAAGGCAGGCCCATTGAACTCCCTGATAATCTTCTCGGGCAAGTAGAGGTCTTCAAGGCGGAGACCTTTCACTCTCTTCATTCCAAAGACGTTCCCAGCAATGCTCGCAAGAAGTCCCGGTAAATTGGCTTCTTCAAAAGCGTGGAACGGATAGGCAATCTTAACTATCCAGCTTCCATCCCCCATGTCGTGGAAGTCATAAGCTTTTGCAGATAAATCTGCCCACCTTTCTTCCTCATACCATGGATAGAGGGTAGTCCATGTTCCCGTTGAGCTTTCAGCAGCGACTCCCCCCGCGGCTTGCTCAATTGTATACCCTTCAGCCGGAGTTATCCTAAAAACGGCTATGATGTCTCTCTTCTTGCTGGACTCATAGCCTTTGTCCACATAGTAGTCATATATCTTGTCAAACTTTTCGGGCATTTTTCACACCTCCTTATTAGTTAGGTTTTCCTAACTATTAAGCCTTTCGTTGGGTGGCATAGAAATAGAAAAGCGGAGGTTATTAAGCTTTCGATAACGGCAAAAAAGAGAAAATGCCTATCAGAGCACGGGTCTCAAGGTCCAACATGCATCATCTGGCTGTACATCTCCCAGTCGAGGAGGAGCTCGTATTCTGTCTTTAGGATAAAGTAATGTGTATTTTCCATTGAGGCCAGATACCTAAGAAGACCTTTCTTTGCATTGTCATCCGTCATCTCTTCGAGCTTAGAATAGAATTCTTTGGCAATCCTCTCCGCTTCCATAGCCCATCTAATGAGTTCCAGCATATCCTGAACGTTTTTAATTTTCTCTGCAACGGGCTTTAACTCTGGCCCCACATGTTCCTTGGGGAACGCTATCTCCTCTCCGGGGAACGACTGGGCGTAAAGCTTCCTTAAAAATTCCTCGTGCTTTTCCTCCTCCCCAGCGAGAAACTCTAGCTTCTTCCTTAGAGTCTCTATCTCAACATTTGCTGCCATGCTTTTGTAAAACTCCCTTGCCCCTATTTCCGCCTTTATAGCCATTCCCAAGAGCTCCTTCAGAGAGAACTCATTCACCTTTTCAAGGGGAATCCCCATGTCAATCTCCACCATTTCTTTCACCTCATTTCAAAAACAAGACATTTATTAATAGGGCTTTTCCATACTAAAATCTTTCCATCAAATAAAGGTTTTAATGACAACCTCCTAACTCGAATATAAAAGTCTCATGGTAGAATTGCCAAGCCTTTCAGCTGCCACGTAATGGAGCCTCACTAAGGTGTAAATCCACAGGCTCATGGAAAAGAAATACACTGCTGAGGCAATTTCTACAGCAAAGATGTTGAGCCAGATGAACACTACAAAAGCCCAAGACGATATTCCTGCAAGCTTCTTATACTCTTCAGGGGTTCTAACATAGCCTGATATGGCATTGATAAGAAGAAGAACTGCTACTGAAGAGGCTAGCTCAACGGTATAAAAGCTCTCCCTTACAAAGATGGCACTCCCAGCTACAATACTAACTTGCAAGAGCATTGTCCAAGTAGCCCTAACAAGTCCACTTTCCGAGAGGGAATAGGCTATTAAAACAGGCCCCAAAAGTATTGCAATGGTTACAATGCCCCTATGAACTTCAAACATTGTCGCGATAAAGCCGAGTGAAGTTAGTATTCCTCCAAAGAGGATGTACCAAGAAAGCCTTCTATGCCCCAAAAAGAAGTTCTCAATCTTTCTTGAAAGGTTCCAGGTAAGGAAAATTCCCGCAAGGGTCAGCACTCCACAGAGGCCCATAAGAGTTTGATAAACACTTACCATGCTCCCATCGTCCAAGTTTTTACCCAGATAAATTGGGAAGAAAAAACTAAATAAACCTTCCGGTAAACTTTTGTAGATTTTAGAAAACACGCTAAGTTTGTTCCCAAGAAAAGCTCCATACTCTTAAACATCTGGAGAGTCCAAAACAAACAGAAAAAAGTAGAAAAGGGTCACTCAAGCTGAACCTCGTTCTCCCAGAGGCCGTGGATGTTGCAGTAACTCAAAGCATAGAGCTTGCCCTTCTTCTTGGTCTTGAGTACAAAGTAAGCTATGGGCTCTGTGTATACATCACTCGTGTTTGGGCCGTTTACAGACTCTCCATGGGCTGTAAACTCAGCCCTTCCAACATGGTAAACAAAGTTCTCGCCCTCTGGTAAGAAGTAAAGCTCTATGTATCTGATGTGGTGCTCGGTGGTGTTTGGATGAGGTATCTCTTTACCAACTTGCACCTTAACTTTAACAAGCTCTCCTTCCCTTTCGTACTCTATAACGGGGACGTGCTTTTCTCCTTTCCAGTCCCCACTCCTTATGGTTTCACCGATCATCTCGGTCACCTCATTCTATCTTTTCAAACATGTCTTTTGGAGCTCCACAGAGCGGGCATACCCAATCGTCTGGCAAATCTTCAAACTTTGTTCCTGGGGCAACTCCACTATCAGGATCCCCAGCTTCCTCATCGTATATGTATCCACAAACTATGCACTTCCACTTCGCCATGTTTCCACCACCCTAATATTGTTAGACTAACCTTATAAAGTTTGCGCCCCGAACTAAATGGGGCAAAAAACGAAAGAGCTACTCAAACACCACGAACTTTTCTCTTGGAGCACCACAAACCGGGCAGTACTCCGGAGCCTCATCAATTGCTGTGTAGCCGCAAACTGGGCAGATGTAGACCTTCTTTATCTCTATGTCTTTCTTCTGCTCCGCAAGTTCTTTTGCTTTCCTATAAAGCTCTGCATGGATTTTTTCGGCTTCCAAGGCATAGTGAGTGCTTCTAACGGCTTCTTTCTCTCCTTGAAGCTCTGCCGTTGCTTTATAAACGGGGTACATTTCTTCAACTTCAAAGGTCTCGCCATCAATAGCAACTTGAAGGTTATTTGGAGTGTCTTTAACGTTGCCCAAAGCTTGGTAGTGGTTTCTTGCATGAACAAGTTCAGCAAAGGCTATAGCTCTAAAAAGCTTCGCTATGTTTGGAAATCCTTCCTTCTCAGCCACATCCGCAAAAATCATGTACCTCATATGGGCCATGCTTTCCCCAGCGTATGCTTCCTCAAGAAACTTCTTGGTCATTTTTCTTTCAACCACCATACCCATCACCTCAAAACGGCATTATTAATTTCGATAGAGAAATATAAAAGGTTTTCTCTCCGAAATTTATAAGATAGGGAAAGAACATCACAGTTCATCTATGCTAACTCCAGCTTTTATCTTTTTCTCCAGCATCATTGCCTTCCTTATGTCCTCCATAACAACAGCTCCGACTATCTTGCCTCCTTCAAGGAAAACTTTTGTCTTCTTATCCAGCCACTTTCCCCCTCCCCTTGTTTTTCCAATCAGGGCTATTGGGAAATTTCCAAATTTGAAAATTGTGGAACGGAATTCAAAGTCATACCTGTCTTCTCTACCTCTTAAAAGGTTAGCAAGGACTCTCGCATGCCCCATGGCAGCCTTTGCAGTGCCGCAGATTATTCCATTGTACTCGGCGCAATCTCCGATAGCATACACATCCTTTGCCGAGGTTCGGAAATGATCATCAATCAATATTCCCCTCCCGGCGTGAATACCGCTTTTAACGGCTATTTCCTTGTTGGGGACAATCCCAAAGGCACATATCTTGACTTTTCCATTTACGTAACCCTTATCCGTAAGAACTCCCTCTTTATCTGCCTTCAGCGCATTTGCATTGAGATAAAACTCCACCCCATCGCATTCGAGCTTCTCCATTATTACTTTCGTGAGCTCTTCATCAAGGCCAAGGAGATTACTCCCTCTGTGAACTAACTTAACTTTGTAGCCTGCTTTTGCCAGGTTCCCAGCGAGCTCAAGACCTATAAATCCACCGCCAAGTATCAGAACCTCTTCATATTTTTCTATTTGCTCTTTAATTCTCTCGGCATCCTGGAGTGTTCTAAGGGTGTGTACAAACTCCTTGCCCTCAAGAGCTGGCTCTCTTGGCCTGGCACCGGTGGCTATAACTAAGACATCGTAGGGTATCTCGCCCTCACTTGTTATCAGCCTTTTTCGAGCCCTGTCTATTAACTCCGCTCTTGCCCCTAGATTCAGATCTATTCCTTTCTTTTCGTACCATTCAAGGGAATACGGAAAGAGCTTTTCCTTATCAATGAACCCTGCTATGTAGTGACTCAGCATAGGTTTACTGTAATGCGGAACCTTCTCCTGCTCAACTATAGTTATTTCCTCTCCAGAAAGCTGATTGGCTAATTCCACTCCCCCGGGTCCATTTCCAACTATGACAATCCTCATATGCCTCCCTTCAGAGAACTCTTGGCTTGTAGTAGATTTCCACCTGATTGAATATCACATGAGCGGGGATATCGGCATAATCCGGCTTTCCTCTCATGAGCCCCTCTAGATATTCCTTGTGGGCTTCGATTGCTTTGTAATGAGCTCTCTCCTGCGTTGCCAAGAACTCAAAAAGAGCCTCATGCTCAGGCAGTCTTTTGGCCAGAAGTTTATAGACTCTCTCTGCTACCCTTTCGTTCATTAGTGCAGTCCTCATAGCCTCAACCATCCCACCCAAGGTTACGGCATTGACAGTACTCTCAAGGAAGGGAATTCCCTGAGGCACTGGATAGCTTTCATCTCCGAAGAGTTTTTTGTATAAGTTTAGCAAGAGTAATCTATGTGCCTCTTCCGCCTTTGCGAGGTCTTTAAAGAAGTTCTCTATAAGCTCACCCTTTCCCTCCGCAAGTTTGAGGTAAAAGGCTTTGGCATCTTCTTCAGAGGCTATTGCATAGCCTAAAATTTCCTTTTCAGAAAGGGCTTCCAGTCTTTTAACAATATCTTCTTCCATGAATACACCTCCTACGTTAAAGATTTTCTCATGGGTATATTTAATGTTTACTAACTGCTTCTTGAGTTGCCAAGTATTCAAAGACGTCCCTATGTTCAGGGGCTTTTTTGGAGAGATAATTATAAATCCTGTATGTGTTTTCTTCGTTCTCAAGAACGATCCTAAGGGCATCAACTAAGTTTTCACAGGTTTCGGTGTATAAGAAAGAATGAACCCACGATACGCCTTCAACTAACTGCAATAATCCCCGGAAGGGCTTGTTCAAGTTCTCTCTCAGAAGCAATCGCATAGCTTAGTATTTCTTTTTCAGAAAAAGCTTCCAGTTTCTCAATAATATTGCTTCTTTTTTCCACAAAAATCACCTGAATATAATTGCACCTAATGTTATTTAACACTTCCTGAAAGAAATCTTCATATGAGTTCGTTTAGCGAATTTAAAAGCATTTGTCCTCTTTTTAGTGCCCCCAAAAGATGTCTGTCCGTTATCTCACCTCTTTCAAGGAACTCTTCGAGTTCTTTCCTTATGTTCAAAAGATGAACTCGTCTTTGCTCTTCGTTTAAGGGTTTTTCGGCCTGGAGTTTTTCTCCCCCTTCTTTAAAGCCCTCCGGGAAGTACCAGTCCTTGAACCATGTAAAGCCCAAGTTAAAAAGCTTAAAGCCGAGCCTTGTTGTTGGAGCCGGAGCTCCAAAATAGAGAGCCCTTTTGGTTTCAAGGTCTTCAACATAGCTGACAAAGATATGCTCTCCCGGTTTTAAATGACTCGCAAAAAGCTCCAGCAAGGTATCTTCTACAGGAGAATTGAAGTACAACAACCCAACGTTTGGAGTCGGATTTATGGAGGAAACCTCAACCCAAGAGCTGTAGTACCTCCTACCAAAATAAACCCTTGCGTAAAGGAGGTGGTCTCTTAAAGAACCCTTCTCAATGAAAATCTCAAGAAGAGCCTCGTTTGGGAATCTGCCGGGGTATTTTTCCGCATATATCTCAAATTCTCCAACTTTAATTCCACTCAGCAGTTTTTCAACGGCGTTTTCAATCATAAGGGCACCTCTAAAAATAAATTAGAGATAAGGCTTACCTTCTGAGCCTTTTTACGAGTTCTCTAACCCCTTCCCTGATTCTTACCTCGTCTTCTGGCGTAGTTCTGCCCTTTACTTCTATTGTGTCCACGTGGTCGAACTTTGACCTCTTGATTAGTGTCTCTATCTCTCTCCCAGCTACCCCTGCCCATCCGAATGTTCCTAGTATAAGAACAGGCTTTTCATAGTTGGCTTTATCGAGCATCTCATAGAGAAGATACCTTATCCTCGGGTGTATGCCCGCTTCATATGTTGAAGCCCCAATGACAAGGGCTTCACTGTCTGGAACTTCTCCAAGAATGTCGCTTACCGCTGGAGCCTCTTTGTCGGTATATCTGTAAACTACTGGAGTGAAGCCGAGCCTTTCTAGCTCGTTAACTGCCACTCTAACGCTCTCCTCAACGAAGCCGTACATCGAATCGTAAATCACCAAAACTTTACCTTTCTTTGGAACTCCAGCACCGACTTTTTCATAGTGTTCAAAGATTTTCTGTGGGTTCTTACGCCATATCAATCCATGCCCCGGAAGGATCATCCTAACATCGTCCACTATGCCGAGCTCTTTTATCTTCTCAATGTTCTCCACGATGTACTTGTGGTAGTGGCCGATAACAGTAACTATATACTTGGTAACGTGGGGGAGGTACCTCTCAACGACTTCATCGTCACTGTCATCTATGGCTTCGGGAATTGAGTATCCTCCTCCTGCATCACAGCTAAAGATTATTTTGTCCTCAACAACATAGGTTATCATGGTATCAGGCCAGTGAAGCCATGGAACTGTTATGAACTTTAAAGTCCTGCTGCCTATCTTCAGCTCTTCTCCGTCTTCAATTGCATGAACGTTCTCTTTAATATCATAAAACGCCTCTAAAAGTCTTTTTGCAAATACAGTGCCTATGATCTTCGCCTTGTACCCGTTTAATTCGAGAAGTCTTGGCAAAGCCCCGCTGTGATCCGGCTCCATGTGGTGGACAACTATGTGGGTTATCTCCTTGGGATCAACTATACTTGAGAGTGCTTCAAGAAATTCATTGGTATAGTCTTTTTTCCAGGCATCAAAAAGAACAACTGCACTATCTGTCTTCATGAGGTAAGCATTATAGGTTATTCCTTCCGGAATGTCCCACGTTGCCTCGAAGTATTTTATTTTGTCATCGTCAATCCTCAAAAGGTAGAGCTCGGGTTCATCAAGAAGTTTCTCTATCCAAACCTTTGGCATTTTTTCACCACCCCAATTTAGTTTAAAAATAGAAATATAAAAAGCTTTTCACCCTTCCAGAAACTCGAATATCTCCTCCAAGTTGGGAAGCTCCCTTATTGGGTAAACTTTGTAGAAGGCTATCTTCCCTTCTTCATCAACCAAAACGTTTGCCCTTTCTGAAATGCCATCCTTTTCTCTAAAAAGTCCATATAGCTTTGCAACCTTGCCATGAGGCCAAAAGTCGCTCAGAATCCTGAGTTTCTTAAGCCCCATATGTTCAGCCCAGGCCTTTTTACTCGGTACGGGATCAACGCTTATACCAACCGGGAGAACGTTTAGGGTTTCAAATTTTTCGTAGTTTTCTTCCAAAGCTTTCATCTGCTTTTCGCAAATACCTGTCCATGCCAGTGGGTGGAAGGATAGGAGAACTTTCTTCCCTCTAAAATCCGAAAGCTTAAATTCCTCCCCATTTTGGTCTTTCAACACAAAATCCGGTGCTTTTTCTCCAATCACCTTACTCACCCCAAAAATTTATAAAAAATCAAAACGTTCTCTTAGCCTCCAAAATTTTTCCAATTTCTTCAAGCTTAGACTTCCTCCGCCACAGCGGCGTTTTGTCCCTCTTATAAGCTGGAACCTGCTCTTCAAAGGTTGGCTTTTCGTGGATGTAGAACACTCCCAGCGGGAGGGGATCGCTCTCTATAGCTCTCTTAAATGCCTCCTCCCTATCGTACGGGTTGTGGTCTTTCATCCAGTAAGTGTGCTCGCGATACCATTCGTAGGTGTTCACCTTGTTGAAGCTCACACATGGATGGAAAATGTCTACTATGGCTAATCCTTTATGCTGGATTGCCTTTTTGATTATCTCCACGCTCTCTTTGAAGTATCCCATGAAAGTCCTTGCTACAAAAGATGCATCCAGAGCTATTGCCAAGGCTATTGGGTTGAAAGGCTCTTCAAAGACTCCCCAAGGTTGAGTAGGAGTTTTCATCCCCAGCATTGTTGTGGGGGAAGCTTGGCCTTTAGTCAAACCATAAATCTGGTTGTCGTGGACTAAAACCGTTATGTCTGGGTTTCTTCTTATGGCATGGAGAAGGTGGTTGCCTCCCTCAGCGTACATGTCTCCGTCTCCACCCTCCGCTATTACCGTCAAAGAGGGATTTGCGGCTTTAACAGCTGTGGCTATTGGAATAGAACGACCGTGAAGGGTATGATAGCCGTTAACGTTTATGTAGTGGGGCATTTTTGCCGCTTGGCCAATTCCGCTTATTATGACAACATCCTGCGGCCTTAGGTTGAGCTCGGCAAAAGCAGATCTCAAGATGTTCCTAATACCGAAGTTCCCACACCCGGGACACCAGGCTATGTCCTTGCTTCCGGGTCTTTCGGGTTCAAAAATAAGCGGAGAGATCATTCTAACACCCCCTTAAGAGCATCAAGAATCTCTTCAACGGAGAAGGGCCTCCCATCATACTTCAAAATCTTGTGATGGATCTCTAGCCCAAACTCTTTCTTTAAAAGCTCCGCAAACTGTGCTGTAACGTTTTGCTCGATGTCTATTATCACTTTGCCTTCCAAGAGACCTTCAACCTTCTCGGGCAGAGGATACACCCACTTAAAGTGCAGAAACGCTACGTCTTCCCTGTTGAGAACTTCGAGGGCTTCTCTTATCACATGGTAGGTTGAACCCCATGCGACAATGACGTATTTTGCGTCCTCTCTCCCCACAAGTTCCGGCATCATGGCATTTTTCCTTATTGTTTCAAGCTTCTTTATTGCCCTTTTCTCCTGCATCAGCCTCGAAAGTTCCTCGTCTTCGGTTATGTCTCCCCACTCGTCGTGTTCGTTTCCGTTAGCCACCACAACGCCCTTTCCGTATCCGGGAATGCTCCTTGGAGAGATGCCATCTTCGGTGAGCTTGTATCTCTTGTAGTCCTCATCACTCTCCACAATGTACTTTTCCACCTTAATTTTGCTTAGATCAAGCTCTGGGAGGTTGTAATAGGTATCGACAAAGTATTGATCCGTTAGGATTATCACAGGCACTTGGTATTTGTCCGCTAAATTGAAAGCCTCTGCCGTAAGGTAAAAAGCCTCCTCAATGCTCCCTGGTGCGAGAACTATTCTTGGAAATTCACCATGGCCAGAATAAAGAACAAGGTTCAAGTCGCCTTGCATTGTTCTTGTGGGCAATCCCGTTGCCGGACCGGGTCTTTGGGCGAGATGGATTACCACTGGATTTTCTGCCATTCCAGCTAAGCTTAGGGCTTCGCTCATCAAGGCAAAGCCGCCTCCCGAGGTTGTTACCATTCCCCTTGCACCGGCGAACCATGCTCCCAGAGCCATGTTTATTGCAGCTATCTCATCCTCTACCTGCTCCACGATTATTTCAAAGTCCTCGGCATGCTGGGCAGAGAAAACCGCAACACCTGTGGAGGGGCTCATGGGATAAAAGCTCAAGAAGTTCATTCCCCCAGCGACTGCACCCAAGGCTACAGCCTCGGTGCCGCTTAAAAGAATCTCTTTCTTAACGTTTTCGTCTCTTTTAACCTCAATTCCAATTGTTCCCTCCTCACACAGCTTTACTCCAAGCTCGTAACCTTTCCTAGCGGCTTCAATGTTTTTTAACACAACCTCTTCTCCTTTGCTGCCAAATCTTTTTCTCAGATATTCCTCGAGAGCCTCAAAGTCTCCGTGGAAGAGTCCAACCACAACTCCCGCTGCTATTGTGTTTAAATACAGAGGACTGCCAACTTCTTTTGCCATTTCATTGAGGGGCACTTCAACAAAGTTTACTCTGCTGAGGTATTCCTCCTCAACGTTTTCCTTTTCGCCCAAAACCACTGTGTTCTCTGTGAGCCTCTTTTCCACCCAAGGAAGAACTCCACGCTTGAACGGGATTAAGATATCGATCCTCCTTACAAATGCTCTTACCTTTTTTGATGATACTCTGATTTCGGTGGTGTTTATTCCACCTCTAACTCTTGACATGTACTCTTTGTTTGCATAGACGTTATAACCAGAAAGCTTCAAAACTCTTGTAAGGATCTCTTCAACTGTCTGAATTCCCTGACCTGCTGCACCACCCAAAACAATAGAAACATCTTCCTTAAACTCGACCATATGCCATCACTTCCAATAAAGTTCGACTTTCGTCATAATAAGGTTTGCGGATTAGGTTTATATAATTTTCTTCCAAAGCCCTAACAATGAAGAAAGCAAACAAGCTCTGAGAAAAAAGACAAAGTTAAAGAAAAGAGATCATTCAAGCTTTTTGTAACAGAACCACCAGTCGTAGCACTCTATCTCGCCCTTGGCTTTGGCCTCTTCGCGTTCTTTAACTTGGTCAACTGTGCTAGCTGGTGGAACAATGACTTTGTCACCTATAAGCTCATTGTTGGGCCACTTGTGGGGCAAAGCAACTCCCTTTTCTGTGCTTATCTTTAGAGCCTTGACGAGCCTTAAAATCTCGTCCCAATCTCTACCAACTTCGGCTGGGTAATAGACTATTGCCCTGATAACGCCTTTGTCATCAACTACAAAGACCGCCCTGGCTGTTATTGTTGCACCACTCGGTATCATGCCGAGTCTATCAGCCAAGTCTCCCCTGTCGTCAGCGATAACTGGGAAGGTTATTTCCTCACCGAGGTTCTCCTTAATCCATTCCATCCATTTGATGTGGCTGAATACTTGGTCAACGCTGAGTCCTATGGGCTCAACACCAAGTTCTCTGAACTTATCAATTCTCTTTTGTAGAGCGTAGAACTCCGTAGTACAGACGGGAGTGAAATCTGCTGGGTGGCTGAAAAGCAAGAACCACTTGCCCTTTTCTGCAAAGTAGTCTGGGAGCTTTATTACCCCGTGGGTTGTTTTTACCTCAACCTCTGGAAACTTTTCACCGATAGCTACCATCTCCATCACCTCATTTTGTTTTCATATGGAACTTTTGAAGTTCGAATATATAAAACTTTCGGTTTTCCTAACAAAACTCAGAAACCCTAATTAGTTCAGCGACGTTCCCATCTTTAAGTTCGAAAGAATAACTCAAAGAGACACAAGTTGTAAAACTAGCTCGGATTTTTCACAGTGCTTTTTCAGTCTCCCAATGACCCTTCTATCTCCTCCAAGTACGGGCCAGAGGATAGAATCTATGTGGAGGGGCGGCACACCAACTTCCCTCGAAATTTTTCTCCAGAATTTTACTGGCTCCTCGGATGTAAATCTTTTTGTGTAGTTTTCGATTCTGAAGTCTTTTGGGATGTCGATTTCCATTGGATAGGGAATGAACTCTTTGAAAGCTATCCTTGATGCATAGCCGAACATTTTTACAGCAAAAACAATGGTTTTTGCATCTTCCTTTGAATTCATGACCCTTGCCAAATGATCCCGAAATCTCAGCATATTGTGATAGTAATCCCTTAAATCCTCCATCGTTAGGGAGCTTAAAAAAGGCTCCAGCTTTTTAAGACGATTTAACTTCGGCTGGATTAATCTCCTGTTGGTTTTTGAGTTTGGCAAAAACTCGGAGTAAGCCGCTACGATGCCTTTTGGAGGGTTTTTTGAGAAGTATCTCGAGAACTCCCACCACCACTTTTCTCCTTTAGCAGAAAGCTGATAGCTAACTATTGAATTGGCTATCACAAGCTTGAGAAAGAGCTCATCATCATTAAGGTTTTTGTAAAGGTTCTCCAAAGCTGAAAACTGCAGGTCAACCTTCTCCTCGATGGTTCTAGCGCATTCAATACCGAGTTCTTTAAGAATGCTCTTGAGGGCTTCAACTTTCAATTTTCCCACCAAAAAGAAAAAGGAGTAGAGCCTTATAGAATTTGCGAAAAAATAAAGAGGTTACTTTTTTCTTTTGAAGGCCTCGCCTTTCAGGGCGGGGATGCAGTATTCGGAAATTCAGCCCTTTAAACCAAAACCCTTTTAAACTTCATAGTGTAGTAAGGCCTCGAAGAGGCCAAATTTAATAACCCGATGAGATGAGGGGGTTTCGCGTTACCACTCCGACTTGGAGTGGTTAGGACGCCGACAGGCGTCCTTCAAAAACTGCCCTTTGAGGCAGTCAAAAACCAAAGGTTTAGCCTCTGAAACCATAACCCCGAGTCCCCTTTGGGGTAGGGGTAACGGGGGCGAGACCGTCCCCTCGGGCTGAACCGAAACCGGCAACGGGAGTAGGGAATGAGTCGCCCGTAAACCTTCCCGCTATTGGCGAGGGGTTAGCTCGTTGGAACCCTCACCTTTCAAGGCGGGAAGGAGGTCAGTCGGCTTTCTTTTCTTCTTTAGCTTCTTTCTTCTCCACAACTTGAGGCTTTGCCGGTGGTTTGATGCCATAGCCGAGAATCCTGAACTCTACAACCTCACCATCTCTCAAGATGTATCTAACTTTACCCTCCTCGAGGTGCTCTATCTTAGCTAGGGGGTGCCTGTAGTCTTTGAACTTCCTTACCTTCTCCTCTGGAAGTGGAACCCAGTCAAAGAGCTCGAGCTCTTCCTCTTTCCACTCGGTTGTGAGGATGTAGTTTTCCACATAGCCTAGGGCATTTGTTGGACACACATCAACACAGAACTGGCAGAAAGTACAGCGTCCGTAGTCTACTTTAGGATGGGGTCTCTTTTCCCCCTCTATCCAAGTCATCTCTATTGCCCTCGCAGGACATATCTGGCCGCACATATTACAGCCTATGCACGTTTTCCAGTTAAGCGTGTGGAACCCCCTATACTTCTCGGCTATTTGCGTTTGTTCATAGGGGATCTTAATGGTGACGGGCTTTTTGAAGAGGTACTTAAGCCCAAGCCATGGCTTGAGGAATGAAGGTTTCTTCTTGACTTTCTCCTCCGGGGCAACTTTAAATTCAATCTGCTTTGCGCTCTCCATTTTTATCACCTATCTATATCGGGTGGGCAGTTATCAAGGCTCACCAAAATCACGGGCACGTCTGCCAACCTTGCTCCCACTAAAAGTTGCTCTATCACTCTGATTCCGTGGGCTATACTTGGGCCTCTTATCTGAACCCTGTAAGGCTTGTTTCCTCCATCGCTTACGACATAAGCTCCAAAGTCCCCTTTACTTGATTCCACGTGAGCGTAAGCGTCTCCAGCTGGAACTTTAAACCTTGGAAGAGCCTTGAAGCCAGCATGCTCTACCTTATAGGGACCACTTGGCGGCCCCATTTCAAGGAGCTGTTCGAGGATGTAGAGATCCTGTTCAAGTTCAAACCTTCTTACGAGAGCTCTTGCCAACGAGTCTCCCTCTCTAAGCACTGGCACCTCGAAATCAAGCTCTGGGTAAAGGAGATATGGGTCGAACTTTCTAACATCAGCTCTAACTCCCGTCGCTCTGAGGTTTGGCCCGGTTACGCCTTCTTCTAAGGCAAATTTCTTGTCCATAACCCCAATTCCTTCAAGCCTCTTGAATGTGATGTAGTTTTCGAATAGGACGTTGTCAAAGTCTTTAAGCTTGTCTTTTAGATACTCCACAGTGTCCTTCAGCTGCCTTAACCACTTGTCTCCGGGTATGTCCCTTCTAACTCCTCCAGGGATTGTATAGATGTGGTAAACCCTCGCTCCAGTAAGCTGCTCGAAGAGCGCCATGAACCTCTCTCTATAAGCGGCAGCCCACTGTCCAGCGGTATAAACACCTAGCTTAAACGCCATTCCCATAGTCCAGAACAGGTAAGCACTAACCCTCGCCATCTCGAGGACTGTTGTCCTAATCCACTGAGCTCTCTCTGGAACCTCCCATCCCATGAGCTCATCAACGGCCATTGAGTAGATTGCCTCCGGCACATCCGGCTCAGGAACACATATTCTAAGGAGGAGGGCTATGTTGGTATACCAAGGCCTATATTCGGCAAGCTTTTCAAAACCTCTATGGAGGAATCCTGGGTTAGCTATGGCTTTGACTACCCTATGACCATCCATTTTAAGGATTAGGCTGTAGTTCTCGGTGGCCATGTGTTGCGGCCCAAAGAACAACTCGTAAGTGTCCTTCTCAAGGGGTAAAAGCTCCATTCCGTTTTCTCTCGCTTCTCTAATTAACTCTTGTTGTGAAACCATCTTTCTCACCTCAGATCACATAGTTCTCCTTATCCTCTTCAAACCTATCGAGCAGTTTGTACTTCCTCTTGACATAGCTAAGCATGTCAAAGTCCTTTCTGTGAGAAACCCCAGCTTCTCTGTCCTCATCTTCGAGAATCCATGGCATTTCAAGCTTATCGTTACCTTCAAAGGTTACCTTGTAGAATTCATGAGCGTCTCTCTCGTAGGTTTCAGCTACAGGATAAATGTCCCTAACACTTGGAACCTTTGCTTTATCAACGTCCCTTGGAATCCTCGTCTTTACAAAGGCATGAACTGCATATGTGTAGCTCCACATCTGGTAAACGAGTTCTATCTCTCCATCTTTTGGCCAATCAACCGCCGTTATCTGCATCATTGACTCAAAGTTGTTTTCCTTGAGGAGAGTAAGAAAGTCCCTTATCCTGTCAGCTGGAATCTTGAACTCTATTCTTCTCTGCCTTCTAACCTTTCCCTCTGCGTACGGTGCTTTTTGAAGTATGGTATCTACGATTACCTGCTCTTTTTCAAGGTTCATTGCTCTCCTCCCCCGATTTCTCTCTTCTTGTTCATAAGCCAGGGTATCCATCTTCTCGCGGTTCTCTCTCTCCAGCCCTCGCCAAAGAGCTCGTCTTGGTTCTTCTTGTAGTACTCGTAGTTTTCCTTATAGCGCTTCCATCCATCGGCTTTGCCCGTCTCGATCAATTCCATCATCTTTTCTATTCCGTCCATCACAGCCTCTGGCCTCGGCATACAACCGGCTATTGCCACATCCACCGGGATGTACTTATCAAGGTGCTTTATTGCGTTGTAAGCGTCCCAATAAATGCCGCCGTTAAGGGGACATGAACCGTGGGCGAGTACGTACTTAGGATCGGGCTGCATCTCGTAGGTTATGATTATCCTCTTGAGGGTCTTTGGAGTTACATAACCGGTGATGAGGAAAAGATCGGCCATTCTCGGCGCTGGGTTGGGCATCATACCGAAACGCTCTAGGTCATATCTAGAGGTCATTAATGGGGGCATCTCTATACCCCCACATCCTGTACAAAATGCAACAATCCACATGCTTCTTTTTCTCGCAAAGTTGATGAGCGGTTCATACAACCTCCAATCTACCATCTCTACCACCTCACAAGCTTGCTAAGATAGCTCCAAGAGCCGCTATAATTGTGGGCCACTTCCAGTAGAACTTTGCAGCCTGGTCTATGGTGAACCTCGGGAATATTGCGCCCATGAAGGTCGCCACTAATAGCACTGCTACCTGTTTAATAAGGACTATTACCAAGCTTGCTATTGTGTTGAGTATTGAGCTTGAGAAGGCTGTAACGACGGCTCCTCCAAGGAATATGTTTGCAAAGAATAATGTCTCTGCAAATAATGCTATGGCGTGCTGTATCTGCAGTATTCCCATGTGCTTGCCGCCGAACTCCACCATTGGTCCAAGGGAAATCTCACCTGGGGCAATCATTATGTCGAATGGCTCTTTTCCAAACATTGCCTGTAAAACGATGTCGTAAGCTATCGCTGCCAGCAACAGCGGAAGGTGGATTATGCTCCACCCCATTGTTTGCTGGGCCATGACTATTTCGTAGGTGCTGAAAGTTCCGTAAAATTCAGCCAAGGCTACTATGGCAAATCCAAGCGGTACTTGAATTGCTAAAAGGGTAAGCAGTGCTCTCTGGGCACCAATACCTGCATAGGGGTTTCCTGAGCTCATTGCTGCAAACATTATTCCCAGCATTGGGATTTCGAGGAGGAAGGTGATGAGGATTAGATCACCATAGGCTCTAAGGACTCCAATGCTGCCAAGTGGAATGAACATCAAAGCCAATATTGTCGCTCCTAAAGCGTAGATTACGCCGAAGTCATAGATCAAACCGTGGGTTATATTGCTCTTCTTGGAGAGGAGCTTTATTGTATCAAGGATGGGCTGATAAATCGGGGGCCCAACTCTCCTGTGAATTCTTGCCGTAACTATTCTGATTATTCCCATGAACATGAACCCTACAAAGGTCGCATAAATTAAAATTAGGAAAGCCTTCAAAGCGGTTTCAATCATTCTTCACACCCCCCACAGTGCAAGGATTAGCAAGATTATTGCCAGATACCACGCGTAGCTTTGGGCGCTTCCATTGTAAATATAGCTCCTCAAAACCTCGGCCAAGTCCTCAACCCATGCCCCTATGTCCCGATAAAGTTTATCGAAGCTTATTCTGAGCCAGAAGGCAAGGGCCTCTTTTAGTGGAAGGAAGAAGTTCCTCCTTATGGTTAGGTTGTACTCCATCGTAACGGGGTTAGCAGATTGGTAGGTATCTGTGACCGGAACCTTCCTGACCTTTGCCCCAAGGAAGTAGATTATTCCAGCGATTATGATACCTACTATAAGGTAGATGAGTATTGCCAATGCGTTGTATCTTCCAAAGCCTAAATCAAGTACAAAGAGGTTTCCGCCGATAACTTCCTTTCCAAATATTTTGTTGAGTTCTCTGGCAACTAATCCCGGAGCTATACCTAAGACAACGTTGAACAATGCCAATATCGCCATCGCTATCGCCATTGGTAGCGGGGCGTCCTTGGTGTCGTCAAGATCGGTTGGTCTTTGCCCGAACCACACCGCGTATGTGAACCTGATGAGGTAAACGAAACCTATTGCGCTTCCAAAGAAGACCATGCCACCAAGTATTGGGAGATTTTGGCTTATAACTGCTTCAAAGAGCACCCACTTGCTCGCGAACCCAACAAGTGGGGGTATTCCGGCTAAGCTTAAAATCGCCACGAATGCCATTGCAAAGGTGAAGGGCATCTTCTCAGCCAATCCTCCCATGTCCGCAAAGGTCGTCTTGCCTGTGCGGTAGACAATTGTAGCAACTATGAGGAAGAACAATCCCTTAAAGAGTGCGTGGCTTAGAGCGTGGAAGAGGGCAGCCTGCATACTTAAAGCCGTGCCCACTCCTATACCCACTAGTATGTAGCCGATTTGGCTTATACTTGAATAAGCGAAGAGCTTTCTTATGTCCTCTTGAAGAGCTGCTAAAAGACCACCGACAATTATTGTTAAACCACCAAGGAAGGCTATTATATAACCGAACTTTGTAGTGCTTCTAAACCCTCCAAGCTCAATCGCTAGGCGAGTCCCCATAAGAATGTAGAGCATTACAAGGCCGTAAACTCCAGCCTTGCTTAGAACTCCGCTGAACATCGCTGTATAGCTCTGGTTGGTCTCGGAGTAAGCATCGGGTGCCCACACGTGGAGTGGGAACATTCCCGCTTTAACTCCAAACGCAATTAGGAAGAGGAGATATATAAGGGCACTCTCACCTTTGCTGAAAACCGTATCTGCTCCAAAAGCCGCCGCATAAGCTTCTTTGTACATCGCCTGCTGTATCTGGGCAAAGTCAAACGTGCCGAGCTTTGCGTAAATCATTCCCAGTGCAATAAGCATCGCATACGCTCCAAAGACGCTCAGCAGGAAGTACTTAAGTGATGCAGCTCTGTTGTAGTGGAGAACCATCATAAAGCTCGCAAAGGTCATTATCTCCCAGAAGATGAAGAAAGTCATAAGGTCGTTTGCGAGGAACACTCCAAGTACTCCGCTGAGGCTCATTAACGCAAATAACCATTCATAGCTGTCTCTACCCGTAGATACTAGGGCAAGGATTGCCGAAAATCCTACCAAGGCACCTATTCCTAGGAAGAACCAGTTCAGTGTGTTTAGAGCAAAGGTCAGCTTAAAGACGCCCAAGTTGAGGACAAAGCTAAGGCCTTCGCCTGTCTTCTGGTATAGCAGAGCGGTGTATCCGAGTGAAACCCCAGCTCCTAAAACACCAAGGATCTCTCTAATGCCTTTCATGTCAATGAGCCACGCCAGAGCACCGGCTATTAGGGGAGCAAATATAACTAAGGCAAGTTCGTTCATGGGTTCACCCCCATTAGAGGAACGTTCTTAACATATTGGGCAACGTTGAAGATATCATTTCCAGCTTTCTGCATAACATTCCAGAATGGCTCTGGATAGATTCCAATGACTATTATCAACGCCACCAGCAAGAGCATCACCAATGCTAGCACGCTGTTTTCCTTCACTTTCTCGCCCTCTCCCTTGAACCATATTGTGTGTATCAGCCTTATGTAATAGGTAGCCTCCACCAAGCTTGCACCCAAGATCAATGCGACCACCCAAGTGTACTGGGCATTTAACGCGGCAAGGATAAGTTGCATTTTGCTCCAGAAGATGTTGAAGAGTGGTACCCCAATGATGCTTATCGCGCCAATTGTTATTGCAAACGCAGTCACTGGCATTCTCTTTCCTAAACCTTCAAATTTGTCCATCTCTGCCCCTCCAAGCTCCACTGCAACATAGCCAACTGCCAAGAACATAAGGGCTTTAACTATTGCGTGATTAAACATATGAAATACGCTTGCGCTTACACCGTTTGCTGTTCCTAAGGCTAAGCCCACGGCAATCAGACCAACTTGGGCTATACTGGAATAGGCAAACATCCTCTTGACATTGCTCTGTCTTAACGCACTCATCTCGCCTATAATAACAGTGAGGGTTCCCAAGATTATCAGCAATCTTAGGATTGAGCTCCATCCTTCTGCGGCACTGAGAATATACAGAATCCTTCCAATTGCATAGAGAGAGGCTTTAACGACAAAGGCGGAAAACATTGCCGTCACTGGGTGTGGGGCTTCTTGATACGCATCAGGCGCCCAGGCGTTAAGTGGGAACTGCTCTGCCTCAACTGCCAATCCAAAGATAAGCAACGCCAGTCCAGCTTTGGCAGCAGTGGGGTTAATTAAATGTGCCAATTGTGCAATGTGAGCCATGTTAAGTGTTCCGAGGCTTCCGTAAATCAAGGCGATGCCGACGAGGAAAAAGCTTGAGCCAACTCCTCCGAGGACAACGTACTTTAGAGCAGCTTCACTCGCTTCTCCGGTTTTATTGTAAGCGGTTAATGCATAAGCACTTATTGCGGTGATCTCCATGAAGACGAAGAGGTTGAAGATATCTCCAGTGGAAATCATACCGGTTGCACCGAGCATGAGAAGCAAGAACAACATTGCGTATTTGTCCTTTGGTTCAATGCTAACGGCTTTAATGCTAAAGATTGCCATCAGAAAGCTGGCAACTGCAATAACTAAGACGAAGAGTGCTGCAAAGTGTCCTATATAAAGATTGATTCCAATAGGAGGCCTAAATCCTCCTGCTAAGACTATTATTGGTTTTCCTGTTGTGTAAACTTCCTTGAACACTAAAGCGGCAATTCCACTTTGTATTAACGTCACCAAAGCCAAGAATGGCATTACTGCATTTTTACTTATTCTCTTGAGTATTGGAATGAAGAATGCACTAAACAACGGTAACGCGATGAGGAGTGAAGCGTACTGACTCATCCCCTCAACCTCCTTATCTCTTCTACGTTAAGGGTCTTGTACTTCTCGTAGAGGTTTATAACAACACTCAAGGCCATTGCAGTCGTTGCAACACCAATAACTATTGCCGTAAGAACCAAAGCCTGGGGGATTGGATCTACAGCTTTGTCTGGGGTTATTCCCTCGCTAAGTATGGGTGCACTTCTCCCGCTAACATATCCAACACTTATGAGCAGTAAGTTAACCCCAGTTTCCATTATGCTAAGCCCAACAAGCATCTTAAGGACGTTTCTCTTTGCCAATACTGCGTAAAATCCAATAAGGATTAATGCGATTGAAGCAAAGTAGTACGGGTTCATTGCCCTCCCTCCTCGGGCTCTTTAACCATGTTGTCAACGATTCCAGTAAGTTCAGTACCGACCTTTATCCCAATTAGGGTATAGATTATTGGTATGAACCCCGCACTGAAAAGCCTTCCAATGTTCTCCTTTCCGATTCCCCATGTTTGCCATATCCAGTCAAAGAGGAAGTAGCCCCCTATTGCTAAGCCTATAAGACCAACCGTAACATAGCCAACACCGGCGAGACCTTCGAGGGGCTCAAAGATTTTGTGATCTATTTCGTAGACCGTGAATGCCAAGTAGAGGAACAGGAACGCTGTTGCGATTGTTGCCCCACCGGGAAATCCTCCACCCGGAGTCAGGTGTCCATGAATGAAGATGTAGGCTCCAAAGAGCATTATGAACGGTAAAAGGAGCCTTGCACCGGTTGTTAAAACAACGCTTCCCTCTGTTTTTGCCGTTCTCTTCCTCTTCTTTCTCCATAGAAGGGCGGCAACACCTGTGGAAGCTATGAACAGCACGGTAACTTCTCCTAGAGTATCAAAACCTCTGTAGTTAACGACCACAGCGGTTACAGCGTTTACTGCTCCAGTATCTTCCTTAACATGCTCGAGGTAGTATTTGCCTACGAGCATTCTATCTTCTCCGAAGGGAACTTGATCGAGGGCCTTTGCCATCCAGAAACCTATTATCAAGATGAAAACTATGGCAAGGATACGCTTCACCATCTCACCCACCATCCCGTGCCTTCTTCCTCACTCTCGTATCTCTCGGTTCTCTTTATTGCGAAGATAAAAACTGCAGCACTCAAAGCGGCTCCTATAGCTGCCTCAACCATAGCTACATCCGGTGCTTGAAGGAAGAAGAAGGCTATTGAGGCGAATAAGCTTACTGCAGCCATTCCAACTACCGCTGCCAAAAGGTCTCTCCATTCAACTGCGAAGATTGCGGAGATTACCATAAGAGCGGCTATAAAAATAGCAACCCAGTCACTCATTCGTCTCAACCTCCTGTGAAGGTTCTTCTAACTTCTCCTTTATTTCTTCTACTCGCTCCAAGGAGCTTTCTGCCTCTTTGTACCTGTCCACAATACTGCCCTCCCACAAAGGCACTCCACTCTTGTAAGCAGCTCTGATTAATGCATGTGCCGCTATTGGATTCGTGAGGAGCAGAAATACGGCAATTATCAAAGTCTTTGGAATCCAAGAGTAACTTCCCACTTCTCCAATGGCCCATATCCCAGTTCCGATTATAACGCCAAGGGATCCCAATGTAGCGCTCTTGGTTGCAGTTTGCATTCTGTTGTAAACATCGGGCATTCTAATGAGACCTAATGAGGAGAGCACGTAGAAGAATGTTCCGAAGAGCACAAGGGCTTGGCCAATTATTGAGGCAACGCTCATAGACCTCCCTCCATGTATCTGGCGAAGGCTATAACTCCAACGAAAGCAAGAACTGCATAAACTAACGCCACGTCAAGGAATATTGCTCTCCTGTAGTAGAGGGCAAACAGCACCATCAGCCCGGTGGTTAAAGTGGTCATTATGTCCACCGCAACTATTCTGTCGGCTGTCGTTGGTCCTCTGAAAAATCTGTACATGCTTAAAACAACAGCAAGGGCAATTAGGATTAGATAGACCTCTATCATTCGAAGATCACCTTCAGGAATTTTTCAAAAGGTTTTGTTATGTTCTCAGAAGCTCCCTCTACACTTTTGTCTTTAACATCAATCCAGTGGATGAAGTAGCGATCGCCTTTAACATCTAGAGTAATTGTACCTGGAGTCAAGGTTATTGAATTGGCAAGGGCCAGCTTTCCAACGTTGTTGGTGAGTGTTGTTTTACATTCAACAATTCCTGGGTTTATTGGTCTTTTTGGGTGCAAAACACGGTATGCAACGTCTAGATTTGCCATTATCATTGCCCAAAGGAAATAGGGTATGTACGCTATGAAATACAGCACCCTTTTTGGATTAAGGTTTCCTAAGCCTCTCTCTGTAAAAACTTCGTAGGTCAGCGCTCCAACCACTAATGAAAATATCGCTCCAATGGTGAGTTCTTGAGGATCAAGGCTGCTGGTTAAAAACAACCAAATAATAAACAATATCAAAACAGTATAGATGTATCGGCTTATCCTGCTTGCTTCTCCCATTTAACAACCCTCCACAAGCCAAGGTTGAAATTTTTTACACCTAACGTTTCTAACCTTTATTGGGGATTGATATTTATAAACCTTATCAAAACACCAAAAGGTTAAAAACCAATGGTTAAACAAATAAAAAACTTGCTTTCCTAAATTTAACAAAAAGAAAAATTATACACCCAAATTGTACAAAAATTAAAAGCAAATACTGACAAATCGTATCAAGATTATGCCCTAATGTGTACATCAAGATAAGAAGTTAAAAGAGAGCTCAGTAAATGGAAATGCGCTTAACACCCTCAAGCTTCGATAGTTCATTTATCAGTTCCCCAGGAATAGGCTTCTCAGTGATTATGGTTAAAGTTGCCTCTGGGTAAAGCTCCGGATCTTCTGCAACAACCTGTACAATGTTTATTCCCCTCTCTGCAATCTTTGACGCTATCTTTGCCAGTATCCCTATGGCCCTTGGCTCGGGCTCTATCTCTATGACCCCATAGCCGACATGCCTTCCGACGAACTTCATGTGAACTGTGGGCTCGAGGTTCGTGTACACCCCTCTAAGCTCTGGGATTTTTAGTATCATAGCAACAGTTTCTTTGACAACCCTCCTGTCTACGTCAAGGGCTTTGGCTATTTTTGTGTATGGAACTTCTATGTTGCCGCATTTGATCTTCATGTCATCTGACACCTTCAAACCGTACTTTAAGAGGAGTTTCGCTATTTGTTTTCTGACTGGATACTCATCAAAGTAGTGTTCAAGTTTGCCCCACATTTTCCCCACCCTTGTTCATAATAGTTCATCATTAGACCATTTGCTACAAAAGTATTAAAATGTTTCCATGCAGAACTGTGTCCAGTTATATTTTATAAATTTTGCTAAAATTTTAAAAGATCCCACCATTAAGGGGAAACGTGATGAGAATAGAGCTTCCAAATTCGTATTTCGAGGAAGTTGACAATAGCATAAGATTAATCTGGAGAAACACCCTCCATGCTGATTTTGAAAAAGCCCTCCTTGAAAAGGCCATTAGAAGAAAATTTAAAGTTAAGCCCGAGATTCACGTTGAGGACGGATACCTTGTAGTGAATACGGAAAACGAAGATATTGAAAAATTTATTGCCTTCTTCATTCAGAGCCACCTCGGAGAATTTTTAAAGAGCAGATACACGAGAAGAAAGGTGGTATACATCCACGAAGGGATGGAAGTGCCCCTTTTGGGATATAATGGATTTGGTTTGATAGATAGGGGAACGAATCTAATTCAAATCAGAGGCTCAACTGGGTGTAATGTCTCATGCATCTTCTGCTCTGTTGATGAGGGGCCATATTCCAGAACTCGGCTTCTCGATTACGTTGTTGATATCGACTATCTGCTGAAATGGTTCGATGAGGTTGCCAGGTTTAAGGGCAAAGGTCTGGAAGCCCATTTAGATGGGCAGGGAGAGCCTCTGCTATATCCGTTCATTGTAGAGCTCGTCCAGGGGCTTAGGGAAAACCCAAACGTTAGTGTAATTTCGATGCAGAGCAATGGAATACTGCTGAATGATAAGCTAGTTGAAGAGTTGGCAGAGGCGGGACTTGACAGGGTAAACCTCTCAATTCACTCCCTCGATCCCGAAAAGGCAAAAATGTTAATGGGAATGAAAGACTACGATCTCAATCATGTTTTGGAGATGGCCGAGGCACTTGTAAATGCCGGGATTGACGTTCTTTTGGCTCCGGTAATAATTTTTGGAATAAACGACAATGAAGCAGAGACATTTATAGAGTTTGCAAGAAAAATTGGTGCTGGAAAAAGATGGCCTGCTTTGGGCTTCCAGAACTACGTTCCCTATAAGTTTGGAAGACATCCCACAGTGAAGTTTCTATCGTTTAAAGAATTTTACACATGGCTGAGAAACCTTGAAGAAAAAACCGGGATGAGACCGCTTGTCTTAAGGCCCGAACACTTTGGGATGCACAGGAGAAGGTTTATTCCCCTACAGTTCCACATCGGAGAAGTTGTCAAAGTAAAAGTCATCCTCCCGGGAAGAATCAAGGGAGAAATGCTCGGAACTGCAAGGAACAGGTTAATAGAGATAATAAACACGAACGCAAAAGTTGGTGAGGAAATTAAGGTCAAGATAGTGAGAACAAGGCACGGAATCTACGTTGGGACTCCTGTTTAGAAAAATTTATTAATTTCCAGCCCTAAACAGATCTTTGGGAGAGTTAGATGAAGCGTTCATATATTGCCGCACTTATTGGAATAATAATCGTAGCTTTTATTTTTGGGAATTTTGCATTTATCAAGTCAAAAACAGAAAGTGGAGCCTCAGTAGGAGCGGGGAGATCCTGTGGAAACGTAACCATCAACGAAGGCTTTTGCATCTACCCAAATTCCAATTTTGGAAAGATTGTAGCGGAGGAACTAAAAGCCAGAGGGGAAAAAGTTGTAATGCTTGACTCCCCTACAAAGTGCAACGGGCAATTTTTAGCGGTGTGGGTTGAAGAAGTAAACATCACATACACCCCGTTCTTCTCAAAAGGAAGTGCAAAAGTGCGCTTCATCTATTCCAGCACCGGCGATCCAAGTCACTATCTAAGGTACGAAAACGCCACGGACAAGGAACGGGAGTTTATTACCTTCATAATAAACAATTCTGAAGTCGAGGCTTCGGGAGAAATAACAGTAAACGACAACTCCAGGGGATTGATGAGCTTCATGGGATACCAGAGGTATCTGCTAAAGCAAGCAGCAGCCACTATAGTCAACAGGGTGCAAAAAATTGCTCTCGACAATATAGAATGCCCAAACTCATCTTAATTCTCCACTTAACGAACACTTTAATATATCTCCAGAATAATCACTACCGGTGGTACACAATATGAAGAGATGGGTTTCTGGGGTAGCGATGGTAATTCTCATAATAATAGCTTCTGGATGCCTTCAACAAAGCACTCCTCAAACTACTGAACAAACTCTAACCCTTCTAGAAGGCAACTACAATACGATTTATCTCAATGAAAAAGCCAAAGACACTTGCCCCCCGGGAAAAGTCCCTGTAACTTTCACTTATAATCCACAGGGGGAGAATGTCACCTCTGTTAGCTTACGCGGAACTTTCAATGACTGGGGAGAGTGGCCAATGAAAAAAGAGGAGGGAGTATGGACTTTTACTTTTTTCTTTTGAAAGTCTCGCCCTTTAGGGCGGGGAGGAGGTCAGACCGCAAAAGAAGGAGTACTGGCGTTCTTTAGAGGGCACGATGATGAGGTTCTTGTAATTGCCAACAACGCTCCAAAAGATACAGATATCTCTCTTCCTCCGGGCAAATGGAAACAGGTGTGGCCAAATGGGCTGTTTCGTAAATAGTTAAAATCGTAAAGTTTGTTGAGGTTTGCAGGGCGAAATTTTTAAATATTTTTATGGAGAGTTTTGTAGTGATGGGCAGTCCTCGATATGTGGGGTTTGTCAAGCCCGAATGGGGACTGTAGCTCTGAAGATGTGGGGAGTTTCCGTTTCCCCCGAACGCCCCACGATGAAGACGGGAGTGGGGAAGGTCAGCCGTAGTGACGTTTACAAACTTTACGCAAATTACGGCTGACCAGAACGGATAAAACATACGAGGGAGAGTTAACTGTCCCCGGGTTAAAAGTTTTGGTGCTTGTGAGGAGCTGAATTCTCTTTTTATTTTTAAATTTTTAAATAAACCTCGAACTCTTCACCCTAAGCTCTCCCTTTTCGTAAAGACCGATAAGTATTTCAGCAATTCTTTCCCCAGCCTTTCCATCTCCAAAAGGATTCTTGGCATTTGCCATCCTGCTGTAAAACTCTTCATCGTTTAAGAGCTTATCGACATAATAAAGAACCCTGTCCTTCTCAAGACCGACTAAAACGTTTCCTCCTGCTTTTATTGTCTCCGGCCTTTCTGTATTATAGCGTAGGGTTAGGCATGGGACATTGAGAATTATGCTCTCCTCCTGAATCCCACCCGAGTCTGTTAAAACAAACCTAGCATTTTTCTGCAGTTTTAAAAAGTCAAGGTATCCCAGAGGTTTTGTTAGAATGACGTGTTCCTTTGCTTCCAGTTCTTCCCACAATCCAAGGGCTTTTAACCTTTTTTCAGTTCTCGGGTGGACAGGATATACCACAACTATTGGAAGAGAACCAATTATTTCCACGAGTTTTTTAAGGTTCTCCTCGCTGTCGGTGTTCTCAGCTCTATGAGCCGTTAAAACGGCATATTCCTTTGGTTTTAATCCAAGAGTTTCCAAAATTCTGCTTTTCCTTTCGGCTATCTCCGAATTCTGGAGGACCGCATCGACTATTGTATTTCCAACAACATAAACCCCTTCAACGATGCCCTCTTTCTCAAGATTTTTCTTTGCCTCCTCAGTCGGGGCAAAAAGAACTTCACTCGCGTGGTCAGCTAGAATTCTGTTTATCTCCTCTGGCATTGTCCGGTCAAAACTCCTTAAGCCTGCTTCAACGTGTGCAACGGGAATTTTAAGCTTAACACTCGCCAAAGCTCCAGCTAAGACTGTGTTTGTGTCTCCTTGAACCAAGGTAACATCGGGCTTCTCTTTCATAAGAACTTCTTCTATCTTTATCATTGCCATTCCAGTTTGATAAGCCTGAGTCCCGGAGCCAACTTCGAGATGATAGTCGATTTTATGTAGCTCGAGCTCTTCTAAGAAAATCTTGCTCATCTCGTAATCGTAGTGCTGTCCCGTGTGGACTATTAGCGGCTCAATGCCTCTCCTTTCGAATGCTCTTATCACAGGAGCAAGTTTTATTATCTCCGGCCTTGTACCAAAGACAAACGCCGGTTTCAACACTCGCCCCTCCCGATCCCTTTGAATATAAATCCTTTCGGAGGCTCTTTTACCACATGTCTTCCGTCTATGAGTATTTTGTTTCTCATAAGGCCTCCAAGGGCTTGCCAGTCTAAACTCTTAAACTCTGAATGGTCTGTTGCTATGACAGCTGCATCTGCTCCCTTTAAAGCCTCCTCAAGACTCCCATGAGTTCCCTCAACGTAGGGATCATAGGTTCTCACTTCCGCAACCATTTCCTTTATCTCCTCAATGAACTTAAGAGATGGAGAATTTCTGGTGTCGTCTGAATTGCCCTTATAAGACAGCCCCAGTACCACCACTACAGCCTCTTCCGGTGGAAGATTAATCAACTTTAGGGAATTCATAAGAAGATCCTTTGCAAAGAGAGGCATGTCTTCATTGATTTCTCTTGCTTTCTTTATCAGTCCAAAGTCTTCTTTTGCAGAACTGAGGAGCAGATATGGGTCTTTCGGCAAACAGTGTCCTCCAACGCCGATTCCCGGGACATGGATTTTAACTCTCGGGTGAGTGTTGGCGAGCTCTATTGCCTCAAAAACATTGACGCCATAGTGGTGAGCAAGGAAAGCGAATTCGTTAGCCAGAGCTATGTTCACATCCCTAAAAGTGTTCTCCATTAGCTTTACCATCTCACTTGTGGTAGAGCTTGTTTTAAAAATTTGACCCTTTACAAATGCCCTATACAAAAGCTCAGCAAGTTCAGAGCTTTTTTCATTTATCCCCCCAATTATTCTGGAGTTGTAAACGAGCTCCTTAAATATTCTGCCGGGCATGACCCTCTCAGGAGCATGAGCCATATAGAAGTCCTCTCCAGCTTTGAAGCCCGTCAGATCCTCTATAAGCTTCGCCATCTTTAGAGTCGTCATAGGGGGAACGGTGCTCTCTATAATCACAAGAGAACCCTTCTTCATAGATTCAGCAGTTGTTCTGACAGCGCTTTCAAGATAGCTCAAGTCAGGAGTTTTGTCCTCCTTCAAAGGGGTTTGAACGCATATTATGTAGACATCCTTGCCCGCTATCTCCTTTTTATCTGAAGTAGCTCTCAAATTTCCATTTTCAATTGCCCTCTTTAGCATCTCTTCTATTTCCGGCTCGATTATGTGGGAATTCCCGGAGTTTACCTTTTTCACTACTTCTTCCCTTATTTCATATCCTATCACATTGAATCCAGCATTGGCAAACATAATTGCCGTAGGAAGACCGATATAGCCCAAACCTATGACAGCGATTTCTGCACTTCTGTCCATTATCTTCTCTCTCACGGGTTCTCACCAAGAAGAAAGATTGAGCACCAAAATTTAAGGTTTTTCCACGAAACAATTTCAAGTGGTAATCTCAAAGATTTCCCAGCAAGCTCAAGAAAATTTTCATAAACTACTCCTATCGTATTATCTTTACATGATTACTCCAATGTAAAACCTCCTCTCATGAACAGAAATCGTAATAAACGATTAACAAAATAAAGAGTTTTTAAGTAACTTGAAAAATAAAGGCAGAAAAACCGTTTTACGGAAACCCTTTTAATGGACAAAGCTGTCCATAATAATGGGTGAAATCCGTGAAGATATGGGTAGATATTGTCAATGCACCTCATGCTCACTTCTTCAAGGGTATAATCAGGGAACTTGAAAAAAGAGGACACGAAGTTTTGGTTACCACAAGGGAATTTGACGGTCTAACTGGAATCTTGGACATGTTGGGAATAGACTATTACGTTGTAGGAAAGCATGGCGGATCAACCCTTGAGGGAAAGCTTATAGCAAGTGTTGAGAGACAATACAAGCTTGCTAAGCTGGTAATTGAAGAAAAACCAGATTTGGCACTCTATAAAAATTCTCCCGAAGCTCCAAGAGTAGCTTTTGGATTGGGAATCCCAACAATTGGATTTGCCGACAACGATACTGCCATAGCGGTCAACAAGCTCATGCTGCCCTTCACAAGGAGATTAATATACCCCAAAGCCATAGACGCTTACGAGCTCATAAAATGCGGGGCAGATGTAAATTCCCTCAAGCCAATAAACGGCATACCGGAGTTGGCCCATGTATATGGCTTTATCCCCAGCAAAAGGCCTCTAAAAGAATTGGGCCTATCTCCACACAGCTACATTGTAATGAGAACCGAGCCTATAAAGGCTAACTACTTTAACGGCGACGCTGAGAAGAGTGTTCTTGAAAATATAATCCCTCTGCTCCCAGATATCCCCATAGTTTTATTCCCAAGAACAGAAAGTCAAAAGAAGCGCTTTGAACACTTTGAAAACGTCATAATTCCAGGGCACGTTACGGACAGCTTGTCCCTCCTCTACTATGCAAAGCTAATGATCGGTGCAGGGGGAACGATGAACAGGGAAGCTTTAGCTTTAGGAACCCCAACCATTTCAACTTACCCGGGCAAGCTTTTGGCCATCACAAGGTGGCTTATAAGCCTCGGCATTAAGTTCCACTCCACCGATCCGATAGAAGTTTCTGAGAAGGCCTGGGAACTCATGAGGAAGAATGGAGCCTTTAGAAAGCATATAAGAGAAATAATTGCCTCCATGGAGAACCCTATAGACGCTTTCCTAAGGGAAATCGAAATCTATGAAGAGTACGGTACCTTCCCTGCTCCGGAAATTTCCACAGAGGAGCTGGTGGACAGAGGATGAAAGGCAAAGGTATTGCGGTTATTTTTCTCTTACTCTTCTACGCTTTTCCAGCCACAGCTTTTGAATACTACATCCATGGAACTGGGAAGATAATTGACGATCCCCAACAAGCTGTTTCTCCGAAAATCCAAGAGATTCCCGTAACCTACGTTGTAGGCCCTGATTCAGAGGGGTACCTTTACGGAGTCGAGTACAAAAAGCTGAGGCACGAGAGGAGGAAAATCCTAAAAAGCAGGGATGGAATAGTGTGGGAGCTTATATATGAGCATAGGACAGAGATCAAATCTCTCTATCTCTGGAAAGGAATTCTCTTCTTTTCAGACGCTAATGGAAGTGTATTCATGAAGAATGGAGAGGAATTCGAAGAGGTCTTAAGATTAGACAAAGGCAAGTACGCAATATGGTGGTCGTGGGCAGGAAATGAGGAGTTTTTGCTTATAGGAGAATATGGCACTAAATCCAACAGCGCAAAGGTTTACAGAAGTTTCGATGGTAGGCATTTTGAGGTTTTCTTTGACATAAAAGATCACTACAATGTGAAAGACGATGGATGCCACATTCATCTTGTAAGCATAGACCCCTACGATGGCACTGTCTACATAGGTGTTGGGGACAATCCACCTTATAGGGGCTTGTATATATACAAAAACGGAAGGTGGATGTTTAGAAACACCAATAACCACATACTAAACACCATAATGAACAGCGGGCCTTTGGCAGCAACTTATGATGAAAAAAGAGTCCTTTTTTACAGCGATAATTTTCCCCAGATAGTCGAGTACAATAAAGAAAAAGATGAGCTTAAGCCTCTCGCAGCCTGGTTTGGAGAGTATTATAAGGGTGAAATGAAGTTCTACGATGCCTTAAAGGATCCAAAAACTGGAGTCCACTATGCTGTAAGTGTGGACTACAAGAAAAGGGGGCTTCACTACCTCTGGATCTCTCTCGACGGTGTAACGTGGAGAAAAATTGGTAATGGGGCAATAAACGGCACTCACGTTTTGTATCCCCTCCATATAGCCGGGGAATACCTCTATATGAACAACCTGCGGATGAAACTCTTTACGCGTGAGGAAGCCCTGAAGTTGATATATAAAGAGACCAAACCGCCAATATCGCTAACACTCCTTGAGGATTGCCCCATAGTAATTTACCTAAAGAACGAGAAGCCGCTTGAAGTTATAGTAAAGGGGAAAAAGTTCAGAAATTATCTCTCCCCCAACTTAGCTTGGACTCCAGTAAACGGAACTTTGGAAAAACAAGAAGAATTTTTAATATTCACCACATTAAGCCCCTCTGCAGTCCTTAAACTCAAACTTCCCCTAGAAAAAGGGTGGTATACCTTAGGTCTATGCATGAAAAGCTCCCGTTCGTGGAACGAGATCGCCCCAGTTCGTGTAGCAGTCCGAACAAAAGAAAGAATCTATGGGGGTCTAGCCCAAGTAAGCACTGAATGGAGACCTTTTTACTACGTATTCAACATGCCGGAAGATGGTACAGCGGAGATTGCAATAGAGTTTAACGGTAGCGCAGTTTACCAGATTGGGTGCCTCTTCCTATCACACGATTTGAGCACATCAAAGCCAAACGGTGAATTCCTAAAAGGAGAGAGCTACTCAAAGAACGTGACGCTGAGGATAGATGGAAAGATTTATCCCATAGGCGACCTTAGGCCAGGAGAAAAAAGAACCATCCGTGTAGAAAAGCTTCAAACTCTGGAGCTCCTCTCCGGAGGAGCTGTTGATTTGCTGATAACAGAAAGTTCCAAGGAGGAGAAAGAAAACCTGAACAGTATCCCTCTACCCATCCTAGCTACTGTTGCATTTCTTGCTTTTGCATATCTACTTAAACGCCTGAAGCAATAGCCGGAGTGATGTAAGCCTCAACAAAAGCCGCCGCTAGAAGCATTATAATCGCTAATGCAAGCATTCTCATAGCCCTCTTAAATCCCCTTAAAAACCTCTCTCCAACGGTTCCTTCTCCGTTGATTATCTCAAGATACCACTCCACTCCCCCCATCCCGGCAACTGCAAAAGCCGGAATCTCTATCATCCCATGGGGAATAATAGCTAAAAGAATCTTCGCTAAACTTTCTCCCTGCGCATTGAAGTACTGAATAACTATCCCCACTATAAAGCCGTTAAAGAACAATATTCCTGCAGGAACTACACCAAAAAGGACTCCACCAAGGGCGCATATTACCGCGACCCTTGAGTTATTGAGAAATATAAAGCTGAAAAGGCTGAACTTGTCAGTATTTTCTCCTATAGCCCCACCAAAAAACTGCCTGAGGTTTGAGAATAGGTTCTCCGCAGAGTTTGGACTTAAGAAGGAAAACACCATGCCAAAGAGAACCCCAGCCAGGAAAATTCCAAGAAATGCATAAAAGATTTTAGTCCTCATTTTCACCACGCAGAGCGTTTTTGAGGGCAATTTTAAAGTCTTCAACGTTTATGTAAGGCATCTCAATGTCCAGCCTCACTGCAAAGAAGTCCTCTATCTCCTTCTCAAGTTCCTCAAGCTTTTTTCCTTTTAAAGTACTCTCAAGTTCGCCGATAACTTCTTCAGGATAGATAAAGAAGTCGCCAGTGATCTTTACATCCTTTGCAATGCCCCTCTCTTCTTCAATCTCAAACCTTATAAGGCCCTTTTTGGCTTTGTGTTCGCCTATCCTCCTCATGCCCACCACAGACAAATTTAAAGCGGGTAGTTTTTAAAGGTTTATGAAAAATGAGAAGCAGGTGGTAAGTGTGGCTTACGATGATGTCAAGAGAGAGGTTAAGGAGATAGTAGAAGAAGTCATCTCCGAAATGCTTGAAAAAGAGGGAAAAAGCTGGGAAGGAGAGGTTTTATTTGATGAAACGCCCAGTATGGAGCTTGGTGATTTTGCCACTACCGTTGCCTTTCAGCTTGCAAAAGTGTTTAGAAAAGCCCCAAGAGTTATAGCCCAAGAAATTGCCTCAAACTTAGAAGGAAAGCTCCCCGAGTACATTTCAAGGGTAGAGGTCGCTGGAGCCGGATATATAAACTTCTTCTTAGATTACGAGAAATTTGGAAAACTTGTGGTAGAAGAGATTCTCAAAAAAGGAGGTCAATTTGGAGAAAGCAATCTGGGAAATGGAAAAAAGGTTATAGTGGAGCACACCTCCGTAAATCCAACCAAACCCCTCCACATGGGACATGCAAGAAACTCAATTCTTGGAGATACAATGGCAAGAATAATGAGGAAACTTGGCTACAAAGTGGAGGTTCAGAACTACATAGACGATCTGGGGGTTCAGTTTGCACAGGTTCTCTGGGGCTACCTAAACCTGAAGGAAGAGTTTGAGAGGATCATTAAAGAACTCAAAGAGAAAGGACTTTCTAAGGACGATATAATCGACCACGCCCTGGGTCTGCTCTACGTTGAGGTTCACAAGAGAATGGAAGAAGACCCAGAGGTGGAGAGACAGATAAGGGAGCTCATGAAGAAGCTGGAGGAAGGAGACAACGAGATAGCCGAAGAAGGCAGAAAGCTGGCGGAAAAGGTAGTTAAAGCGCAGATGGAAACCACCTACAGGATGAACATATTTTACGACCTGCTCAGCTGGGAAAGCGACATAGTGAGGAGTGGAATATTCGAAGAGGCTTACGCAATGATAGAAAAGAACGAACACTTTGAATGGGCAAAAGAAGGCAAATACAAGGGAGCGTTCATCATGAAGCTTGGAGACCTCTTTCCGGATATGGAAAATCCAGACATGGTGCTTATAAGGAGCGACGGAACAGCGACTTACACGGGAAAGGACATAGCTTATCACTTGTGGAAGTTTGGTAAAATTAAAGGGGACATGCGCTACAAGCTCTGGGATAAAAAGGAGAACCATGAAACGTGGACGACGGCAAAAGATGGGGAAGAAATGCCGGGAAGGTTTGCCAATGCTGATATAGTGATAAACGTCGTCGGCTCAGAGCAGAGGTATGAGCAGAAAGCAGTTGCCTATGCCCTCAAGCTCCTCGGCTATGAGGATGCCTACAATAACTTCTATCACCTAGCTTATGAGCATGTTGTGAGACCTGAAGGAAAGTTCAGCGGAAGAAAGGGGACTTGGATAGGCTTCACCGTAGATGAGGTGCTTGATGAGGCCGTAAAAAGGGCTAAAGAGCTCGTAGAAGAAAAGAACCCGGGATTGAGCGAGGAGGAAAAGGAGAAAATAGCGGAGATAGTGGGAATAGGGGCAGTAAGGTACAACATGATAAAATACTCACCGGAAAAGATAATAACGTTCAGATGGGACGATGTCCTGAACTTTGAGGGCGAAAGCGCCCCATACATTCAGTATGCCCATGCGAGATGCTGTTCCATAATTAAGAAGGCAAAAGAAGAAGGAATAAGGGTTGAAAGCGAGAAGCTCTTAAGCAAAGCAGACTTCTCAGACATCGACCTAAAAGAAAAAGAGCTAATAAAGATTCTTTCCAAATTCCCGGAGGTTATAAAGATAGCAGGAAAGGACGTGAAGCCCAACATAATAGCAAGCTACGCAAACGAACTAGCAATGGTCTTCAACAGATTCTACATGGCGTTGCCAGTTCTGAAGGCTGAAGAAGGGACGAGGGAGATGAGGTTGCTCTTGGTTATGGCTACAAAACAGGTTCTAAAGAACGCCCTTGAACTTATGGGAATCGAGGCTCCGGAAGTCATGTGAGCCTTTTTCTTTTTTCCACAAACCTAAAATATTCCGATGTCTATTTATCTCGGTGGTTCTATGAGAGGAGTAATAGTCCCCCTTGTAACACCTTTCAACGAAGACTATTCAATAGACTTTCAGGCACTGGAGGAGCACATAAACTATCTTCAAAGAGTTGGAGTCAATGGAATTTTTATCAACGCAACAACCGGCGAATTCACGAGCCTCAATTTTGAGGAAAGAAAGCTTCTTGCAGAGAAGGGCAGAGAGATTGTTACCTCAACTTTCTATCTGGTAGGAACAGCCTCAACAAACACCTTTGAAGTGGTTGAGCTGACTAAGCATGCCCAAGATATCGGAGCGGATTATGTGGTTATAGCGCCCCCCTATTACTGTCCTCTCAGTGATGAGGCACTCTTTAACCACTACTCCATAATAGCAGAGAAAACAGATATCCCAATAATCCTCTACAACATCCCGGGCTGTGCAAATCCTCTAAGCGTTCCACTCATCAAAAAGCTCGCCACTGAGTACTCAAACATAGCCGGCATAAAGGAAACCATAGACAGCATAAACCACGTCAGAGATGTCATATTTGAGGTCAAAGGAGAAAGAAAGGATTTTAAGGTTTTCACAGGCTTAGACCAGCATTTCCTCAACACGCTTCTTCTTGGAGGCGACGGAGGGATAATGGCATGCGCAAACTTTGCCCCGGAGCTCCATCTTGCCCTATACAAAGCCTTTGAAGATAGGGACTTTGAAAAAGCTATGGGATATGCCAGAAAGCTTGCCAAAATTTCAAAGGTTTACGACCTCGCATCTTCCTTCGGCTCTGCAATAAAGATAGCAATGGGCATAAGGGGCTTCTCCATAAAGCCCATCCTAAGACCCCCATACACGATGGACGGAGAAGAGGTTAAAGGGAAGATAAAAGACCTTCTATCTTCACTGAATCTTGTACCTTAAAATTGCCCCGAGTCCACCAAATGCCCTGTAGAACTGCTGTCCATCTTCGGTATCTAGGGAGATCACTTCGACTTCAGCCCCGATCTCCTCTGCCATTTTTATTAACTCCTCCGCAACATCCCACTTCTCAAAGCTTATATTTTGGCTTCCACATTTGGGGCATGTTTTAAGGTTCTTCTTGTAAATCTCGTATTCACTCTCGGTCATAGTCTTGAGCTCTTCCCAGCCGCAGTGGTTGCACTTCGCCTTAACGCGAACTCTATCGTAACCCTCGCTTATCAAAAGAGTATCAACCGCTCCAAGCTCTAGAGCTTTTCTTACTTCCTTTTCTCCATACGTTATCAAGCCCGTGTCCTTGACCAGGTGTCTGAAGAACTCCTGCACGAGCTTTCTCTCTCTAATTGCCTCGTGCTCCTTCAGTATGTCGCTCGCCTTTTCAACGAGCTCCCTCAACCCATACTCGCCGTGATAGCTTATATCCACTACCCCTATAATCTTCTTCTTGAGCTCGTGGTGGAGGTAGTCGCCTTCAACGAATTCCTCTTTTGTAGGTCCGGGACCGCCAACAATAATACCCTTAAGCTCACCTTTTTCAAGGAGGGGCAGAAAAACCTTCGTTGCATGCTCTCCAATCCTCTTCATGAACTCATGAGTCTCTTGCTCTCTAATTCTCTCATATCTCCTTGCAGACTGACCACCAGCCCTTGTCTTTCCGGGAACGTTGGAGGTAAGCTCCTCAATGACCTCTATCTTCTTCCCTCTCAGAAGGCCTATCGTTGCTTCGTTCTTCTCTACCGTTATTAAGCCATAGGCATCTTTAACTCGAAGCATCTCCTCAAGGGGCTCCGTAACAAAGGTTTGGTCACATCGATAGAGCCTCACGTTTAGCGGTTCCGGTGGGATTATGGCGAAAAGCTGGATATCCGTAACTCCTTCCTGTTCGCTGACGTTTCCCACAAATAATGCCAAGCCCGTCTCTGGAGTTTGCTTGTAAAGCTTAAGGTGCTGCATTGCCCTTTCGAGTGCTCCCAAAACGTTCTTTCGGGTTGTTTTTGATTTGATGTTTTGTGCCGTGCCGTACTCTTCCCTAAGCTGCTGCATGACCTTGTTTATGTCATAGCCCGCAGGGATGTAGAGTGAGACAAGCTCAGTCCCTCGACCTCGAATCTTCTTAAGCTCCTCTACCTTCTTTTTAAGCTCGTACATTTCAGCAGATTTGTGAGACATGAACATCACCTCTAACAACTTATTTTCTCTCTCCCAACCACCTTTAAAAATTCGACTTTATAAAGGTTTGGAAAAGGCTAAAGGAAGGACAGAAAAGCCAAAAGAAAAACCCCAAAATTCCACCCACGGCTATTATAAGGAAGTTTATAAGGTTGAGCTCTATGTGGCTAACTCCGAGATAGTTTAGAATTCCCACCAGGATTAGCCCTATTATAGCGTTTATTGCCATCCACCTAAGCACAGCAAAGGTCAGCTTGATCACTATAAACGCGGCAATTATTAAGAGTATTATGAATACTAGGACATTAATCATCCACCTCACCTCCCAGCTCTTTTATAACTTTCTCGGCTATCTCTCCAAGAGGCACCCATTTAATGCCTTCCAGAGGCAAAATTACGGTGTCGCTGATGTTTCTAAACTCTTCTATTACCGGAAGGGCTTCTTTCACCTTAAGCCTTCCGAGCATTAGAATCGCAAAGGCTTTTCTGTTTTTATCTCCTGTCTGGAGGATCTCAAGCAATAGAGAAGTCATTTCATTCTTGAACTTTTCCCCAACCCATGGGAAGTATCTCAGCATAGTCTCAAAGCTCTGCATGGCGTTTTCTTTAACATAAGGATCGGGATCGTTTATGAGTGAGAGCACAATTAGGGGGAGTCCCTCTTCGACATAAGGCATCATAAGCTCTTTATGCCTGATGATCAGCTCTCCAATGAGGAGAAGCGCATCTCCCCTTATCCCCGGATTTTCCTCGTTGAGAAGCTCTACTATGGCATCTACATATTTAGGGTCTTTCGCTGCAGAGTGGAGAATCTTCTCAAGCTCTCCCTCCGAGAGCATCTTTATGATCTTATTCTTTTTTGAGCCGAAGGAGAATAATCCCATAAGTCATCACTAAGTTATTTTATACTTTCAACCTTAAATGGGTTTTGGGGTTCTCCCTGTGGGGAAGTTAGTGTAATTTTGTGGAATTTTATCCCAATTCTTTGTTTTTCTATTGCAATAATCCCGTAGGGATTGGTCTTCATTGGCCCTTCATTGGGCTTTCCAGCCCTCGAAACCTCCAACCCTTTCGGGGTAACCCCCGAGCCCCACATCCGAAGGTTCAAGACAGCAATAAAATCCCTATCCTCGACCAAACCGCAGTTAGAGCACTTCATTAACCGCCCCTCTTGGGGTATTAGCTGACCCCCGCATGCGGGGCAAGTGCGGGAAGAATTTCTCGGATTAACATAAACAACAGGAACACCAAACCATTTGGTCTTGTACTCGATTAGCCTTTGCAGTTCACGAGCATTCCACTTTGAGATTTTCCTATTAAAATCTTTTGAACCGTTTAACACTTTCTCCTTTATATTTCACAAGACCAAGCATTTGGTTTATTGCGGAGTCAACGTAGTGGGTAGCATAATTCCAGTTCTCTAAAAGCGTGTCTCGGAGTTGTTTCCTTTCAACCTTCGTGAATTTTTTGGCATTGAGAATTTCTTGGAGTGTAGTCTTTGCCATGTTGTGATACTCTTCAATAAAGTTTAGAATAACATCGTTGGCCCGGAGAGGAATTGAGTACGCCCTGACGATGGTTTCATTCTTGGAAGAGCTGTTTTGCATTCTCCACAACCTCTTCATACTTGCGGGAGCGCATTCCGTACAGCTTGCCAGCAAAGTGCGAGATTATTGCTATCAGGTCTTCAATGAGTTCTTCTCTTGGCTCTTTTTGAAGTTCTCCATTGATTACTATTATCTCTGTTCCAAAGGCTTGGAAGAGCGTTTTTAAAGTTTCAAAACCGAATCGTGTTAACCTGTCGGAGTATGTAATGATGACTTTCGAGACTTCCTTGTTTGTCACCATTTTGAGGAGCTTCTGGTAGTCTTTCCTCTTTTCGTTTAACCCTGAGCCAATATCCTTGAGGATTTCAATGTCCCAACCTTTCTCTTTTGCGAATTCTTTTATCGTTTGGACTTGTCTGTTCAAATCATCTTTTTGAGTTCTGCTTGAGACTCTTGCATATCCAATTGTTTTCCTTTCCTCTTGAATCCCAAGTATTCTCTTGATTTCGCTTTCTGGAATTCTTCTTCGACCCCCAACTGTTCTGACAACCCTGATTTTCCCTTGTTTGTCCCAATTCTGAAGTGTTTTTACAGTGACTCCAAGGATTTTTGAGGCTTCTTTTAGAGTATAGTGCCTCTCCATGCTATCCCTCGATATAGAATACGCACACATCCTTTATATGTTTTTCTATTTTTTTCCATGAAATTACACAAAAAGAAAAACAATCAAAAACGGCTAACCTTTAAAAGGCTCCCGAGAATTTAAAGTCGGGCAATGAGGAGAGCGAATTGCGCTGAGTGGTGATGACAACTCAACCCGAGCCGTTAATAGGGGTGAGACCATGCACATAAGGGAGTTCCAAGAGCTTATTAGGGAACTTTACTTTCACAGGGATGAGAAGAGGGGCTTGGAGAAGACGTTCCTCTGGTTTACTGAGGAAGTAGGCGAGTTAGCGGAGGCGTTGAGGAAAGGGGATAGAAAAGCTATGGAAGAGGAGTTTGCTGACGTTTTAGCTTGGCTTGTGAGCTTAGCCAACATAGCTGGAATCGACGTGGAGGAGGCGGCGAAGAAGAAGTATCCTGGGGTTTGCCCCTACTGCGGGAAGAATCCTTGTGAGTGCGAGAAGGAGTGAGAGCCTTTATTTTTCCAAGAGTTCTTCTATGGCTTTCTTGATATTCCACACTTCGATTAAGCCCTTTTCCGCAATCTTTTCAAAGTGCTTGTCGTTGGTTATTATAATTGCACCGGTCTTAAGACAAGTGGCAGCGTGAACGGCATCAGCTACTTGATTTGATGGAAAATAATCTAAGCATTTTAGCATTTCTTCCCTTGATGGGTTTACGATTTTAACCCTTTTCCTCAAGAATTCAAAGAAATTCAAAGCATCGAAAGCCTCAGCATATTTTCTGTACTCTGCAAGCAACACATCGTTCCCCACAAGCTCGTAATCTGAAGTAAGCAAGTGAAGTAGCAACTCGGTTGTTTTTGTCCAGCCCTTCTTTATCTCTACAAAAAAACGTTTGTATCAATCAGAAATCTTGTATTTTTTTCTGGCAATTCTGTTCCCCTCATCCTCTACTTCCTTTTCCAATTTTTCAAGGTCTACTTTTTCTGCCTTCTTTACGAGTTCTTGAAGCATGCTCTTTACATCAAAACGCTTCAGAATTATCGTCTCATAGTCCAGTTCTGTTATCAAAAACTCCTCCCCCTTTTTTATCCTAAGTTTTTTCCTGATTTCCTTTGGAAGCAGTATTCTACCTTTCTCATCAACTTTCGTTATTCCCACTTTTCCCACCAAAATAAGTTTGAACATCAATATTTAAAGGTTTCCGTTAAAAAGTTCATATATTTAAACCAAGCATTATCACATTTTGCCCCAAAGCTATGAATAGCGAAAAACCATCAAAAAGAGTGGGAGGAAAGGTGGGAGCCAAGATTGAAGTGTCCCAACACCTAAAAAACCTCAAAAACTGCAAAAGAGCTAAAGGTGGAGCTTTGTGACGAACTTTATGGTTAATTCCACTCCTTCTAAACAATCTCAAAAAAATCAACGATCCGGTAGCCTCTTGAACCCATAAACCTCAAAGTCTTTATCAAAAGTAAAGGCCTCCCTGATTTTCAGCCTCTCCATTATAGCAAAGCTCAAGCAATCTACGACATCCATGCCGTTCTGATCCTCATACTTCTCAAATATCTCCCAAGCCTTTTCCCAATCTTCTTCCCTTTCTTTCTCAATTATCACAACCCTACTCTTTGCGTAGCTTTTATAAAGCTGAATCGCAGTCTTCTTGTTAACCCTCTTTGAAACTCCATTAAGGAACTCCACCAGCACGGGTCTGCCAACAACGAACTTTATGCCGCCCCTAATAGATTTTTCAAAAAATTCTCTTGCTTTTTTGTGATTTTTGTCGGTTCTGCTGGCTAGCGCTATCATTGCACTCGTGTCCATGTAAATCAGCTCTGGCTTCACTCGCTTTGCCATTCCACAGTCCCCCAGTCTTCCCTCTCGCTTGCATCTTCTTCAAGCTCCAAAACTCCTATGGTGTTCCAAATCGGGTCTTTCTGGATTAGCTTTTCAACCTCTTTTTTGTGCTCTTTTGCATATTTCTCCAAAGCTTCTCTTGCTATTTCCTTTAGACTTTTGTCCCTAAGGATGGCGAGCATCTTGAGAACCTCATGGGTCTCGTCATCAACCTCGGTTTGAACATGAATGCCCATGTTATCACCCAATCGTAAGTATTGCATCTAATATTGATAAATTTTTCCATTAGATGAATTGAGGTCAATATATTATAAAACATTAAACCGCTTGAAAAAAGCCAATACTCCTTAGCTCTTCAGAAGAAGTTGGGGAGTTTAAAGAGAGCAAGTTTAGAAGAAATCTTTAGGTTTTTGCCTTTTGAGTTTTTGTGTACTTCTCTATCTCCCTCAAAGCGTTTATTATGACTTTCTCGCCAGCATTCCATATCTCTATTCCCATTATTCTGCCGTTTTCATCATACTCTATCCAGACGTCCTCATCCACCTCATCAGTGTCAAAAACTTCTCCCTCTTTTATCAATATATACAGGATATCCGCCTTTGGGTCATACCGAACCTTCATAACTCAATCCACCTCTTGCTCTCCAATCTCCTCTTAACTATCTTTTCAAGGTTCTTACTAACATCTCACGGGCTAAAGGCCCTTAACTCCAAACATTAAATAGCTCTCAAACTTTACTCCCCAAAAGTCCAAGAACTCCTTAAACCTGTATGCCTCCTCTATCGGAACCAACACCACCCAAGGGCCTAGGTACCTACCGCTTAGCTCCTTTATAATGCCTCCCTTTCCGTCTCTCCCTTTTAATGCAAATTGAAACTTAGTCTTCTCATTACCCTCTAACCTAGACACATCCAGGACAAAGAGGGCGTAGCTTTCACCATTTAGTAGCTCATGGATAGGCTTCCCCTTTGTGAGGGAAAACCCTTCTATGATAATTCCAGGGGAGGCTAGGTAATTTGGATCAAACAGATCCTCCAGGTTAAGGGCCTTAACGTCTAGCTTATCATGAGGAAAGCCCAAGTCCAAAAGCCTTTGTTTGAACTCAAAGGCTAAATCAAAACGGTCATCTTCCCTTGCCTTCCTCAGGATTAGCATAAAGTCATAATCGTTAGGCTCCCCTTTCCCCTTTACTGAAGACCCATAGAGGACTATATCAAAGACTTTCTTATGAGTTTTTTTGAACTTCTTGGCCGTTTCCATGAGCCTATTCAATTCTGTCGGTAAGTTTGAGGACTGCATCCCTCAATCCCTCCACTTCTCTTTTTCTAACTGTAGTTTGATATGTGTCCCTGTAAAAGGAAAAAGAACTTATCCACTACCCTATATAGATCAGGGTAGTGCTCCCTCAAAATCCTAAATCTGTGAGTGTGGTTATCTGGTTCCTCGTTCAAGTCCCTCTTAATTATATAATCGCAAATACCTACCAAAGCTTTAAAGTATAGGATAAGAGAGGCGTTATATTTTCTCTGCTTATAAGCTATTTCCCCCATTTCTATGTATTCCTTAATATTGGCCCTTAGGCGTTCTAAATCTATTGGCATGATATTAACCCTCCGTAATTTTAATTACAAAAAAAGCATATAAAAGCTTTTCTGTAAGAATTATTACAAAAGGTGAGGAACCTTTGAATTCCACTCCCCGCTTAGTCTATCTCTATGTGTTAGTTGTGTCTTTAGAAAAGGCACATAAAATCAATTTTTTCATGGGAAGACTCCTCTGGAGGGAGTTATACACTCCTCTTTTCCTGCTAATCTGACATCTTCCCCGCCCTGGAGGGCGAGGCTTTTAAGAGAAAAAGTAAGGGTTAAAAAGTTTAGAGGATAACCCTTATACAGCGGTGAGATTATGAAAGAGATTGTGATAAAAGTCCCCAATAATGTGGACGAAACTTTAATTCGGCTTATAAGGAGAACGGTTAGAAAGGAAATTCTCATAGATTCAATGCTCAAAAAAATTGAGAAAGAACTTGAGAGTTCTGAATTAACAGAGAAAGACATAGAGAGAATTACCGAAGAGATCAAAAAAGAAAGAGCAAAATACTGGAGGGAAAAACTTGGACTCACTCGTAGTTGATACAAACGTCCTTTTCTCCTTCTTCAAGGCTGATTCCACTACAAGAAAACTTATAAGAAAGCTGAGGGGAATTTTGGACTTATATACTCCTGAATATGCATATGATGAACTTCAAAAGTACAAGAGCGAAATAATCAAAAAGTCCAAGATTTCTCCTGAAAGATTTGAAGAGATTTTGGGTATACTGTCCCACATAGTCATCCCAATCCCAGAAAGTGAATATGCAGACAAAATTCAAGAAGCCGTTGAGATTACTCCAGATCTCGGGGATATAGATTTTGTCGCTTTAGCCTTGAAGCTTAACTGCCCAATATGGAGCAACGACAAGAAGCTCAAAAACCTCAAAAACGTGCAGGTTTTAGATACAAAAGAAGTTGTGGATCTCCTCCAAGACTAATCGCCCAAAACGTAAACTATCGCTTTGCAAGAGTCCAAGTCGTTCTCGTAGATGCACCTGTTGTAGGGGTCTGTCCGTCGTGAGCTTTTATGAGTAAGTGTGAGTAAACCTCCACCCGTTCAAATCAACCCTCACGACGGACTTGGGCCTCATCGCGTTCAGCCCCCCTCCGGGTTCATCGGAGAGCAAATCATCACGCTCAGCCCCGCTCAGGGCGACCCCAAGTCCCCGCACGAAAACGTTGAACGCACCAACAAACTGCCTATCAGCCTCAAAACCACAGTTATGACAAACCACCAGCCCGTTTCGGGACTCTAACTTACTCCCACACACCGGGCAGGTGGATGAGGTGTAAGCAGGATTAACAAACTCAATTGGAACACGATAAGAAAGCTTTCCAACGATTTTCTTCCAAGTGGCACGGGAGAGCTTTCTATTGAACTTCCTCGAACCATTCTGGAGCATCTTGAACTTGTCCAAATCCTCGAAGACAAAAACCGCATCGGGAAACTCCCTCGAAAGCTGGACTGCGAGCTTGTTCAGGTAGTCCTCAATCCTGTTTCTCCTTCTAGTCCAGTATTTTTTAAGGAGAACTCCAATCCTCTTCGGGGCTTTCCGCTGAACGCTTTTTAGCATATCAATAATTCTGTCGTAAGTCTCGGAAATTCTATGCAGTTCGCTCAAGTCCACCCTAGTCCAGCCCTTTTCAGGGTGATAAACGTCGAGGCTCGTAAGGTTGCTGTCAATACCGATTTTGATTCTTCCAGAGAACTCGACTTCCTTTGAGAAGGTTAGCAGAACGTCGCTCTCCCTGATTATCAGCTCGCCAACATTCCAGTTCTTGACCTTTTCATAGAACCACTCCCTTGAGAAGTCCAGCTCAAGGTATTTCTCACGTGGTCTAACGGTTATTCTTATCTTCGAGCCTTCGACCTTCATTAGTGTTGTTTTAACCCTCACGAACTTCCTCTTAACGACTGGCTTTGCTCTTTTTCTCTTTCCTTTGAGGTAGTTCTGTCTCCAGCTTTTGAGGACTGAATAGGCAGTCTTTATTGCAGAATCAACGTAGTGCTTGGCGAAAGGCCACTCTCGGAGGAGTTCGTTCCTCAGTTTTCGCTTGAACTCATTAGACTGCGGAAAATAGGGGATTAAGCGAGTTGTCCCGTAGTAGCGATAATTTTTTCTTCCGAGAGAATATCTATGCTTGACTCTCTTTTCTTTCCAAGTCGTGTTTTCCCATATTTCGTCAATTGCCCTCTGGAGCAGTTTTTGGTATTCTTTGAGGAACAAATCAATGTTCCAGTTGTGGGGCATTCTGTACGTGAGGACTATTTTAGTCATTCTCGACCTCCTCGATTAGTTTTTTCACGCCTTCCTTGAGCTTTTTGTATTTGTGGGAGCGCATTCCGTAGAGCTTTCCGGCAAAGTGCGAGATTATGGTTATTAAGTCTTCAATGAGTTCTTCTCGTGGAGAGTTTTCTTTGTCGTTGATAATGATTATCTCTGCACCGTTCTCCTTGAAGAAGAATTCGAGAGTTTTGAAACCGAAACGAGTGAGTCTGTCTGGATAAGTGGTGATGACTTTTGAGACTTTCCCGTTTGTCACAAGTTCGAGAAGCTTACGGTAGTTCTTCCTGTCCTCGTTCAACCCTGGGCCGATGTCCGTGAGTATTTGGACTTGCCAGCCTCGTTCTTTTGCGTATTGCTCTATTGCTTTGACTTGTCTTTCTAAGTCGTCTTTTTGAGCCTGGCTTGAGACCCTTGCGTAGCCGAGTATTAGACCTTTCTCTTCGTTTATGCCGAGGAGTCTTTTTATTTCGCTTTCTGGTATTCTTCTTCTCCCGCCGGGTGTTCTAACGGTTCTGATTTTCCCTTCTCTATCCCATTTTTGGATTGTCTTGGGGTGGACGCCGAGTATCTCACTCGCCTTCTTCACCGTGTAAAGCTTCTCTTTCACTACCATACACCCACATTTATTCACAAAAAGTTTTAAGGCTTTCGCTTAGGAAGAACTGTTGAGTGAGGCGTTCTCAAGGGTGTCCGAGTATGTAAAGGTTGAGTCGTCTATGGCTTTTGTCTCACCGTTGAAATCACACTGCCCGTTCGAGCAGGAGATGGTCTGGGTTTTGAGAGATTCCCATTGACCTCGGGCTTTTAGATGGTTGATAAGTGTCTGAGCGTTGCTCTGATAGGGTAAACCCTTTGTTTGTTCGCTTACTTCTGTTGCCTTTGATGAAACTAGTAGAATAGGCTGCAGCAACAATTGTTGAGTATTCAAGAGGAGCTTGGGCTTTTTTCATTTGGGTCACCAAAGATAATTTTAATTAATTCGGACCACAAAAACATCAAAAAGAAAAGATAAATTCAAAAAACTATTATTGTGGCGCTCCCAACTTAATATCATCTCCAACATCAACAATTATTTCACATGCTGTAGCGTCGTTTTCTACCATACATTTATCGTATAAATCTTTTAAGGTGGGCTTAGGCGTACTGCTGATTAGTGTCAAATAGGGAGCAGCATTGTAATCTTTATCTGCTTCTGCATAAGCCACAGTACCACTCGTATCCTTCACTAAAAGATAATTCTTGTTGGAGTCGTACTCTACCTCATACTGATCATCCCATACATTTTGTGAAACGAGCTTGCTCTTTATAAGTTCCACTTGACTCTGCAATGAAGCTATATCGCTCTGTGAGCTGGCCTGTTGTGTAGATCCACTAATGTACCTAACCACTACAAATATTATTATCAAGGCTGCTGCGATCATGAAGAGATACTCCAGCGCACCCTGGCCCTTCTTCCTTCTAAACAACTTCTTCAAGTTTATCATTTCCCAAACACCTCCGAAAGGGTATCTTCAAATACAAATTACATCAAAGACATATAAATACCTTTCCCCGCAATTATGCCGATCACTTCCTCAAAATTGCAGGTCTTGATGCAATCCAAACTATTGAGGAATCCACAACGACTCGTCGAGGGTGATTATTACCTTACAAGCGTTTTCATCGTTTGCTAGGCAGAGGTCATACAGCTCTTTCAGGGTTTTCAGCTTATACCTATCGTCCCCATAGAGGGCTTTGACATCATCCTTGTATCTTGCATTTCTGTAGTCGAGGTAGTAGATAACCTTGTCAGTTATATCACACTTCCCATTTGAGCCTTTGTCCTTTACGCTTATGCCGTATTCGGAGCCAACTTTGTCCTTGGAATAACCCTCCGAGAGGATGTAAAAGCAGTATTCATCGTTCCAGAGGTCTTTTGCACTTAGCCTGGACTTTGCAATCTCCGCCTGGCTCTGTAAAGAGGCAATACCACTCTTCTGGGCAACTTGACCCCCGGAACTGCTGATATAGCTCACCGCAACGAATATTATTATCAATGCCGCAGCAACCATAAAGAGGTACTCCAGTGAACCTTGACCCTTTCGGCTCATGCTCCGATCATCCTTGAGAAAAAAATAAATATTTTTCTCCCCAATTCTGCCTATGAGATAATCAAAAATGGGGATAGCGATGCTGGTCTTCATAGAGTGCGAGTCATCGAGCGTTGAAGGCTGTTTAAAGGAGCTTAGAGAAAAAGCCGAGGTCTTAGAGAAAATCCCGGGAAGAATAGATAAGGCAAAGATAGAGCTCTCCTTCGGTGCCTTCATGAGTGTTAGAATAAGCCTAAGCATAGAGCCGGACAAAAACCATGAGAAGATGATAGTAGCCGAGTACTCCTCAGGCAAGGACGTCCTCGAAAGGCTGCAAGAGAAGATGAGGGAAAAGCTAAAGAATGCCCAAATAGTTGACTTCACCTTTGGAACCTACACGATGCCCATAACCCGAAGAAAATATGCTGTTGCAATAGCGGTTGTGAACATACCCATGGAAAGGGAGAGCTTTGAGAACCTGAGCATTGAAGAAAGGAGGGCAATCCTTAGGAAAGCCCTCGAGCTTTTTGACTGGAATCCAAAGGTTTTGAACATCTCCGAGATAGCGAGGCTCTTCAACGTCTCGAGGGATTCAATCTACAACGACATAGAGCAGATTTTGAAGGAAAAAGACTAGAGCTTTTAACAGCTTTTTCAAAACCCAAGTGTTTCTTTTGAAATCATCATCCCTGTAGGATGACCTCCTCCCCACCCTAAAGGGACAGACTTGAGTTAAAGAAAAAGCCAAATGGGAAAAGTATTAATAGTCCAATAGATGTAATACCATATAGGTGATCCCAATGCCAACTGTAACAAAGAAATACCAAGTAACGATTCCCAAGGAAGTGAGGGAGAGGCTTGGGATTAAGGCTGGAGACGAGGTAGTGTTCATCAAGACAAAAGAGGGCTATGTGATAAAACGTCTTGAGGATTTCGTTAAAGAGATGGCTGAACTATCAAGGGACATCGAGGAAAGCATAGAAGAGATGAGAGAAGGGCTGGGCAAAATGTTCACGGAGGATCACAAATGAAGGTAGTCCTTGATACAAACGTTTTCCACAACTGGAAGTTCCTGCTCTGGTTAAAGGACTCTCCGCACTCTCCGGTAATAAGCTCCGTAAGCTATGCCGAGTACCTCTACCACCAGTCCAAAAAGATGGGAAGCATTGAGGAAGGCAGAAGTGCAGTTGATGCACTCTTGCACAGCATAGGGATTGAAGTTATGGCGTTTTACAAAGAATGTGCCGTAGAGACTGTAAAAGCCGTCTGGGGAAGATGGGACTTTAGAAAAAACGCGAGAGACTACATGATAGGTTCACTGGCGCTAAAGCTCAACGCTCCGGTAATAACTTACAACAAAAAGGATTTTGCATGGTACGAAAAAGTTTACACACCGGAGGAATTCATGGAGTTAGCTGAAGCCAGCAAACGATCCTAGCATCCAAATATGAAAGTTCTTGGCGTTGATTTCTCCAAGAATTAGCAAAATCTTCATAACCTTTTGCTAAAAATTGGACGAACTACTCTCCCCCCTAAACAGAGGAACTTTCAAAAGAGAAAAAAATGAAGATGAAACCCCAGCTCTTTTTACTGAACAACGCTTATGGGCACTGGCGTTGCCGAGAGGATGAATATTGCAAGCACTATCAAAGCCAGAACTATTCTTTTAGGCGAAATTGGGCTGACCTCATCCAAAGCACCCGGGTTTCCAATTCTCCCCATAAGGAGAATTATGAAGCCCCAGATGAGCCACCCTGCCCAGAGGACGCTCAGTCCAATCATCGCCAGGCCTAGACCAAAGGTCAAAATCGAGTGGAGCTTTTCTCCAAGGAAAGCCCTCGCTATATGTCCGCCGTCAAGCTGGGCAGCGGGGATTAGGTTTAGGAAGGTCACGAGAATTCCTACCCAGCCAGCTATCGCCACCGGGTGGAGGTAAATCACGTAGTCCTCGGGAATCCTAAAGATGTATCTCTCAAGGAAGAGCATTATTAGACTTTGACCAAAGGCTATTCCGCCCTCCATTTGGGCCGCAGAGATAGGTAGAGTTGGAGAAAGCCTTAACCCTATAAGCAGCACTGGAATCGCCACAATGAACCCGGCTATAGGCCCGCTTGAGCCTAGGTCTATGGCAGCGTTTCTGGTGGGTATTGGGGATTTAACCCTTATAACAGCTCCCAGTGTGCCGAGAATGTTCGGGAAGGGGATGAAGTAAGGAAAAGTTGACTTTACGCCATGAAAGGTGGCCGCTATCTTGTGCCCCATCTCGTGGGTGCCGAGGATAGCAAGGACGCTTATTGAAAATGCAAGGGCATTGAGGTAGATGTTCCTTATCCCCGGAAGGTTGTACTGGTCAAGAAAGGCTATATAAGAGCTTGAAAGCCAGTAGCCCGCAAAGAGGGTGCTCAAAACTGTTGCTATAAACAACCCTATCCCAATGAGGGGGTTTTCCTCTTTAATCGGCTGTGCCGGAAAGACGAAGAGGACTACCTTTCCTTCCCTCTTTTTCAATGCAGCCCAGTAGCCAAGCTTCTCAAGCTCCTTAAGAACCCTCTCGAAGTTGGTCTCCCTTATCTCCAGAACCTCAAATGCCATGACGTCTCCTTTAGTCTGCATCTCGCCAAGGGAATAAAACTCGCTGAGCTTTTCCATGAGGGGCTCATTAATGAGCTCTTCAACAGGCTCAATCTCAAAGCCAACAAGAACCATATCGGAGCCGCACTCTGGGCATGAGTTTTCCAATAAAGCCGTATTGGACTCCCTAATTTCTCTATGGCCACATTTAACGCACTCGTAAATACCCCTCGCCATTTTCTCCACCACTTAAAAAGAATAGGGAAGAAAGCTTAAAAACTATTCCTCTATGGTTACCTCTCCTTTGTCTGCATCCACCTCAACGATCTGGCCGTTCTTGATCTTGCTTATGTCAATTTTATCCACCATGGGGATTTCTGCAATAATAGCTCCCGTTGCTACAATCGTCTCTGCCTCCTCAACTATTATTGCTTTAGGCGCAACACCGTTTTTCTTCAGCTGGTAAATGACGTAAGAGCCAACAGTCGAGCCTTTGCCCCTCGGGAATACAAGGATTTTGTCCTTTATGCTCTCCCCCTTAATATCGCTTTCAATGTCCTTCACTATGCCCGTTTTTGGGTCGACACCTCCTAAAAATGAGAGAGGTTTTTTGGAGACAAGGGCAACTCCCCTTGCTTTTCCCTTAGTGATTTTTCTCCCCTTAAGCTTCATAATCTCACCTCACGGGGCATCAAGAAGTAACTTCTCCGTATTCTCAAGCCTCACCTTTAGCCCTGCTGAGGAGAAGTAAAAGCTCGCCTTTCCGCTGTTTGTAGCTATTCCCCCATACCACTTCTCGACCGGAGAGACTATCAAACAGCTGTCGGCTATTATCTTTCCATTGTATCGCTCTATAACTTCGCTATAGCCCAGAGCATCTGCGAGAGCCTTCACAGCTCTGCTTGCGGTTATTAAAAGCGGAACTTTTAGAGGCTTCTCCCTCATCTTCAAAATCTCAGCAACCTCTTTTACTTCCTGAATCGAAGCATGGGGACAGCCTATTACTATTGCGTCTATCTCTCCCCACTCTGCGTTGAACTTCTCCTTAACCTCTTCAAGTTCCTTCCCATCAACCTCAATCCTCTCAAGTTTATCCGCTATGGCATGTTTGTATTCGGGAGTTTCGCCTTCAACATGGTAGAGGGCTATCGAACCAGTTGCAGCCATCGAAGCCCCTAATTCTTTGAGGTAGTCAGTTTTTTCAGACTTGAGGTTTTTGAAGTAGGGTATGTCGTTCTTTAGAGCTTTGCCGAGGTAGTAGCCCAAAAAGCTGTAGTCTGCAAAGTCCTTGAGCTTTGCGTTTACCTCAACAATAACCGTTGCCTTTCTGTTTTCCTCAAGATGAAGGCCATAATTTGGAGTTTTACCAACGATTGCAGCTGCAAGGCTTGAGGGCCCGCCTTCTCTGTTTGTTCTCGCTCCTATTATGGAGTTTGCAAAGATAACCGCGGAGCTCTCGCTCCATGCTATATGGTCACCAAACTTCGGAAGGTTTGCACCGTAGTATGGGGTACAGGTGGAGGTGATCTCTATTCCCATAGCTTTATAGAGCTCAAGGATCTCTCTCTGCTTCTCCATAAAGAGCTCGTCCCCAATACCAGCTGGATTGAGAGTAGTGTAAACGCTAACCTTCGCCCCGGAATCTACGAAATCTTTCAAAAACTCTATTCCAGCATCTCCAATGTTTTTATAGGAAACCCCCGCCACTTGGGCACTTTTTATTGGAATTAACCTATCCGCATTATATATCTCTCCCAAGGCCACAAGAATCTCCATAGCCTTTTGTAATGCATAGCCGTATTCTCCGGCAAGTATTAGTTCTTCCTCCTTTGTGAGGTACATCTTACCACCAATATAAAATTGGGATAGAGTTTAAAGGATTTTTCAATAGAGCGATGATGACTTCAAAGCTAATCTCTCCACTTTCTTATCCTAGCTAAAGAGTGAAAGATGTTATTCTCTTTGGGATTGTATCCATGCTAGTAGTATGATAAATGCAGAACCAAGCAAAAATCCGGCACTCAAAAATATGAGCTTTGCCTTAAGTGGAGTGTATGGCACTTCCACAGTATTGTTTACAATTCTTTCAACTACTTTTTCCACTGGCACGCTCTTATTTACATAAACGATCTGAGGTGTACATTCTCTGTTTTGCTCTTGGAATTCTTCTTGAGATTTGTCCTGGGTAAATGTAATCCCCTCTTCATCTTTCCCTACTATCCTCCCATTAGAAATAACATATGCTTGCAAAGTAAGATTTGTTGAGTCTAAAGGAAATACTCTAATCTTAAATTCTGCCGTTTTATTTGGGATAAGAGATACCAAGCGCTCTATGTTAGAACCATTTAGTGTAAAAGAATCTGCATTAATAATTGCAAATTTGGAAACTGGAATCCTAAGAAGTACAGGTGTTTTCGTATTTCCCCTATTCTGAATACGTATTGAGACATCGAAGGGGGCAAGTGTTAAATTGGCCGGCGCGGAGATGTCAACATCATACTTTACCGTAGCTTCTTCAACAGCTGCTGTCACTGAACTGTGTGAAATCTCAATAGTTCCATTTTCATTGCAACCAAACCCAGTAGAGGTTTCTGCTATTACTCTAATACTGCCAAGAGTTATTTTCCCGTACTTTTTGACTCTAATCAAAAACTCAGCTTCATATGAGGAACCAGCTTCGATTTTTGGGACATATATCACGTTGTCTCCTATTGACTCTACCCAGGAGGAGGGAGCATAGAAAATTCGTACATTCTTTAAATCAACATGATCCTTATTCTTCAAGACAATCTTTAAAGGAACCTCATCAAATTGAACTATCTTGGAAGGAATCACAGGAGATATTTCCACTTCAGGGATAAGTTCCTCCATAGTAAGAATAGAGGGATCTGTTACGAATATTATCAATTTAGCTGTCTTTGATTCAGAGGTATAGTTAACATCCAACACTCCCACATCTATCCCCTGATAGGTCAGTGCCTTTGAATGGTTTCCAGCGGATAAAAAGCTTCCACTTAAGGCTTTTCCGCAAAGATTCTTTATACTCACATAAGCTTGCGAATGGAAAATGTACTCTGGGACTACTAAATATGGCCCTATCCTTGTATTTTCATTTTCTTTTAATGTTTTTTCAAAGTGAGGGAGTAGATAAACATTAACATAGGCTCCTTTAAGATAAACCTCCATTTCCACGTATTTCTCTCCAATTAAATCTTTTGGTGAAATAACAAAAATTCCTATTTCAACGGTATCTCCTACAGGGACCTCATATTCATCTTTGTCTATCACAAACTTTACCACATTCTTATATTTGCCAGAAATGTTCTCTATTAATGCCTCTTTAAATGTTATCGAATGAGAATGGAAGGTAAATGTTTCGTCCTTTTCAAGATATCCAGAGAAGATTTTTGGATAAGGTGTTAACTTTACTTGAAGATTATCGTATTTAATGTCAGTTGACGTATACTCTTTGCTTTCGTTGTTTATCCTTAACTTTATTTTGGCAGTATTGTTACCGACAGATAGCAAAGATAGCGAGTAGTTTCCAAATAGTATGGTTTCACCCTCAAGCAGATAAGGGTATTCAAGAGAGATATAAGCATAACCTTGTTTTCCAACTATTGTCCGATGAATTTTGAAAACGAGATCATCCACAGAGAGATTCTGACCAATTTTTAAAAGTTGAAGATGAGAGCCATTAGGAGTAAAATATTCGACATAAGTTGAACCATCAACAAGAGATATGTCCTCAATCTTGAGGGTGTAGTTGGGAATCTCTATCTTAACTGGGGTTTCAATCCATCCAACTATAGATGATGCCGCAACAAATTGGAAAAAGAGCATGAAAACAAACACGGGTATTATCTTCCCTTTCATTTCAATCCCTCCAGCAGTATTAACAGCATTTGGCCCCCTCCAAGACCCATCATTCTTTCCATTAATGTCTGGCCTATGAACATACCAACGGCAAATATCCAAAGCAAGATAACAAAATAATACAGAGAAACTCCTAAATGTCCTCCATCTGCAAGCTTTATTGTAACAGCAGACACTAAAGAATGAACAACCATGAGGAGAAGCATTATTCCAGTTAAAAATACAAGTCCACTTGGTTGGATGACATGAATTATATCTCCAAGATACTCAACAGAGATTTCCATTCTCCCAAAGAGTTCGCTTATTGAAACGGCAACTTGAAAAGAGGAGGCAATTGAAAAAGCAAATGCTCCAGTAATGCCATAGATAATCCCAATAAAGCTTGCTATACTTTGCTGTCTTTTTCTCCTGAGTCTTACAAGTCTTTCGAAATTTCTTGAAATAACTTTACCAACATAGTCTGGCTCAGCACCAAGTTTTATACTTTCCCTAAACATTTCTGAAAATATACCAACCAACCAGCTTCCAGTTTCTGCTATAAAGAAGTCCCATCCTCTCTCATTGCTGACCCTCACGGCAAGTCTTCTATAAAGAGCTCTTATATCCCGAGTTAAGGTACCAAAATCATGAGCACTTAGATACTTTAATACAAAAATGAGAGAGCTTCCACTTGCTGCAAGAGAGGAACTCAAACTCCTAATAAACGCAGGGAAGTTTTCATCCTTTCTGAAAATACCCTCTTCTTCATTCCTAATCACCCTTCCAGCATAAGCCAGGGGTGTCAGAATCAAAGAGACTACAAATGGATATGGGATATCAAACCTAGGCCTAAGAACAAGTATATAAACACCAAAAACTACAACAACCCCCCCAATTGAGATCATTAAAGCTCGTTTTATTCTTCTATCTCTTTCAGTCGGGATTTTTCTTTCAGCCCATATTGGATCCTCGGGCATTCTATATTTAATCACAAACATAACCCCAATTTCCGCACTTAATATTATCATGAGAAGGTAAATAGCAAGCCGCCCTACATCTTGGCCTGTTATTAATGGCCCAATAATTATAAACGCTGCAATAAAAACAACTGAGATAATTATTGATTCATAAATCTCCTTAAACACATCAAGATCATACAACGCTCCTTCATAAAATGTTTGATAATCATCCATCACCGTTTGTTGTTCTTGGAATAGATAATCCTTGAGCTCCACACCACTATCGAGGGAGTATGCTAATCTATCCAAAAAATCGGCAAATACCTTGCTTGGTGTTCTCCTAGCTAAAAATCTAAATGCTTCAGGTAAGCTTCTGTGAAGCTTGTTCACTATTATGTACACCTTCTTAAGCTCACTAGCAATTGCACCAAGTTTAGGATCATTTGCCAAAACTTGTATGAGCTCCCCTCTTGACATTTCGCTCGTAGACAACACAGCGAAGTAAGTAATAAAATATGGAATTTTAGAGTTAATTGAAATTTTCTTCGTATCTGCTGTGGTGTAGGGATATAGAACAGCGTACATCAAAATTATCAGTGGAATAAGGTTTAGAATTATTCTCAGCCCCAGGGGAAGCGCTATAAATCTCGGAACAATAGACGCTATTATAAAGAGAACAATGGAAAGTAGCAATGTGGGTAGAAGTACTTTCTTTAAGTATTTTTTCATTGAAAGATCTGCTTTTACAAAAATGCTTATGTCACTCATAGCACCACCTCTAGATTCTAAAGCTCAGTCCCTCAATGCCCCTCTCATAAAAAGCTTTGATTTCTCTGTAAACGTCCCAATAGTAAGTAATGCCCAGCTCGACCATTCTTTGAAGAATCCTTGCTCTTAGGAACAACTCGTTGTATATCTCTTTAGGGTCTTCATATCCTGCTATTTCGGCTATTTTTCTTTCTAGAATGTATGAATTGTTGAACCCCCTGAAATGATGAACGTCTGAAACCGGATCCCATTCAAAAACGTTTCTTGTTGCTACTCCGCCAAGTTCTTCATAATACCCTTCAATCTCCACAACCGTTAGAACTCTTCTAAGGAATTTACCTCTTACATATACTGCCTGCTGGAAGAGAGCTATGTTTAAGTTGTCTATAAAAGTTACTGGAACGTTGATAGGACTCCCAGTAAATCTCTGAATCATCTTTTTAACATCTCCAGCATGAAAAGTACTCATAACTGGGTGACCAGTCTGCATAGCCTGAAAAGCTATAGCACCTTCTGCACCTCTGATCTCACCAACTATAATGTAATTGGGTCTTGATCTTAGAGCAGCCTTAAGAAGATCAAAAAGTGTAACTCTGCTCTCCTCTGGACCTCTCTCCCTAGTAACAAGTCTTTGCCATGTAGGGTGAGGAGCCACAACTTCAGGGGTATCTTCAGCAGTATAAATTTTGGAGTTTGGTTTTATGAAGGGGATAATTGCATTAAGGGTTGTTGTTTTACCACTAGCCGTTTCTCCACATATAAAAACACTCATACCATATTCTAAGGCAAGCCATAGATATGCTGCTATTTCTGCACTTAACGTCTTCCAAGCTATTAGCTGGGTAATGCTTAGTGGGGTTGCCGAGAATTTTCTTATTGTTGCACTGGGACCTTTGAGACTTATATCTGGACTATATATTATGTTAATTCTTGAACCATCTGGAAGAGTGCCATCTACAATTGGATGTCTATCGCTAACAGGTCTTCCTATACGCTCACTGAGGTTTTTCAAATAGTCTGCAAGCTTTATATTATCTCCAAAGGAAATATTGGTTGGAAGTGCCTCAAAAATCTTGTGAACAAGAGAAACATAATTGGCCCCAATTATGTGAATGTCTTCAATATAGGGGTCTCTCGCAAGAGCTTCAAGAGGTCCAATACCTATTATGTCCCTCTTTATTAAATACCTAAACTTTTCCATTTCCTCACGTGTTAAAATTAGAGGTGAACTGCGTTTTAAAGGACTCTTAGAGGATTTAAGTAAAGAAAAAACCGCTTCTTCAAAAATATTGTCTAAAAACACTTCAAATTCTTCTTCATCTTCCGGAATGTCCTTAAATGGTGCCAATTCCAGAATTTTGTTCTTTATTACCTCATATTTTTCTTCTTCCTCTCTTGTTTCAATCTTAGGTTCAATAACAATATATTTTTTATCGGTTTGGGCATCCCCATATATATGAATGAAAATTGGATCCCCAACTGGATAAATTATATTGGGCTGGGGAAGTTCCTTCATATCTCTGCTTAATTGGGGGTGAAATTCAGGCATTTTTCCATACTTTTTTCTAAACTGTTCAACATATTTTCTCAAATGGGGGTTTCTTCTCATTGCGTCTTCTAGTGTATCATTCAATTTTTGAGCCATTTCACACCACCGCTGCTATTTCTACTACCAATCCCACCTTGGGTTCTACTCTGAATGGTATTATCTTCTGAAAAACACCTTTAGCATTGTTGTACTTCACAATAATCGCAGAATTTTTCAAATCACCACCAAATACCTTTACTTGTAACCTAACTAGCATTGTAGCGGCTTCTTCCAACAAAAACAATGATTCCCTATCTATTTCTTCGGTATTTGATGTAAGGATTATTACCTTATCTAAACTCGCAAGCTTCTTTATATACATAAGAAAGTTTCTAACAGCATCTAAATCCTGCTCTCTTGAGAGTAGAGCAGAAAAAGAGTCGATTATTATTATATCCGTCTCCCAGAGTCTTGGTTCACCTAGTAATCTGCTTAAAAACTTTTTCTTTTCACTAACTCCTGTTAATAATGGGTATAACGACACAAAGACAAGCTTCTTTCTGATCAAAAATGGTACAACATCATATCCTAAGGAAAACATCTGTCGAATATACTCCACTGTTGTGTATTGACTAGACACATAAGAAACACGATATCCATTCATTAAGAATCCATATAACAATCTTTGGGCAAAAATAGACTTCCCAGTACCTCTATCTCCCTCTAGCAACATAATTGTACCTGCTGGTATCCCACCTCCAATACGTCTGTGTAGCTCATCTCCTTTAAGCTCCATTCTAAAGACTTCCTCGACCAAATGAACCACCTTCTATTATCACTTATTTGACTAGGGGAGTCGAAATACAAAGCTTCTCACCTTTCCATTTTCCAACACTATCACAAGTTTGTGGGCTCCACTAGAGAGAGTCGTGGTAACTACAATTTTCCCAACCTCATACGGATCTAAAGAGGAAATGGGAGCGTTATTGACATCTACAAGAGTAAGGTTCGATGGAGGTATCATATTTCCATCAATAAATACTTGTAATGCATCGCTGCTAAAGGTTATACTTTCTTTTCCAACGTTTTTTATGTAAAATATATAATTATATGGGCCCGTACCGGCTACTGGAATGTTCTCTGGATCATTTATTATAACAGCGTCTGATTTTAAGTTATATGACAAGCTCTCCCCCCTTATTTTGATACCCCCAGCGATATCATTTGTAACATGTGCTAATGCACCTGCAACACTTCCGGCAACAATAATAGCCACTATAAACATAATCAGCTCTGACGCTGGTCCACCTGCGGCCATTTAGGTCACCTCGCTTGGACATACCCATGAAGTGGTGTCTATAAGCACAGCACTTCCATTGTAGTGCCACTTTACACCTAATCCACATCCATTTCCAACAAATATCCACAGGGTATGTTGGGAGGTAGTTAGAGGAATGAAAGTTATGTTTAGAGAGGTGCTCTCACTTGGAAGCAAATATTCAGAGGAGGATAGGAATCCTATGTTATCATCAGCAACATTAAAGAGAGTTACATAGTTTCCATCGTATATTCCACTCCAATAATCTACATTCACTGTATTCCCATTATTTTCAATTGTTAAGGTCAGGTTGTAATGATCAGAACCTATTGCGTAGGAGTGAGAGGCTAAATTAAGCTTAGTGCTCAACCTCGATATTTTTAAATCATACCAATATCTCTCAGCGTCTTTAACTTGGACATAGCTGTTCTCCCAAGCTAGATATAGATTGGATACTATCAATAAAATTGAAGTAAAGAGAATTGCTGTACTTGCTGAAACGCTGAATCCCATTGGCGACACCCTATCTCATTAGACCCCGTAGAACTCATCCAGCGTTTTCTCTAAGATTTTAACTTCTCTTTCAAGTTTATCAAGTACATCCCTCGTTATTCTTAATCCCCTAAGTCTCTCGATGAAGAGCAATGATATTAAGTGATCCTGAACCGTAAGCTTCTCAGAAGGCTTCCATTCTGGGTCTCTGTGATGAGGTCTGGTTCCCTTTGCATATCTCAACAAGGCATTCAGAACTCTTTCGCTTATCCACCCGATGTCGTAGTAAAACTCAAGAACACTTTCCAAGTTCTGAATACCGACCCTATCTATAAGGAATCCAAGCCACTTAAGAGCTATCATCGTTGAGACAATGTCCTCGGGAAGCGTTTCTAACCTCGCTTTTTTAGGTTCTTCGGCAAATAATAAGCTTGCTATGTCCTCTGGAACTTCAAACTTCTTTTCTGACATCTCAACTTCACCCCCCTCAGCAACATCCGCAGGAGTTTCAAAAGTTTCCATCTTTTCAACTTCCTCCTGGGGAAGTTCTTCAATTTCAACAATATTCTCATGAGCAGGAAATTCCTCATTAATTTCCCCAATAGGTACCTCTTCTTCAGAAACCTTCTCTTTGGGTTTTTTCCACAGCCTGTTCAATTTTCTCTTGTAGTTCCTCAATTTTTTCTGGGATTTCCTCAAGTACTTCAATAATTTTTTTGTCTTCTTCTGGACTTTCTAGTTCTTCATCTAGGCTTTCAAGCTTTTCTTTGATATTCTCTACTTTCTCTTCTAATACCTCCGCTCTTTTTTCGTGGATATTAAATTTGGCTTCCTCCAAGCTCTCTACCAATCTCGAAAGTTGAGCACTTAATTCACCCAGCCTGTTGCCCAGTTCATCAACCCTTTTACTTATCTGCTCATACTTAGCGGATTGACTTCCATAAGTATCAAGTACCCTCTGAATTATTTTTTCCAGCTGATCGTAGGTAAGCTGGTCTCTTTTAGCCATTAGCTTTTCCCTGAGATCATTGATAACTACTGAAGGTACTTTTCCTCTTAGCTCTGAAAGCTTGGCATTTATGTCTGCCTCTGTTATGTACCTCCCGTCCTCCATGCCTACACCTCCGAGAGAACATCATATATTATTGAATCAATATCAACACCATAGCCTGCTAATACTCTTATGTCATTTTTTATTTGGGCAAGTTCCATCTTGAGGCTCTCGATCTCTTGCTTCACTTCATGTAGTTCTTGTGAAAGGGGGTTTTCTTGCATCAGTTGCTCTTTGAAAGGGTTGATTTCCTGGGAAATAACTTCATACAGCATCATAATGTCCTTTATGGTCTTTTCTAGTCTTTCAATATCTTCCCTCACTTCCTGAAACTGCTTTTTCAGTGTGTCAATACTTATTTTTATTCTTGGAACTTCGTTTTCAACTTCGCTGAGCCTTTCCATTACTTGATTTATCATCTCCTCTTCTTCTCTTCTCTCCATTCTCTCCTCAAGCTCATCTATTAGCTCCTCCGTTTCGCTTTCACTCACTGAAGGTTGCTTTTTCTTTTTGCTAAAAAGAGATGAAAGAAATTCAAGTGCCATTTTAACCACCGTTATTGTAGTTCAACGATTTTTGTTGTGTATGTTGCAGGAGTTACGAATTCAATATCACCATCGTCTCCCGTTTCTGGAATTACCTTTCCGATTACTTTAGTACTCGGAGGAATTCCAAAACCGTCTAATGGATCCTCGTCGTTATCAAATGGAATCGTCCATAGAGCTATTACTGTTATATCTCCCCAGCTGAGTGTTGGATGTTCTTTGACTAAACTTCCATCGGAATCTTGGACTACTATTATGCCAAAGGCGGGAATTTTCTCGTCTTTTGTCAAGTATGCCAAGTTCTCCCAGAGGGAAGTAACATTATTGGTAGTGTTGTAGCTATTTATTGATGATAACTTGTTCTCTACCTCCCCGCCAAACACGTCCATAATTGGCCCTTTGTAAAAGAACGTTCCATTGTTCAAGGCAGAGGCATTTGGATAAGTGTAAACAACCATGCGGTCATTGTTTGTGAGCATTACTTTGACGTTGCTGAGATCAATACCCCCTGAGCCGGCATTTGGAGAGACGTAAATTACCATTCTTGTTATATTCTTACCACTCGGTACTGTGCCGTTTACATATCCGTACACGTGGAGTACTTTTATACCACTTGAGACTTCTTGAGTTGTTTCCCTTCCAGCCGCTTGCGCTCTCTGCTGAAGGTAACCACTTGTACTTATAAGCACTCCTGCAGCAACTGCAGCTACCAATACCATGGCAATGAAGACTATCAGCGTTCCAATGCCGACGGCACCTTGCCTTTTCACTTTTTCACCTCCTTAAAAGCATAAATAAAAAACTCAAAAAATTTATGAATGAAACCATAAAAAGCTTCACTGCAAGTCTACCACGTTATCGGTGTATGTGCTTGGTGTTGTGAAGTCAATTACAGCAGGAGCGCCGAATTCGGGAATAACTTCACCTGTAATCTTTGTTCTTACTGGAATACCATTGAACAGCGCCTCAACGTCAACGCCTAAGATAGCTATGTCTCCTTGATTGATGGTTGGGGTGTCTCTTTGGAGTGATTCATCATAGTCCTGTATTCCAATTACACCAAATCTAGTAGCATCAAGTGCTTTCCAAACGAACTCTGGCCATGAAACTGCTGCTTCTTGGGTTAGGGTACTATTTACTATCTGAAGTGAGGTATCACTTGTGTAGTCAATGCCTCCATCAAAGATGCCTGGGATTGGTCCCTTTGTGAATTGTGGTTTGTTGAAGTATATCCAGGTAATGTTTCCACTTGTTGCATCTTGGCCAAATTGGAGTATGCCATCTGCCTGTAATTTGCTCATGTTGACGTAGTATGAATCAAGACTTGAGAGGGATGCAGCATTAAGAATGTACTCTGTTAATCCAAGTGCACTTGCAAACTGGGTTGCATTGGCATATACGTAGCCTCCAGAGGTGAAGTTTGCAATGTTTAGTCCGGTAATGTTAGCACCTCCGTATTTGAGGAGAGCCTCAACACTTCCATTTGAGAGCACAATCTTCGTGTTAAGCAAGTCTATTCCTGAGCTTCCTGCGTTTGGTGAGACATAAATTGCAAGTTTTGTGATTTTATTTCCGTTGGTTGGAACATAACCAACGACGCTGGTAACTTTAACACCGCTTGCTACTTCTTGTGTTGTCTGTCTGCCTGTGCTGGAGGCTTTTTGTTGGAGGAACCCGCTGGTGTTAATGAGCACTGCTGCAGCAACTGCAGCCACCAGCACCATGGCAATAAACACTATCAAGGTGCCAATACCAACAGCACCTCTTCTTGTTCTAACTTTCATTACCAAGGCACCTCCTTGGAAGTTCTTCAATTGTAATCTAAAAAAGTTGAATTATAAATGGTTTTTTTGTTTTTAGTTGTGTATTTGAATATGTAGGTATAGGTGTAGGAAAGGTTAATCACGACCAAAAAGTGACAAAATTTTTGAAAGAATAAAACGTAAAAACAGCTAAAGTTTCCGTATAACCATAACACCCTTACCTGGAGACTCCACACTAACGTCAAAACCTTCTTCTTCTAGTATGGTAGATATTTCAGCCCTAGTTGGATATCCAACAAAATCCTTATTCAAGCCTTCAAAAAATTCCAATGCAGGGAGATTTTCGAAACTATCTCTGAACGGTTCAATTATAATAATCTTACCGCCTTCTTTTAAAGATTCAACTGCCCTTTTTATAACTCTTCTTCTGTCATTAATGTACTCCAAGACAAAGCTAAGTACAGCTACATCGTATCTATGGGAAGGTTTTATCAAGCGTGCATCAATTTCTTTTAAAGATACCCAATCGTAGCCCTTTTCTTCTACTCTCGACTTGGCTATTTCTAAAAGAGCTGAAGAATAGTCCACACCAAGGTAATACCCATTAGGTCCTATCTGCCCGGCAAACTCTATAGGAGAAACTGAGCCGCATCCAATATCGATTATCTCTGTGTTTGAAGAGATTTTACCGAGATCAATTATTATTTTTCGATATAGGGATGCAAAGTTCGATTTCATCCTCATGTCCCAAAAATCAGCGTCTTTGTCAAAATCCATAGACACATAAGGATGGTCTGCAGTTATAAAAGCATAATCTACCATTTCGTATATTTTTTCTAAAAATTTTATCCAATCAGGGATTATCTGTTTGTAATTCTCTCTAAAAATCTTTACCTCGTAAAAAAATCGATTTAATCTGGGTCCTTCTGAAGTTTCATGAACAACTCCAAGTTCATTTAATGTTTTGAGAAATTTCTCTAGAAGACTTTTGTTTTGAATCTCTATCTCTTCAAGAGCCTTTCTCGTATCTTTCTCCGAAAGAGCCTTAAAGACGTTGTATTTCATGCCAACCTGCATAGTATAAAGGAGGGCAGTATCTATCATAACTTGCAGATTTGTATCCAGTGTCTCAATCAGAGATACGTTCATTATGTCCACCTCACATAAATTTTCGGTAATAAGTGTAGTAAGATTTAAGATATTCTACTACTTTCTTTCCATATTCCGTGAGCCTATAGTATTTAAAGCCATTATTAGAAATTTCTTCAACAAGTCCTAGATACACGAGAGAACTTTCACCATTGTATCTATTGCCAAGCCCCACAAGGGCTCCTCGAACGTTTGATGGATCAGAACCGACCACCCTTGCTATCTCCGAAAGATAAGTAGCAGAAGGGTAGAGCTGATATAGATAGAGCAATATTCGACGCCGAAGCTCACTTCTATGAAGGGAGCGCAATATGTGTGGGTTTATATGAAGAGCCATGTATCTACCCCCTTGATGTGGATTTCACGAGACGTACTTATGTACATCTTTGCCAATGTCATAACTTTTAAGTAACACCTTGAGACACACGATTTAATGCTGAGTGGTGATTCAAACACTGAGGTCATTCCAGCAATATTATTAGATCAATGCAATATATTTAAACTTTTCGGAAATCATTGCATATTATTCAACAAAATCCCAAAATATCTAAAGTATCATATAATCTCCGCAATCAAAATATTGGAAAAACACTATGTATCTAATGGTAGAATTTAACGAAATAATAGCCGCAGAGGGATATTATCACGTGTGCCATAGAGGTTTGTAAAGGTATTCTCAAAAATTTGTTTAAAGTTCAATAAAATTTTCATTGTGCAAATTCACACAGATAATTTACAATAAACCTTTTAAAAAATAAGCTAAAAATAATGGTTAGTTTAGTCATTGGAGGATACAACAATGATTGAGTATCTTTCCATAGTTGCGATAATATTTGTTTTAGCCTTGGCATATTATGTTAAAGATAATGTAAACAAGGTAATTTCACATTTTTTTGATGTCAAAAGAAGTGTGCAATCTTCAATGGAGGAAGTCGAACACATAAAAGAAGAACTAACCTCCCAAATTGCCTTACTACAGCATGATGTTGAACATTTAAAAGAAAATAAAGTTGAAGAGCTTGATGAATATGAATCATGGAAGATCAAAAATCTAGAACAAAAGATTTCAAAATTGGAAAAAATATTAAAAGAACAAGCAACTTACGGAAATAACAGAGAAAAAGAGCTCAAGTTTATTAAAAATGAAATTAGTTACTTAAAAAGTGAAATACATAAAACTCAAGAATTTCTTCAAAAGGAACTTGATAAACTGAAAGATGAGGTCAAAAATAGTCTAATAAGAGAGGTAGAAGGGGAAATTGAACTATTGGAAGAGATGATTGAACAGAGAAAAGAACAAGAGCTTCAAGAATTCATGGAGATACTCTCATTCTCTGTTAATTTAAAGCCAGAAAAGATCCAAAAAGGATTGCTTGAGTTAAAAAAAGGACTTCTCTCCCTTAGAGACATAGCTAAGATATATGTCCTTACTGAGAAAGGCCAAGAGGAGTTTTACAAGTTAAGGAACAACATAATAGAGCTCCTCAAGAATCTCAGAAAGCTTGCTATTGTTTCTCACCCAGAAGAAAAAAATCTACAGCCAGTTTAGAGATATTATCTTAGAACTCAAACGCCTTGATCTGCCAATGAAAGTAGAAAAAAACGGGCAAATAAAAGAACTTAATCCCGAAAAAAGTTTTATAGAAATACACCACAGGATATATTCAATGATAGGCAAAGTTGACAAAATAGCCGAAACATTGGACACCCCTATTCCAGTAACCCCCATAGAAAAAGAATTTTATGAAAAGTTAAAGATACAATTCGAAGAGTTGAAACAGCTAGAAATGCAACTGGAGAACCTTATGTCCAGGCTTGGTCAAAAAATGGAACTTGAAGACCCAACGATTAAATCAAAAAAGGAATTAGAAGCTCTTCTAAAGGAGCTGGAGTTGTAGTTACCATTCTTCCCCAAAAAGCTTATCCAGATCTATCATTATTAACAGCCTTTCGCCATTATTTATTTTCGCTATCCCTTTTATAAAACGCGTATCCATTCTTGAGACTAGTGTTTTTGGCGGATGTTCAATTTGGTCATCCGTGAGGGTAACTACGTCTGAAACTGCATCAACGATTATTCCCACTATCTCATCCTTTACCTCGGCTAAAATTATCTTTTTGTCATCTAAGGGCTCATCATCGTAATAACCAAGTTTCTTTTTCAGATTTATTACTGTGGTTATCTGTCCTCTAAGGTTCATGACCCCTTCAGTATACTCGGGAGCATTTGGAACTCTTGTAATTGGCATCATTTCTTTTATTTCCCTAACTTTCGAAATATCCAGACAGAATTCTTCGTTCCCAACTCGGAAGGCAACTACCTGAATCTCTCCCATGGCTCTCCCCCACTTTGGATCTGTTAGGTATTTGTTTGGCAATAATATTGTTAGTGTTAGTTATAACTTTTTTCAGAACCTGCACTATCACATACATAAATATATACACATAAAGGATTTTTAGAGTATTTTACAAAAGATTATATAACCACTCAAAGGTTCCAAAGATGTATTAAAAAATTTCCAACAGTGGGGGCAAAAACATGATCTTAAGAGACCGCGGATATGAACTCATAAAAGCTGAACTATTTAAACATTTAGGAGTTAGTGGAGATGCCTACAAAGATACATACTTAAAAAGGAGAATCCAGGCCAGAATGAGAAAACTCGGAATTTCAAACACCATGGAGTACTACCAGTTACTCAGAAAGAATCGTCAGGAGTTAAATAACCTAATTTTAACAGTTGCAATAAACGTAACCGAATTTTTTAGAGATCCACCAGTTTGGAGAACATTCCAAAAAAAGATAATTCCAGAGTTAATCCGATATAAACGAGAAGCAAACAGCCGCTCTATAAAGATTTGGAGCGCTGCATGTTCAACCGGACAGGAACCATATTCTATAGCTATCAGCCTCTATGAAACCTTGGGAGACGACCTCAAGGGTTTTAAAATCTCAATACTTGGGACTGACATAGACCGTGAAGCTCTGCAGATAGCGATCAAAGGTGTTTACCCAGTTGAGGTGGTGGAGAAAAATATTCCAAAACACGTTATAAACAAGTACTTCCTAAAGAGCGATGAGTTCTATCGTGTTCTGCCGAAACTTAGGAAATTGGTTAAGTTCCAGCATTTTAATCTCTTCAGCAGAGCGTACCCTAAGGGCTTTGATGTCATATTCTTGAGGAACGTTCTCATTTATATGGAAAAGGAAGCTCAAGAGAAGGTTTTCAGACAGATGTACGAAGCCCTTGAAAATCATGGGTATCTAATACTTGGAAAAACAGAAACTATCCTCGGAAATGCCTCTCACCTTTTTAAGCTGTATGATCTGCCTTCAAGAATTTACAAGAAAAATTTGGAGGTGGGCTATTATGGCCAAGGTATTGATAGTTGATGATGCGGCTTTTATGAGAATGCTGGTAAAAAAGATACTCGTTCAAGCTGGACACCAGGTAGTTGGAGAAGCAGGAAATGGAAAAGAAGCGGTTGAGAAATACAAAGAACTAAAGCCGGATTTAGTTACTATGGACATTGTCATGCCAGAGATGGATGGAATCAGTGCGGTGAAAGAGATCATGAAAATAGATCCTAACGCAAAGATAATTATGATTACTGCTGTAGGTCAAGAAGCAAAGGTCATGGAAGCTCTAAAAAGCGGGGCAAAGGGTTACATTGTAAAGCCTTTCCAAGCCCCCAAGGTCATAGAGGAAGTAAACAGAGTACTATCCTCCTGATGGGGGTTTGTAAGTGAGCAGAAAAATCAGAGTGCTAGTAGTAGATGACTCACCCTTTATCAGGAGAGTACTAAAGGACATAATAAACTCAGACCCAGAACTCGAAGTATGCTGTGAAGCCCGCAATGGTATCGAAGCTATAGAAGCCGTTAAAACACTAAAACCCGACGTTATAACTCTAGACATCGAGATGCCGCAGTTGAATGGTCTAGATGCTTTAAAGTTCATAATGAGCAAATACCCCACTCCTGTAATAATGATAAGCTCCTTAACACAAGAAGGAGCAGATGCCACTATTAAAGCTCTCGAATATGGAGCAGTTGATTTTATTCCCAAACCTTCCTCTCGTTTTTCCACTGGGATAAACGAACTCAGGTCTGAGATAATAGCTAAGATAAAGGAAGCTGCCAAGATACCTCCAAGATTCCTAAAATTCAGGAGAATTAGATTACTAGAATCTCAAAAGAGAATAAGAGAAAAGAAAGATGCAGCGAGAAGTATCATTGCGATAGCCGCTTCTACAGGCGGCCCCCAATCTCTTTTGAGGGTCATACCAAAGCTCCCAGCAGAGATAAAATCTGGCATATTAATAGTCCAGCATATGCCCCCAGGTTTTACTAAGTCATTCGCTCAGAGGCTGGATAGAGTCTCGAAAATTGATGTAAAGGAAGCAGAGGATGGTGATCTGGTAGAGGAAGGAAAAGCTTACGTAGCGCCTGGAGGTTTTCACATGGAAATCACAATAAGAGCAGGAAAACCTCGAATTGCCTTAAACAAAGGACCCAAAGTTCATGGGGTCAGACCAGCTGCAGATCCAATGATGATAAGTGTTGCAAGACTCTTTGGTAGAAAAACTATTGGAGTTGTTATGACCGGAATGGGAAGAGATGGTGCTCAAGGATTAGCAGAGATAAAGAGAAGAGGGGGAATAACAATAGCCCAAGACAAAGAAACTTCCATAATCTTCGGAATGCCAAAAGCCGCTATAGAATTAGGAGTTGTGGACTACGTTGTTCCACTGGATAAAATAGCTGAAACCATCATAAGAGCTGAAAAGAAGATACTTGCGGGGTGATTTTATGGAAGATCTCTCCCAATACCTTGATGAATTTTTGGCCGACGCAAGAGACAGAATCGACAGCATAAGCAATGCAGTTATCTCTTTGGAGGAGATAGTAAAAAAGGGAGGAGATGAACGAGAGAAAAAAGAGCTTATAGATCAGATATTCAGAGATGCACATACGTTGAAAGGAACGGCAGCTACAATGGGATTTATGAGACTTAGTGAAACTGCCCACAAAATGGAAAATCTCCTCGATGCGGTAAGAAACGGTGAAATTGACATAACTCCAGAAATCGTTGATCTTGTTATAGATTTTCTTGATGCAATTGAAAAAATGATCTACGATATCGAAGCTGGTTCTGGGGATGAGAATGTTGATGTTTCCCCTCTGTTTGAGAAAGCTGACAAATTGCTAAAGGGCAATCTGGAGGGAACGACCGAAGAGAAATCGCACCAAGATATCAGTGAAAAAGAAACAGCAGTTATTCATGAACAAGCACCACATGTAAGAGGAGATAAATATCACATTAAAGTACTCTTTCAAGATGACGCTCAATTAAAAAATGTAAGAGCCTTTTTAATTCTTACTGATCTAGAAGAAATTGGCGAGATTTTTGGCACTATTCCGGAAAGAGAGATAATCGAAGAAGGAAACTTCACAGGGGACTCTCTCGAATTCATAGTCATGACATCTCTATCCCCAGAAGAGATAAAAGAGAAAATAACGAGACACCCTGAAGTTAGAGAAGTGATTGTAGAAAACGTCAAAGAGAACACCCAAGAGGAAAATCCCGAAAAAAAGGCAAACGAATACACAATAAAAATTACAATGGAGAAAGAAGCCCCACTAAAGGGAGTAAGGAGTTTTCTTATAGTGCAAGATTTAAAAAAGATAGGCAACCTAAAAAAAGTCTTTCCAGAACCCAACAAACTGGAAAAGGAGGAACTTATTGATGGAAAATATTTTGGAGTCCTGCTGTACACAAATGAGAAAAAAGACAATATAACACAACTAATATTAAAACACCCAGACGTTGAAAAAGTGGAAATCTTTGAGGGAAATAAACTCAATGAAATTCACTCTGCAGATAAAAGAGAGGCAAAGAATCTAAAATCACAAGTTGATGCAGGAAGAAGAGTAAAAATCTCTAAGATGATAAGAGTTGACGTTTTTCACTTAGACAAGCTAATGAACCTCGTAGGAGAACTCGTCATTAATAAGGGCAGGCTTGAACAAATTGCCGAGAGGTTGGGAGATAGAGAGCTTCTAGAAACTCTATCTACAACTTCCCACCTTATGACAGAACTCCAAGATGAAATAATGGAAATGCGCCTCACACCAGTTGCAGAGGTTTTCAACAAATTCCCGAGAATGGTGAGAAAGCTTGCAAAGGAGCTCGGTAAAGAAGTGGAATTCAAAATGGAAGGTAGCGATATAGAAGTTGATAGGACTATTCTAGACAAGCTGGGAGATGTTTTGGTACATCTTCTCAGAAATGCTATAGATCATGGGATTGAACCCCCCGAAGAGAGAGTAGCAAAAGGAAAACCAAGAGTTGGTAAAGTGGAACTCATAGCAAGAAGAGAAAAAAGCCATATTTTAATCATAGTTAAAGATGATGGTAAGGGAATAGACCCCGAAAAAGTCAAAAAGAAAGCTATTGAAAAAGGCCTTATTTCACCTGAACAGGCCGCAGAGATGCGTCCTGAGGAAGCAATAAACCTTATCTTCCTGCCAGGGTTCAGTACAGCTGAAAAAGTTACCGATGTTTCTGGAAGAGGAGTTGGAATGGATGTCGTTCAAGATGTTATAAAAACCCTCAATGGGAGCATAAGTGTAAAGAGTGAAGTTGGAAAAGGAACAACTTTCATACTAAAGCTACCAATAAGTATGGCTATAATACAGGCTCTACTTGTAAAAATAAGCAATGAGACTTATGCAATACCTATAAACAACATCTTGGAAACCATTGATATAAAGCAAAACCAGTTGAAGACCATAGGAGGAAAAAAGGTAATAGTTCTCAGAGAGGAAATAATTCCGGTATTCATGCTCCACGAACTCTTTGGAGTTGATTATATTGAGAAAGACAAATTCCCAGCAATAGTTGTAGACCTAGGAGCCCAAAAGGTGGCTATAGGAGTTGATGAGCTTCTCAACAAGAAAGACATCGTCATAAAATCCCTCGGAAAAATGTTATCAAACATCAAAGGATTTGCTGGAGCCACGATTCTTGGGGATGGCAGGGTAGTGTTAATAATAGATATAAACAGCCTCTTTGGAGGGATTTCAGGTGGATTATGAAGAATATCTAAAGAATTTAGGGGAATTAGAAAAAAGCGCTCTTTTGGAGACCTTCAATATCGGAGCCTCCCATGCAGCAGATGCCCTCAGCCAGATAATTAACAAACCTGTTACCATAAAAGTCCCAAATATGAAAGTAAGCACAATAAAATACCTCCCGACAGAGGTTGGGGAAGATATTAAGGCTATTGTGTACGTAGGGCTTGGAGGAGATTTCAACGGTCATGCATTTTTTGTAACAGATATTCAAGATGCCATGAAAGTTTATGACATAATGTTAGGTCAAGAAATAGGAAGTACAAAAGACATGGACGAAATGGTACAATCTGCAATAATGGAAATTGGGAACATACTAATTTCAGCATTTGCTAATGCCCTCTCACAGTTCTTGGGGATAGTAATCGAGCAGACTCCTCCACAGCTTGCCATAGATTTCATTCCAGCAGTGCTTAATCTTGCAATAGTAGATGTTGCCCAATATTGTGACTATGTGATCTTAATTGGAACTAACATCTCAGTAAATGAGATAGAATTTCATGAGAATTTCTTCATAATGCCCCACGTTGAAGATATGAAAAAAATCATAAACAAACTGATGGAGGGATTGTAATGAGGTTTTCAGAATGGGAAAAGGATATTTTTAGAGAAGCTTCAAATATTGCAATCTCTCATGGGATAACGTCCCTTTCTCAAATGCTCGGTGAACCCATAGAAATGGAAGTGCCGGAGGTATACATGATAAAAAGGGCAGAATTCCTTAAAACCCTTGCAGAAAATGGAATATCCAAAAGCTTTGTCGTCATGTTTAACATTACAGAAGGATTAAACGGTCTTGCAATTCTCCAGTTTCCTCAAAAAAGCGCAACAGCCTTGGCAGCAGTACTCATGGGGATGGATCCATCCCAAATAGAAGAACTCGACGAAATGGGTAAATCGGCAATCATGGAAGTTGGCAATATACTAATTTCAGTATATACCGACATTCTTTCGACGTTAATAGGAGAATCCGTCTCATTAACCCCTCCCATTCCAGCATCAACTCTTTATGATGTAGAAAAAGAACTGGCTTCTGGAGATCTAAAGGATATAGAAAACGTCGTCATGTTCAAAAACAAGTTCAAAAAAACGGAGTTGGGCATAGAAAGCTACTTTTACTTGGTACCAACTCAAGCTTCACTTGAGAAGATAATCTCACGCCTAGAAAAAGAGGTCAAAGAGGGATGACCTTGGAGGAAATAAAAGTGGGAATTGGAGACTATGCTGTAAGCAAAGCGAAGGGGGTGATAACCACATATGGATTAGGATCGTGTGTAGGAATAACACTCTACGATCCAGTTACCAAAGCTGGAGGAATGCTACATGCCCTCCTTCCAGAGGCAAAGTACTATGGAAACAGAGGAAATCCGGCAAAATACGTAGACACAGGATTAGAGTTGCTCCTCAAAGATTTAGCAAAGCTGGGTGCAATCAAAAGAAGGCTAGAGGCAAAGATATTTGGAGGCGCCCATATTTTTGAAAACGTCACAAGTGAAAATCTCATGATAGGTAAAAGGAACATTGAAACTGCAAAAAGAGAACTAAAAAGGCATAAAATCAAGATTGTTGCCGAGGACACAGGGGGAAAGGGGGGAAGAACGATTTCCCTGAATCTTGAAACCGGAAAGGTAAAAATGAGAAAAGTTTCAAACGGAAAAATATTTGAGACAACGCTGTAGGGGTGAAAGCTATGCAGTTTAAGAAAAAACTCGTGATGGTTAATTTAATTGGGATAGTTATTTTGTTGGGGATATTCGGGGGAATGATGCTCTATGCTCAAAAGCAAATGGGACATAACATAACAACAGAACTTCATAACCCCACAATAGAACAGGCGGGGGACTTAACTACAAGGATTGCTTATGGAGTTGCCCGACATTACGAGGGGGTTTTTCAATGAAATTGAGTCCTTAGGAAAAGTTGCTTCTAGTATTGTAATTCAAACAAACAAAGAATACACAAAAAGTGATCCCCAGTATAAATCGGTGCTTTTAGAGCGCTTTAAATGGATTGTAAATGCCGACAAAAGAATTGCATACGTTTACTTTGGGGACACTGAGGGCAATATGTACATGTATCCAGATGATGAACTCCCAGAAGGGTACGACCCAAGGGTTAGGCCATGGTATCAGGCCGCTGCAACCACTGGAAAAGGAGTGTGGACAGATCCATATGCCGATGCTGCAACAGGAAAATGGGTAATAACCTATGCCACTCCCATATATGAAAACGGTAGGCTTATAGGAGTTATTGGTATCGATGTTTTTATAGATACCCTTGTTCAGGACACGTTAAATATAAATGTTGGCAAAAGTGGATACATTGCTGTGGCTAATGAAGAGGGTCTTGTTCTTGTTCATCCAAACAAGGAGTATATAATGAAGCTTGACTTTACAAAAGATCCCGACTTGAGGCCTCTTGGAGAAGCGATTCAGAGTGGTAGAGACATGGGTTACACAACATATCAATGGAAGGAGGTTATAAACGGAAGAGAAACTGGCAATATCGTTGAAAAAATAGCAGGTTTTGCGAGAATTAAAAACACAGGATGGGTAGTTTTTGCAGTAGTAAATCAAGATGATATAGCAGGCCCGATTTATTTGGCAATGGACAAAGTCCAGGACGCTCTAAGGGAAGTAATCCTCCTAACAATCGGAATATCAGTTTTGAGTGGATTGGCTATTGTTCTTCTTACATACAAGATTACATCATCGACCCTTAAGCCTCTTGAGATTCTCAAATCTGCTGCAGATTCTCTTGCAGAAGGAAAGCTTAGTGAAGTAAAATCCAAACTAAGCAAGATAAGGTACTTAGAAAACGATGAAATTGGGGCATTATTAAGAGCATTTGAGGCGGTTTCTCAAGATGTAGTAGGAACTCTGCAGGAAATAACCAAAAAGCTAGAACGCTTAGCACAAGGAGATTTGAGCAATGGATTAAGCTTAGAGGCAAGAGGAGAGCTCATGCAGGTCGTGAATTCAGTTAAAAAGATGAATGAGGATATGAAGAAACTCATAGGCGGTGTGCTAGAAATTACCGATGCACTTGAAAAGAAAGCTAATGTCCTCACCCAAGTTGCTAGTGATGTCACCGAGGCGATTAATCAGGTAAATGAGGCAGTCCAACAGGTAAGTCATGAAGCACAAAGACAACAAGAAAGCATCAACGAGATAACCGAAGGAGTGAGATTAGTTTCTGAGGTAAACCAAGAAGCCGTTGAAACTATGGAAGAGTTTGAAAAGGCTATAGGTGAAGTCGTTAGTATAGCAGAAGAAGGAAAAGCAAAAGGAGAAACCTCTGCTGAGCAGATAGAGAGTATAGAACACACGATGAGAGCTATTGAAAGCGCTGTAAGCAAAGTGAACGAGATGAGCAAGCGTATTGAGGAAATCACAAACGTTATTACAAGTATTGCCGAACAAACTAATTTGTTGGCTTTGAATGCGGCTATTGAAGCAGCCAGAGCTGGAGATGCTGGGAGAGGTTTTGCAGTTGTCGCTCAAGAAATTAGGAACCTTGCGGAAGAGAGCAAAAAGGCTGCCGATGACATAAAAGAGATAATTAATACCATGACAGAAGAAGTAAACGACGCTGTTGAAGCTACAAAGAGTGGGGTAGCGGTCGTAGAAGAATCCTCCGGAAAGCTAAAGGAAACTGCCCAGTATCTAACAACTATAGCTGAACTTATACAAGATACGGGATCAAGATTAACACAAGTCAAGGAGCAAGTTTTCAGAACACAGGAAGAGCTTGATAGAGCTTTGAAAGAGCTTGAAAACTTGGCCGCAAGTGCCGAAGAGACCACCGCCAGTGCTGAGGAAGTTAGCTCCGCTGTTGAGGAGCAAACCGCCGCAATAGAAGAGCTAAAACATGCGGCAGAAGATTTAATGGATGTTGTTCATAACCTCAGAGCCAGAGTCTCCAGATTCAGACTTTAAAAATTCCTTTAAATTTATTTTTAGGAGGTGCTTCGAATGGACTTACTAACGGCAGGCATTATATTGGTGGGGATGATAGCTGGTATTATTATAGCAGCGGCATTAGTCTCTAAAATTATGAGTGCCCAATACGAACAACTCTATGAAATGCTCAAAGTTTCTTCAACCCAAGAAACTACCACCCCTTATAAAAAGTCCCTCTCAACATCCAAAAACGACAAAGAAAAAAAACAACAAGTTGATGAAAAGGAACTATTGAAAAAGCTTAGGGAAGTTATAGATGCCAAAGTAAGTAATGTAATGGAGGAAGCCAAACAGAAAAAAGAAAGACTTCTCATGCTACTTGACGTTGCAAAGGGATACACATTAGGATACGTAACAGCGGAAGAATATAACATGTTCTTAATCAAGGTTCTAAATGAGCTGGAAGACTTCAAAAGACTGTGGCTTGCAAAATTTCCATCTTCAAAAGATAAGGAACAATTAGAATTGCTAATAAAATATGTTGCCGCCACCAAACTCCCTATAACAATAAAAACAAAGGATAAAAATACGCTCGAACTTTCACCTGAGGAAGCTTTAATAAGAATAACCAGCAGTATTAATAGCGCAGTTGAAATCCTAGACAGACTTATGGAAAGTAGAAACGAGAATCCTGCGGTTACCCCTCTTGAAGTAAAACTAACCAACGAGGTGGAAAAACTTCAAAAAAAATTAAAAGGACTTGAAAAACAGCTTGAAGAATTAAGAATGCTCTGAGGGAAAAAACATGCCAATAGGGACAACAAGAGTGAAGGTTGCAATCCAGTCCTCTTGGAAAGGAAAGGGTAGTATAAACTGGAGAGATGCAATTGCAGTAATTGAACATGATAGACTAATAATAAAATATGTCAAGATGGGGGAAGTTGTAGGAGAAGATGCATTTTCATTTTCCGCACTTACTGATATTGGAGTACGGATAGCTGATGGAATAAAGCTTGATCCAGAACAGGAACACTTTGGGCTTAAGTTTTACCTAGAAACTAGAGGAGAAGTTACTGTAATATTAACAATAGGAAAAAATCTCCTGATATACGACGAAAAAAAATTCAAGGATTTCATTCACAAGCTCTTTGAAGTTTTGATAAATGGCAGTCCAGTAAAAATAGAACTAGCTAGGATTCGGGGCGGAGCTCTTAACATGGAGGCAAAATGGATCGACGGAGCTCTAAAGATTTTGTCTTACAAATCACCAAAAACTGGAAAGCGAGAGATAAATATTGTAATCACAACCCAAGAAACTCCACCTATCCCGATTTTCTCAGATATGGAAGATCTAGAAATTGAAGAGGTAGAAATGGACGGTAAACTCGTTAATGCCTGGAAAATTAAACATTTCTACGAAGGAGAGAGCGTTGTCTCGTATTTATATATTCCAGAAAAAAGATCAAGCTTTATATTTTGAGATATCTGCTCAGATACGGGGGAGGAAACATTCTAGAGCTACTTTTAAAAGCAGCAGAAGAATTTCCCACCATTAAAATGGAGTTCCAAGAAGAGATTGAAAGAGAACTAAAAGAGCTTGAAGAGCTGGATGATATGGAAAAACAACTTTTAATGGCACTTTATTCGGGTGTTGATCCATTAGAGGCTCATGAGTTTTTAGGAATAGATGAAAGAGAACTTGAGGAAATATATGACAGATTAATAGATAAGGGAATTCTTAAAATAATCAGGATCAGAAAAGTGGTTGATTTAACAAAGAATGGGAAAAAAATTGTAAACAAGCTCGTAAAATATGGTATGGGAATGCTCTAACCTCTTTTTCTATCTAATAATAACCCTGCGAGGAGGAATATCAAAAGAGATCCCACACCGCAAATTGAATTATTCTTGGGGATTAACTTTTCTGGGTCAAATGCATAGATTTCTCCACTACCTGTTCCAATCCCCACAATTTTTCCGATACTGATACTTCTGACATATCCAGTATCAAAACTTTCTAGTATTTTTCCATCATTGGCTGAGACTACATACAGCCTACCCTCGCTATACACAACTGTTTGGTTTTTTTCCTGTTTATAAGAGAATTCTCCAGTGCCCACGAGCAGATAATCATTGTATCTCTTAACTACCTTAACACGGTTGGGAAAAGAAACTTCCCACTTTATTTGTCTACTAGCTAAGTCTAGGGCAGCCAGTTTACCTTCTTGTCCTTTTATCCCTCCAATGTATGCTATGTTGTCAAAGACTTCTATATCCTCGATGTAAAAGAGATCTTTCTGCCACTTTATTTCACCATTTTTGTCGACAAGATAAACCTTCCCGATAACATTATCAAATCCGGTTCCAACTATCGCACTGCCTTTCCATATCTCCATGTCTCTTACCCACCAAGTAGTATTAATTTTCCAAAGCAACCTGCCATCTTTTGATATCCCGTATATGTACCCAAAATAATGCTTCATGGTATATCCTGAGGGTGCACCGGCGCCGGCGTAGATGATATCTCCTACTCTTACACGTCCAATAGTACCATTTAATTCTACAAACCATTCCTCATTGAACTTGTTATTTTTAATCCTCCACTTGTAGACTCGTCCCCATGTTTCATTGGCTTTTCCTTCACCGATCCACCAGCCATCTCCAATATAAATAAATTCACCGTCAGAATCAAAGTCAAAAAAGCTTCCAAAAGTTATATTATGCGTGATGATGGATCCATTTTCCGATAACAACCAAACTTTGCCCAGTGTACCGAACCAGTTGCTTGGCCCCCTACTTATGTCAGTTCCCACTAAGATGCTCCCGTTTATTTTTTCAATCTTTCTAACAAAACCAACCTCTTGCGTCCATAGTCTCGTACCGTTTAATGAAAACGCTGAGATGTTTCCTTTATACCATAGCACACCATGTACACTATCCACGTAACCACAACCCGCATATAATGTGCTACCATCTACATAAACACTTTCAACAGTTTTTTGTACCATTACATGTTCACAAACTTGTTTTTTCCATAAAACAGGCGAGTCTTGAGCATAAGCCGCCTCAAAAATTAAAAGTCCGAAAATTATTAAGATGAGCATGCGTTTCATCTTTGCACCCCCTTATAGCTTTACTGCTCATGAAGTTAGAGTTATATATAAGTTTCACGAAATTGGTATTGGTGGTCAAATGGAAGATGAGGAGATAAACATAAGAGAACTTTTAGCAAATGGGGAAGATTTGGATAAAATCCTTATTTTAGCCGAAAGTAACGAAAAATATCTTAATGAACTAATTGGAAGTTTAGATGACGATTTATGGATAGTCGCCAAAAATGCCCTCTCTGTTATATCTGAGTTACTTGAAAAAAGAGAAGACCTTTACAGCCCCCTTATAACAAAACTAATGGGGATGATAAGAAAAAGCGAAGCTACCCTCCTAACTCAAGAGATAGCTAAAACCTTTGGAAAAATCGCTAAAAATAATCCACACCTACTAAGAAAAGTGATACCTCTCCTTTTCGCAAACTACAACATAGGAAACTGGAAAATTAAAATTAATATGGCATATGTAATAGAAGAAATAGCGAGGAATAACCCTTCTCTGCTCATGACAATTATGTCCGATATTAAGGAAATGCTACTCTCGAGCGACCCCAATGATAAGTTAGTAGCGCTTAATTTCATAGTGGCTTTGGGAGAGCATAACTTTGGGTATGTAAGTCCATATCTCCCTAAACTTCTTATGATGGCCCAGGAAAAAAACGAAGTCGTAAAAGCAAGTGCCTTAGAGGCCTTAATTTCTCTAGCAGAAAAGAATGTCAAGTTTAGAAAGATTGTTTTAGCAAAATTAGAAGAACTCGATGACCCCAGCCCACTAGTTCAAAGAATTATCCAAAATGGCATGTCCAAACTCATAATGAAAGAACAAGAAGAATAAATCATGCTTAAAACTCTGAATTTGGGCTCTCTTTTCCTAAAAGCTTCTTCAAACTGCTCTCTAAACGCCTATTTTCTTCTCTTAACTGTTCATTTTCCTTTTTCAACTCCTCTATTTGGGCCAATAACCTCTTAGTTTCATCTAGCAATGGTTTAATTTTAGTTTTTGGAACATATTCTTTCAGCTCTTCAAGAGCAATGTCCACATCATCTATTCCCGTGATTTTTATTAGACTCTCTTTCATTCTTCTGAACTCCTCTGCTAACTTTCTGTACTTCTCAAGCTTTTTGTCTAGGTCATTAACAATTTCCAGTTGCTTTTGAAGTGTCGTAAGTCGCTGAGTTAATTCAGCAATTTGAAGATCCTTTTCTTTGAGTTCTTCCCTCAAGGTGTAGTTTTCTAGTATAATCTTCTCATATTTACCTTGAATCTCCTTAAGTGTTTCTGCTAAGTCAACGCTGACTCCAAATATTCCTCTTTTTAAATCCTCTTCGATTAGCTTTAACCTCTCTTGTACTATTTGATTTATCTCTTCATTTATTTTATGTCCATATGTTTTTTCCAATTTAGTTATCAGCTCTGAAGGATAGGCTTCCAATTTTTCTTCTAGTTCTGTTAATCGAGGAATCATTTTTTCAATGCTGCCCAAGAAAAGTGTTCGTTTTTCAAGCTCTTCCAGCTTTTCTTTTATCTCCTTTATATCCCTTTCCACCTGCTTAAGTTTTTCCGCATTTTCTGATCTAATGGATTCCAATCTAGAATTGATACTCTCCACTTTTTCAGAAAGATACTCAATTTGACTTCTTGTTTCTCTATATACCTCAGTGGCGACATAGAGCGAGACAAGAGAATACTCTCCAAGGCTCTCAGCTTCAACTACTGAAGCCTTTATGTTATCCCAACCACTTAGACTTTTTAGTTCATTAACTATAGTAGAGTGCCGTTTCTTTATGTATTCCCATGATATACCTCTAGCGTTCTTTTTTTTCCTGAACATGATTCCTCGGAAAAAATAGGACTTTAAATTTAAATATTTTTTGGAACTTTTCTTCTAAGCTATCGACTCTATCATCATCTCCTACCAACACTCAAATATTTAAGAAAACTTCTCTCATATAGTTCCATAAGGAAATAATCAGGCAAATGCAACCTTACAAAGAAACCGCAAATTTTATAAATCGGCTTCTTATTAATAAGTAACGGGTCAAGCAGCGGGGTGGGGCAGCTAGGAGTGCCCGCCGGGCTCATAACCCGGAGGTCCGAGGTTCAAATCCTCGCCCCGCTACCATGCTCATTTTTGTGCATTGATGTTCATAAATGTTCATTAAACTTTATTGATAACCATTCTCTAAGCTTATTTTGTTTCCTTGGTATTGTAAATCCAACTTCCTTGGCAAAACGTCTCACACTTTCTACGCGATATACCCTAAGCTCATAAAGGTCACTTTTGTAGGAGTATTGTTTGCCTCTGATCACAACAGGGCTTCCAGCTTTCTTTGAAACCCTTATTTTTGAGTGTATATCCAATAAAGCTAAGAGACTTTTAGAGAACTCTAATAGCTCTAAATCGTAGTTGTGCAACGAAACATAAGAAACTTTCTTAGTAGTTGGGTCTAAATAGACATAACCCTCACTGTCAAACAAACCCCGAAGGAACTCTCTGGGATATTCCTTTGCAACTTCAAACAAAGCATCTTTTGGCTATTTTAAAAACATGTAGAGAGATTTAGTAGTACTTTCAACATACCATCTACCAACTCTTGTAGAGTCGTTTTCATAACCAACTCGAGGATTAGCCCCTATCTCTTTAAGTGCCTTAGCAAATGCCTCGGTAAATTCCCTATCTACAACTTTCAGCCGAATTCTGTACTTGTATTTTTGGCCAATGCCTATTGTGACATCTCCAAAATAAGCTCCCAAGATATAAGACAAAGCTGGAGAAGGACTTAAATCAAGAAGCTTGATTTTATTGAAAGGCTCATGCTTTTCCTTGCACCATCTTAAAACCGTAGCCTTAGAAATTTTTACGCCTTTTTCCATATATACTCTTTCCACTATTTCAGAATAACTAAGTCCATAATTCCTCAACCCCCTGACGTAATTCACAAGCACCTCAAGTTCCTTTTGTCCAAGGTCTTTTACCCTAAGCATAACACCAACTAGACTTCTCTGTTTTTAAGTTTTTGTGTAATTTTCATACAACTTATTTTTGTTAAAAACTCGGGCAACTTTAATAAACCCTCCCAATTAGGTCAAAGAGGGCTTGCCATGGATCTGATAGTTCTCGGGCATGTCGCGATTGACCACATAATCTTTCCAGACAAGAGGGAGATAGTCCTCCCAGGAGGGGCAGCTGCCGCTGTTGCAACTTCCGCCGCTCTAAGTGGAGCCAAAGTGGGATTGGTTACAAAGGTTGGGAAGGACTTCCCCACGGAGTGGCTGAAAAACCTTGAAAGAACCCTAGACATTAAGGGAGTTCACGTTCTCGAAGGAAAGACAATGCACATATACATGATCTACCACGAAGACGGGAGCGTCGATGCGCCGGTGGAGATGGGAGTGGCAGAGAAGATGGGCGAAACAGAGATTCCGGAAGATTACCTAAATGCGAAAATATTTCATATCTCTCCAATACCACCAGAAGAGCAGCTAAAGGCTATAGAAAGACTAAAAGGTAAGAGGGTTACCCTAGATTTCAACCCGACATACATGGAAGAATACAAGACAAAAAGAGATCTCATGAAGGAGATAGTGTCAAAAGTGGAGGTAGTTTTTCCAAACGAAAGAGAGGCAAAAACGATAACCGGAGAAGAGGACATCAAAAAAGCCGCCGAAAAGCTTCACAAGTGGGGAGCTAAAATCGTCGTGGTAACCATGGGAGAAAAGGGGGTTCTGCTTTATAACGGGAAAGATTTCAAAAAGTTCAATGCTCTTCCAGTAGATGAAATCGTGGATCCAACCGGAGCTGGGGATGCTTTTGCTGGCGGCTTTCTAGCTTATTATGCAAGAGAAAAGAACCTCGAGGAGTGCATAAAGCAAGGATTGATGAGGGCAAGAGAGGTGCTTAAGAAAAAAGGAAGCTGGAGCATCTAATCACTCGTGACTATCCTTGAGAATACATAGAGGGCAATTAGAATAAGAACGGCAACTGCAGTGACCTCGAACTTGGGCATGACCAAAGAGAGCCCCATTATGAGGGCATATGTGGGAAGGGCCAATAGAGAAGCTACGGTCAAGATTAAATAATGCTCTCTGGGAGCTTTTTCCCTATCTAAGTAAGCGGACTCAATAAAGATTAAGGCTAAAGCCACTATTAGAACTCCCAGAGCACCTCCTATCTTGTAATACACCAGAAAGCCTATAACGGCCATCAAAAATAATGTGCCAAAGAAATACGAGAGGAACGCCAGGGGAGCAAGTGCTAAGACCGGGAGGAGCTGTTTGTAGCTAAGCAGGATGAAAAACAAGATTACAAGCGGTATCGGTGAGAACTTTATCCTCATAGCTTGATCACCTCTGCAATGGCACTTCTAAGAGGCTTTTTGGTATCCCAGTCTATTATCAGGGCATAGGCGGAAAGCTTCCTCAAGTATGCTTTTCTTTTGAGGTCTAGCATCTTAACCGCCAGTTCTTCCTCTTTGCTTCTTGGCTCTATGGCCGAATATGGATCTGGAGAGATCACTATTATCTTGTATCCATAGTGATAAATCATCTCAAGGGCTTTTCTGCTCTCTTCGCTAACAAGGGGTGAGATGTAGATTATTTGGGCATTTGCAGGAAAGCGCGTCCTTATAAGATGTTCAACCTGATAGGCAATTAGATTGTTTTTATCCGGCCTAGCAGTGCTTAGAATGTCCACACATCTGAAGAAATGCCTTTTTCCATAATCTACCCTAGCCCATAGGGGGACGCTCTCCGAAAGCAAAAGACCAAAGCTCGTGCCGTTTTTAAGACAGTCAAGCATAAGAGAAGCGGCAGCCCTCACAGAGTAGTCTATAACCCTACCCCCCAAATAGCCAGCGTCCACTATTATCACAACATCAACTTTTCTCTCGCTCTCATACTCGTTGCTCATTATTTTGCCCATTTTTGCCGTTGCCTTCCAGTTTATTATCTTGAAAGGATCTCCAGGCTGATATTCCCTTATAGCATGAAACTCTACTCCTTCACCTATTCTCGGAGATGGCAAGGGGCCAACGGTTATTTTCGTGCCCTTTGTGGAGTAAGGAGTGATGACATCTTCTATGAGCGGAACACCAATAAGCTCATCATACAGCTCAACCACCTTGCCCCTTTTGAAAAATCCAAATGGATCTTGGTAGCTCAAGTATATCCAGTTAAACTCATGAACTCCTCTGCGTACCCTAATCTTGTAGGAAAGCTCTCTCACTTCATCTTTTTTTAGGGAAAGCAAAAACTCGTTCTTACCTTCAATAACCTCAAGCTCCTCTGGTGTGCTATCCACAAGCTTTAAGCTTGGAATTCTTTCGTTGGACTTTACGGTAAGTCTTACTTCCACGGCTTCTCCTTCAAGAATTCTGTCGTGAGGCAGGATTCTCTTAATCTCCACATCAAGCCTTGGTTTAAAAAATGCAACCGCTATGAAAAACAGCCAAAGTATCGGAAGGAGGAGATATACCATATCCCAGCGAAGGGTAAAGAAAGCTATGAGTACCCCTATCCATAGGGCAAGAAGAAGCTGAAGGGCTTTTCCAGTCGGGTAGAACTCCCTCATAGCTATCACTCAAACTTTGGAACGGGTATTTTTTCAAGCATTCTCTCCATCACAATCTCTTGGCTTACCCGAGTATACCAAAGCTCCCTCTTCAGTATGAGCCTATGACTTAGTGCAGGCACAGCAACTTTCTTCACGTCATCTGGGATAACGTAGTCCCTGCCTTCCAAAGCAGCGTATGCCCTCGAAAGCTTTAGCAATGCCAAGCTCCCTCTTGGAGACGCTCCAACTTCAATTTCCTTTTTGTTTTCTCTAGTTGCCCTCACTATCTCGGTTATGTATTCAAGAACGGCATCGCTCACATAAACATCCTCAACTGCCCTCTGCATCTCTACAACTTCTTCAGCGGAGGTTACTTGGTTTATATCCACTTCTTCTTTCTTTCTCTCGATCCTCCTCTTGAGAATCTCAAGCTCCTCCCCCTTGGTCGGGTAACCCACCCTGAGCCTGACGAGGAATCTATCGAGCTGTGCCTCCGGCAGGGGATATGTTCCCTCTTGCTCAATCGGGTTTTGGGTGGCTATTACCACAAAGGGCTTCTCAAGCTGGTAGGTTTTCCCCTCTATAGTTACCTGCCTTTCCTGCATAGCCTCAAGCAAAGCTGATTGAGTCTTTGGGGGTGCTCTGTTGACCTCATCGGCAAGAAGTATGTTTGTAAACACCGGCCCTTTTTTGAACTCGAATTCAAGGGTTTTCTGGTTGAAAACGCTAACTCCCAGTATGTCGGAGGGGAGTAGATCGGGTGTAAATTGAACCCTTTTGAACTTAACTCCTAGTGCTGAGGCAAAGCTCTTTGCCATTAATGTCTTTGCCAATCCTGGGAGGTCTTCAATGAGAATGTGCCCATCGGCTAGTATTGTTGCAAGCATAAGCTTTAGAACTTCTCTTTTTCCAACTATTGCCTTCCCAACTTCATTTAAAATCTCATTTCCTTTTTCATAAACTTCCTCTACTCTCATTAACATCCGCCTCCACAATTTCAAGAACTTTTTCGAGATCTTCAAGGAACTTGTTCCCAGAGCCAGTTATTTTAAGCTCCCTAACCTTTGTTTTTGCTTTTTCTCTGTCCTCTTCAATTATTTCATATATCTCCAAGAGGGAATCAAGAACTATTTGCTTGGCAACACTGCCCTTTTTTGCCATTTTTATAACATCTGCAAGCCTTTCAAAGTCCTCTTTTCTTCTTTTCTGTTCTCTCCTTCTTGGAATATAAGGAAGCTCAGCCTCTTCGAGCATAAAAGCCAAAAGCATTGTTCCCGCTACTAAAACAGCTATCCACCTAACCAAATACGAACCTGCAAAGATTGCGACTAAGAAGAAGGGAGCAGTTAGGATCAGGGCAAGATTAAGCCTCAACTTCATTTACATCCCCCTTGATTTTCATGTAAAGCTCATAAGCCTCCCTCGCATCTTCCATAGTGACTTTCTCCGGTGCGTATTTTGCTTTTTCAAAAAGCCTCGCAAGCTTTACATATGCGTCGTGCTTATATTTTACTTTCTCTGCGTGCTCCCAATGAGTCCAGCTTTCTCTGTAGGGGATGCCCAAAAGTCTAAGCCAGATTACTGCATTCTTGTAAAGCTTCACCACTATTTCGTTTGGGTCTCCCAGGAAGTCTATACCTTCTTCCTCTAATTTTTTATCAAATTGTTCAACGATCTCTTTAAGTTTTCTCCTTTCTCTAGCCGCTCTCAAATCAAGATAAAACCTCACCGCAACATAGCTGAGGGTTATTACAAGAACTCCAAAGAGAACATATAGGTAAACGCTACCTTCTGAAGACCCTCCAAAGGGATTTTGGAAATACCTCTCGTAGAAGCTAACGTGATAACTCTGATTAACGTAGTAAATCCCCTCACTTCGGTTTGCTGTCATGTTTGGGAGGGGAGTTTTGTAAACCTTGTAGAGAATGGGGAGAGCAAGTATAATGGAGCCTATTATTATAGCGAGGAAGATACCCCAGTTTACACCGTATTCCGGGCCTTTTTTCGCAAAAGGATCCCCAACAGTTAGGAAAATCTGGATTAGTATTATGCCCCCAAGAACTATTAAAATGGCAAAGAAAAGCCCTATTAGGTAATAGTCTTGGTTGCCCTTCTTAATTTCACCTATTTTAGCTTCAGAACTTACTATTGCGCCCATCAGCAGGATTATCAGCAGGTATAGGGCCATCAACCTACGTCTCATAACCTACCATCACATAGAATTATGTAAAGATAGGTTTAAAAAGTTTTACAGCTTGGAAAAAGTTGGGTGAGAGTATGGAAAAACTCCCGCAATTGTTCGTTGAGGCAGAGTTTGAAGAATGCTTTGAAGGAGACGAGGCAAAAGTTGATTGCATAATAATCCAAGACAACATAGAGATTAGACTACAAAAGGGACAAAAGCTTCCGGAGTTTATAGACGTTAAAAAAGCGAAATTTTTGCGAAAAGAAATCTACGATAGGTTTCACTTTTATGTGGACAAATACGAGCATAAAATGCTCTGTGATGCGAGAATAGTTCTCCCCGATAGAAGAACCGAGATAAGACTGTATGAAGGAGACGAACTCATGTTGCTCCCGGTGGAAGGGTTTGTTTCCACGATAATAGCTGGGGTAGGAAACAGGGTAAGAAAAAGCGATGCTTTTGCAGCAGTAACAACTAAAAAAGGAGAGGTACACTACCTAAAGCCTCCAAAAAATGGGGTGGTGGTTTACATAGACGAGTTCACTAATAGGCCCCACTACATCTACTACATTCTCCCAGAGGAGTAGTTAAAGACCTTCGATTATTGCCCTTACGTTTTCTTTGATTCTCATTTTTAGCGTATCCAGTTTATCCATCCCTTGGATAGTTCTGGTGTTGTTCGCACTGGTTATTATTAACGACCATCTGTGTAGATCATGTTTCATAGGCTCGTCTTGAAACATCACAAGAAACCTTGACCCCTTTGCTTCAACCTCAAGTATTTCAACGCTCCTATTACCGAGTTTTGTTGAGTATATTTCTTTTGCTTCCAACCCACCAAATTCTCTTTTAAGCATCTCTGCAAACTCCCCCATACAAAATCACCCATTAACTTTTTGGTCAAAGTGGTATATATACTTTTCACAAAATTGTATAATGCTGACCAAAAATGTTATAAAGCTCGTGGAAGAGTTAAGCTTGAAGAAATTTAGTTGGTGAAAAGAATGAAAGTTGAAAAAGGAGATTTTGTGGTTTTTAACTACGTTGGAAGGTTTGAAAACGGAGAAATATTTGATACAACTTATGAGGATATCGCCAAGGAAGCAGGCATTTATGTGGAAGACAGAACATACGGGCCCCTTGGAGCTAACGTTGGTGTTGGTGAACTTATCCCCGGAATGGATGAAGCCCTTATAGGAATGGAAATTGGAGAGAAAAAGACTATAGTGGTTCCCCCCGAGAAAGGATACGGGATGCCAAGAGATGACTTGATAATTGAAGTCCCAATAGAGGAGTTTGAAAAAGCCGGCATAGAACCAGTAGAGGGAGCGTACATAATGACCGATAGTGGGATAGCAAGGATAACTGCAATTACTGAAGAAAACGTCACTTTGGACTTTAACCACCCACTGGCAGGCAAGACACTAACATTTGAAGTGGAAATAGTTGATATAGAAAAGGCAAAGCCAGAATCAGATGAATCCTGATATCTGAACCCTGGTAGCCACAAGGAATATCACAACTCCGAGTATAGCCAACATTGCGCTGTACTTGAAGCCTGCAGAGAACTTTCCTTCTCTTATTATTCCAATTCCTAACCCCGAAACTATAGCTTGTATTGCCACAAACGCAAGAGAAACGTTTTTTATCGCTTCTAACGGCAAATTAAGTCCCACTTCAGGAGTGTTCATGCCACCCATAATCTGGGATACAACCCCTAGGATGAATGGCCCTATGAAGCCGCTTGCAATTATAAAGAACATTGCTTGCATTCCGGTTGAGGCTTTCCTCTCCTTTTTTATTCTCAGTATTTCACGGACGTCGTTGGCAACCGCCACAAGTACATCAGCCATTGGGGCTCCTCTCTCATAAGCCTCTATGATAATCATTGTGGAGCGATAAATTACCGAAGATCTCTTGTTTCTTACTGCAAAAGCCCTCAGGGCTTCTATTGTTGCTCTACCCTTCTTTATCTCCTGTACTGTTCTTTTGAATTCCTCTGTTAATGCTCCAAACCTTGCAGTTGATGCTTCTTCCAAAGCTTCAGAGAAAGAAACTCCAGCTCTCAAAGAGCTCGCAAGATAGAAGAAAGCATCGGGCAAGTTTTTCTCCATGTCTTCTATCTTCTTGGTCAGCAAATAATAGGGATAAACCCATGCAATCCCTAAAAACAAACCGAGGAACACCGGGAGAGCATAGATCTTAACAGGGGACAGTATGAAAGCTATTATCCCGACCAACCCTGCCAGCAATAAAGATACCAACAAAAATTCAAGCGCTAAAAATGATATTCCCGCTGAGTACAGGAAGAGCTCGTACCTTCTGACCCACCTTGTGGGGAGTAGTTTTTCAAGAGCCTTTGCAAGAGGTCGGAGGAATTTAATTTCAGCCAAATTTAATCACCTCGGTTCACTACGTTTTATCATAAACACGACGAGGGTTGAAATAGCTGGGAACCCAAAGAGCAGGATAACAGCTAACCCTTGGACGGGCATTACTAACGCCCTGGTCATTAATGAAGCAGCCAGTATCGCCACAACAAATAGCGTTGGCATTATTATGGTTATGAACATATAGACAAAGGCAACACCGTTCACCTTTTGGATGTACTCCACAAGCTTCATTCTGTATTCAAAGGAAAAGTCTTCGGCAAGTTTGTAGAGGATATCCGCCAAGTTTCCACCGAATTTTGTGGCCCTAAGGATCTGCTTTACAACTCTACTAACGTTTTCGGATGCCATTCTCTCCTCAAACCTCATTAATGCATCTTCAAAGGATGTTCCTCCGTGCATGTCTCTTATCATGAGGTCAAATTCCTCGGATATGGGTCCATAATCCGCATTGGCAACCGATACCATTGCCTCAGCTATACCAACTCCAGCACTTAAGAGCGATGCCATGTGTCTCAAAACATATGGAAGGGCTTTTTCTACCTCTACAACCCTTCTCCGCCAGACTATCCTTGGGTAGTTCCTCATATACAGGAAACCACCAATAAAGCCAAGTATCCCAAGCATCAGGGAGATGTCAGCTGGCATGAGGAGGAGAACGCCCATTAAAAAAGCAAAAATTGCAGTGAAAATGGAAACACCCAGCATCAATGCAACGAACTGCTCTTTACTCATTTTAATGTTAGCCCTCACGAGATCATAGTCGAGTCCCTTTAGAGACTTTGTAAATGATTCAACCGGACCTCTAAAGTGCCTAAGCATAAATTCTGAGAATCTATGGGTGAAAGATTCCTCTAGCTCTCTTTTTCTCCATTCGACAATCTCTTCAAGTTCTTTTTCGTATTTTTCTTCTCTCTCCTGAGAGACTTCCTCTTGAAGTTTTTTCAGGAGTTGAAGTCTCTCTTGGAGCGTTAGGGTTTTAGGAATTCTTGAAATAGGGCGTTCGCTAACCTCTATGGTTTTTTCACCCAGCCTTTCAATGAATTTAAGTATTTTCTCTTTTATCCCCAAATCTTCTCACCCTAGATGACTGTTCTAACTTTCTCAGTTAGCTCAATTGAGGCATCCCTCTCTATTCTTCTCAGCAACTCTTCATGATCAATGTAGAATTCTCTAATGTAGTGCCCGACCTCTTCTATGCTTCTTATTCCCTTCTCTACCATCCACTGGAGGACAACTTCTCTCTTTATCCTTTCCTCTAGGAGCTCATCCATTGTTAAACCTGTATGCTCAGCAAGCTGGTTCAGAACTCTACTCGGAACTCCCGTGTGATAAAGCTCGTCCTTTGCTGGATTGTACTTATAGATAGTGTTCAGCTGAACGCTTTCTCCCTCTATTCCGGAAACCTCAGCTATCTCGGTAATCCTTCTTATTGTTCCTTTCTTCCTGTTGTTGAACCTTACCTGCATTATGATAACATCCAAAGCAGGAATCATGATTCTTGGAACGTTCATAGGTGGACTCTCAAGCCTTACGATTGTTTCTCTGGCAGAGTTAGAGTGGATTGTACCCATACAATTGGAAACCAGTATTCCATTGGCTACATAATTGTGGTCGTCCTCTACCGTGAGATCATAGAGGTATTCAATACCTAGCTCTCTCGGGTCAACTTCTTCAACACTTACAACCTCATCCCAATAGACATCTCCTTCGGCTAGCAGTTGGAGTCTCTTCCCCATTACCCAAGCTTCTTTATCACCGATGTCTTTGGCCACCTGCTGAAGAGCAAGGGCTATTCCCTTAAGTGCAGAACGCCTTATTTCTCTAACTCTTCCTTTTTCTATATGTCTGATAAGGCCCTCAGAAACTTTTTCCCCTGCGTAATAAGAAGCTAACTTTGAAAGCTCTGCAATTGTCAGTCCTAACCTCCGGCGGATGGGAGTTATCATTTCACTCGATATCGGAACTCTGTATGTTTTTCTTCCACGGTATGCCTTCTTGGTGTTTAAGATTTCCATAAGTTTGGCCCTTTTTCTTGAATGGCATAGAGGGATAAATTTTGCGAATTTAGTAAGATCCTCAACTCCACTTATGATTACCCTAAATATTTCGCCCTCTTTGAAGCCCCTGTTCTTTACACGGGAGACTGTGCTTATTATCCCCAGCCTTTGGAGAGCATACCAGATTTTTCTTGCTGCATTTTCGCTCTTAGTAGCCAAAATTATGGAGGGTCCGTTTTTATCCACATATCCATCGGCATCAAAGAGCCCAGCTATAAAGTACCTCATGAGCTCATCGTTTGAGAGAACAACATCCGGAACATCCCATATCCCAGATTTTTTACCCTTAGGTATTCCGAATATCCTAGAAAGCATTTCAGCGAAAATCTTCGAACCAACAGTTACAACTGTGCTTTTTCCATCATTCTTCATGCGGGGTACGTAGTTAGGTACAAACTTCGAAACCGCAGTTACAAACGCCTCCATGTAATCTTCATCGTCAAATGTAGCTGAAATGTAATATCCCCCCGATGATATATATCCATCGCCAAGAATAACTCCAGCGATATATGAGAGCTTTTCATTAACCTCCCTAACCAACTTCACATGGTGTGAATTTACCGATGACAGATATTGGACCTTCTCAGGAGGAAGACCTTCATTAGGAATTTTTACCATTCCCTTTCCATTGGGGACGAGATAGTAATCACTTATTTTTACATAAATGCTGGGGTCCACAATTGCCCTGCGCTGAGGCGGCTTAGGAGGGTTCATCATTACAGCAACCCTATCTCCAACTTTAAGCTTCTCCGCCTCTTTCCTAACGACATCCCCCTTGGAGAATACAAAGAATGGATGAGTCTTGGTAAGTATTACCTCATTGCCCGTTCTTGTCTTTATGCGCATCAGCCTTTCTCCCTCTCTGACTTTCCTTCTCCAAACTCTTGAAACAATATGCTTACCCGCTTTTAGGTCTGGGCCGACGCTAACGACCTCAAAGCGATCTTTTTCATCGAGTACTATGTACTCAAGGTCTTTATATGTCTCAATTCTATCAGAATACTTCTTGAAGAGTTCCTCAACCAAATCTCCTATAAGCACGAATTTCCCATTAGAGAGCTGAATAACCGAGAAGTCGTAAAGCGCTCCATTATGCCCTGTATTCATTGCCGTGAACATCGTTCTTGCCTCAGGACCTCTGACCTCACCGACGATAATTCTATCTGGACGCATTCTTAGGGTGTTCTTAACGAGATCATCCATGGTTATTTCTCCCTTTCCTTCTATGTTTGGAGGCCTTGTTTCAAGCCTTACCCAGTGCTCAATTGGCAATTGAAGTTCTGCAGTATCTTCAATACTTATAACACGCTCACTTGGAGGAATGAACATTGCCAATGCGTTAAGAGTGGTAGTTTTACCCGAACCAGTACCTCCGGCAACAAGGACGTTTGCGGGCTTAACTCCAAGACCGTCAACAAAAACCCAAAGCAGAGATGCTATTTCTAAATTAAAGGTGCCATACTTCAAGAGATCAATTATCGTAAGGGGATCTTTTTTGAATTTTCTTATGGTTAACGTAGGCCCATCTAAGCTAACTGGCCTAATAGTTGCGTTTACTCTACTTCCGTCAGGCAAACGAGCATCTAAGAGCGGGGTTTGCTGATCAATTCTTCTCCCAACCTGCCTTGCTATACGTTCAATAATGTTTAATATCTCCCTCTCATCATCAAAAACGATATTGGTTTTGCACATGTAAAACTTTCTGTGCCACACGTATACTGGTCTTCTTGTTCCTATAACCATAACTTCTTCCAAGTTATCGTCCCTAACGAGGGGATCAAGTTTTCCATAACCTATCATGTTCTGGACAACCATATTTACAAGAATTTCCATCCTTGCCTCAGAAATAGCAGGGGCAAGTTCGCGCATTATGTTTTTTACAACCCTCCCAAATATTCTCCTCCTTTCCTCCGGATCGGGAATGCTCTCGGGGTCTATTTGTATCTCTGCAATTGCCCTATCCCTAACGATTTTCACGAGTTTTTCTTCCTCTTCACTCAATTTTGGAAGGCGTATTTCATAAATTGGGATCGGTTCTCCCTTAACTCTAAGGATCCTCACATTTCCATATACATCAAGAACCTTCACTTCCTCTCCATAATATGTAGGGATGGGAACTCTTGGTGAGCCTCTTGTGGACTTCAATATCTCCTCTAAGCTACTCCCTCCCCTGCTCTCAGCAGATAAGGATCTTGAAGGAGTTTTAATTTCTGGCACAGTTGGAGATAGTTCTTCCTTGGCATTGGGTTTTTCTTCTCTTTGTTCTTCTTTTATTATATCTTCTAAAGGAGCTGCTTCTTCACTTAAGATCTCTTCTATCCATGATAAGCCTGAACGTTTTTTCTTTTTCTCCTCCAAATTCACTCACCCTCATGAGATTTTCCCATTTGACGTTATATGTGATTTCAAGCTTATTACCTAAAAACACTATCCAAACCGGATAATCAAATTTTAGCTCAGGTTTTTTAGATATCTCCTCCAACTTGGGTTCTTCTTTGCTTTCCGAAAGTAAACCAGTTCCAGAGGAAACAACTATCCTAGAAGAAAGCTCTGAGAGAGTATCCGAGCTGCCTTCAGATGTTCTGTTCAAGTACTCAGGCATGTAGTCCCTAACGTATTGGGCATATTGAGAGAGAATCTTATCAACGTATTCACTGTATTTCATTGTGTACTCTGGAGTGAAGTCACTCATTTCAGCCCCTTCAAAGAGTACTGGCAGTCCTATGGCAATGTACTTTGAATTTTCGGGTGATGGATTTTCTATCGTTACTTCAACCCTTCCTGTGTACTTGAGCACCTTCACATAACCATCCGAAACAAAGAACGTATCAACCGCATAGTACTTCTGAGGATAGAGGATTAACTGAGGATAAATAGGGCTGTAAAATATGTTTGGACCTTCCACTCCACTTATTGTGCCTGTGGACAAAGGTTCGTTAATCTTTACATTCACCTTAAGTGTCTCATACGGGGCAATCCAAAATCCCAGATTGTTCACAATTTCACTCTCGTTGCCTTCCCTAAGCAAAGTGTAATTATAATCGGGATTTATTGAAACAAATTTGTAAAACGGGCCCGCATTCACCAAGGTAACGTTCAAATCAATCGTGGAGGATGCGCTAACGCTTTCTTGTGCATTAGCTAAACCCGAAACTAGCAAAACAAGGAAAAAGAGCGGAAGCATCTTCCTTAGCATTCCAAATCACCCAGCAATCTTTGTTATGTACAGAGCATCTCTATACCTCAGTATATCCTCAACGAATTCTGCTGGGACTTCAACTATTACCAACACCTCGGCATTAGGCTCTGTAGCCAATAGTCCTGTGCTCTGCTCAAGGTCAACCACCTTCCACTTGTACCTCGCAAGCTGTGCCTTAACTTCATCTGCCGCAGCTATCTTGTTGGCCGCAATGGCCTTTAATATCTCGTTTAGTGCAACATTATACGAGTAGGAGGCACTTATCGTCTGTGAACTTGATTGGGTTGTGGAGTGGCTTTCGTCCTTATTCTGCTGGTAAGAAATTGACTGGTCTCCAGGAGCATATTCTTCGGAGTATTGGTCTGAGTATGAAGTTTCTGAAGAGGTTGCTATGTTTTTAGTCTCTTGCTGTGACTCTGACACTGCAATTACACCAGCATCCGTTAGAAAGAAGACCATGTTCACATACCCCTCATCCGCTATCTTTTGAACGGATGTTGAATTTATTTGGGCGAAAATCTTTATTTTGTCACCTGATGAGAGGAAGGCACCATTAACATTCTCTCTTGGCAAAACTAAAGCGACTTGCACCATTTCAGCTTTCTCTATTGCGTATTGGAGAAGTTCCGTGAAGTCCGTAACTTTGCTGAGCATGTACTTTGCTTCTGCTTTTGTGTATATGCTCTTTTCCGTTCCTTTTTTAAGGATTACCTTTTGGGTGGGAGTGGTGTCTATGAGGTAGTAGTAATATTTTCTCCAGAGCTCAAGCAGATACGGATTGGGGTCAATTAAAGATACTTCATCTTTTGTTTTTGCAGAATTAACTTTCTCCTTTAATTGGTTTAGAGTTTGAATAGCTTCGCTCTTTATATCTTCTGGGAGGGGCTGAGAAAGGAGAAGTTCAAAAGATTGCTCTATTTGTGATAACTTTGTGCTCTTTGCCTGTTGAAGCTCCTTCTCAAGACGCTCTTGCTCTAATTGAGCTTTTCTCTGCTCTGCTATTGCCTTAACGTTTATCTTCTCGAGTTCCTCTATACTCTGTGCTTGGTTAATTTGCTCTATTAATTGCACCTTCATGGTATCATTTTCAAGTTCCCCAGTGAAATACTTGTTGACCTCTTTAATCTTTGCAAGTTTGGCCTCTTGAAGCTGTTTTGTGGCACGATTTTGATAGGTTGTGTACACTCCTATAACAACAGCAATGAGAACGACAGCTATAATAGATGCACCTATAATTATCCTTTTACGTCTCTCCCTTTCCCTGAGCCTTCCCAATTTCGAAGGCTTTCTGGGGGGGGGAAGCTCTCGGGATGGGAGCAGTAGGGGCTTTTTTCTCTTCTTTCTCCTCAACAGAAACTCTGCCCAATTCTCTCAAACGCCTTATTTTTTCTTCAATATCTTCCGCCACGGTCAGCACCACCGGATAATATTTAACTCCTCGTAAACTAAGAGTCCTAGTAAATATTTTAGGCTTCATCCCTTATTTACCTTTTGGTGGTGGATGGTGGAAAGGCTAATAATAAAAGCTGTAGAGATTAAAGGAAAGTGTCCGGTATTCAAGGTTGGGGATAAGGTAGTTATAGAAGGACCAAAAGTCAACTTAAAAGAGACCGATGCGATCTGCACCCATGCATTTGCGTCTTTCCTTCCCTACATAGTGGCACTGCGAAAAGGAATTAAGGCTTCAGAGATAGGACTTGGGAAAGGGGAAAAAGCCTATGTGCAGTGCCTTGACCCCGGACCCCCGTACACGGATGGAGGAACGGTAATCTTTGAGATAACGGTGGTAAGAGATGAAGCAGAAGAAAGCATGGAGAGTAGTGAGAGAAGCGATTAAAGAGGGAGACATTATAGTAGAGGTAGTTGATGCTCGCGACCCCATTGGAACGAGAAACCTAAAAGTAGAACGCCTTGTCCAAGAAGAAGGAAAAAGGCTTCTCATAGTGATGAATAAAGCCGATTTAGTCCCAAAGGAGTGGGCTGAAGAGTACAAGAGGAAACATAAGGACATCCCAATGGTGTTCATCAGTGCAAGGGAGAGAAAGGGAACCGGAATGCTGAGGAAGGAAATAAAGAAGCTCGCAAAGGAACTCTTCCAAGAAGGCAAAGAGAAAGTGAAGGTTGTCTTAGTGGGTTACCCTAACGTTGGGAAGAGCACAATAATAAACGTGCTGAAAGGTAAGCATGCTGTTGGAACGGCACCAATACCGGGATATACAAAAGGAAAGCAACTTATTAAGCTTTCAAAAAAGATATGGTTAGTTGATTCCCCGGGAGTTGTTCCGATAGATGATTTTGACGAGCTCGTTATTAGAGGGGGCTTTCCGGCGGATAAGATTGAAGATCCCGTCAAACCGGCATTAAAGCTTATAAAAAGAATTTTAGAAACCAGAAAAGAAGCAATTACCGAAAAGTATGGGGTAGAGGAGTTCGAGAATGAAGAGCAGATTCTTGAAGCTATCGGCAGAAAGAAAGGTCTTCTAGGGAAGGGAGGCAAAGTCAACCTGGAAGAGGCCGCCCGCTATTTCCTAAGAGAATGGCAAACAGGGAGATTTACCCTTTTTGAGAAAGAGGGAAAGAAAAAAGAACCTTTCATCTGGAATTTCGAAGAAATTCTCGACGAAATCGAGAAGGAACACCTTTTAGACCCCAGAAGAATACTCTGGAAATATGGAGAAAAGCTAACCCTTGATAACAAGAAGAGGGTCGGATTTAGAGAAATTGAGGGATTTACAGTGGGAATAGCAACAGGATTTAAAAAGTGCGACTCTGCAATAAAATTTCTTGAAGAAATAACCAAGAAGAAGGTCATCGCAAGCGAGTGCTTCGGGGGAAAATGGAAGGGCGTAATAGCAGTGATGGAGTAGCTAACCAGAGTCAGAGGAAATCAGAACCATAGCAGCACTCAGAAAAGCCATAACGATACCTGGAGGAACTATCCACCACCAATACCCTCCATATATTGCTCCCTGCTCCATAGCCTCTATCATAAGGGAACCCCAATTTGTACCCGGGATCAGACCAAAGAACCCAAAAACTGAAACCAACGCCACCATTCTACCCAGAAGTATCGTAGAGTATCTGAGGGAGAACTCTTTTACCGGAGGGAGGATGTGTCTCCTCAGAACCCATAATGAGCCTGCACCCATGCTCACCGCGGCTTTAACATACTCGTTCACCTTCTCCTTTATCACAATCATTCTAATAGTCTTGGCAAATTTCCCAAGCGTGAGAATGGCAACTAAAAACATGAATATGAAGGGGTTTATATTGACCTGCAATCCATAGCTTTGGGTGGAGAAGAGCCATACAAGTACTACAAGGATTGGAAGCATTGGCAAAGCTACCAAAACCTCCAGTAAGAATGTTGCAAACTCGCCCAATGCCCCGCTGATGTAGCCCGACAAAAGACCTATAAGAACACCCAGAACTACTATTATCACTGTCGTGAAGAACGCGAGATAGAGAGTGTTGTTCATTCCCTTGACAAAGCCAACCCATATGTCTCTGCCATAAGAATCGGTTCCCAAAATACCATAGCAGGTTCCAAGAATTTCAACTGAAGGGGTTGCGTTTCCGATTAATCTAATCTCAAAGATGTACTCCCCATTGAGAGTTTCCATGCTTTCATCCTTAGAGAACAGGATTTGAGTTGCGGAGAAGAGAATATTTCTCTCACCCCTAAGATCGAGAACATTAGAAAGCGTTGAAACCACACTAGCACGCATATCACTGTTGAGACTGAGATTGGTATAAATCACGGAGTCATAATAGAGGGGAACCAATCTTCCATCAGGTCTTAAAACGCTTATTTCAACCTTTTCTCCATATGGAAGACCGTAAAACCTAACGTCACTTGGCTTGTCGTGGTAGGTATGATTATATGAAAACCTATAAACCCACAAACCATTCTCTTCGGTGATTGATGGCTTTAGTAAGACCGTTGGGGTTTTGTCACTAAATAGAGAAAACCAAGAAGGATAAGCCCTCCGCGGGTTGTCCTTCCAGTAGCTTATATTTTCCCAGTTGGCGGTATCCTCTTCACTTACACTGATGTTTGAAATAACCACAAATACCAACAATACAAGGAGTATCGCTATCCCAACTTTCCGCCGCCTCATTTTAGCTCACCCTTGGATCCAACATTCCCTTAACGAGCTCCAGGAGAAACGAAAAGACGAAGGATATAATGAATATCGAAAGGGTGACAACGAAAAACAGACGGTAGTCAAAGCTAACAACCACACCAAATGCTGGAACAACTGTCCTGACAAAACTCGCCTTAAAGATTATCCCAAGGCCCCCGAGGTTGAATAGGACGTCCACGACGATGTAATCCGTGAACATCTCAACGAACTTCTGAACGGTGAACGAGCTAAGGACTATGGAGACGTTCTTAAGAACGTGCCTCCAGTATATCACCCACTCAGAGATACCCTTGGCCCTCGCAGTTAGGACGTAGGGCTTCCCAAGCTCGTCCCTTACGTTGTGAGCAACAACAACCACGAACTCCCAGATGTACACAAAAACTAGCGTGGCAACGGGAAGGACAAGGTGCCAGAGAACGTCGAGCACGCCCTCAAAGCCACCCTTCGGAGGGATGCTCTTCAGGCCTGAGATTGGAAACGCGTCAAGTTTGACGGCAAAGACCGCTATCAACACTGCCCCAATCCACCAAGAGGGTATGCCGTTGAAAAAGCGTGCCAATCCCTCAGCAATATAAAGAAACCTACTGTTTGCAAGCTTAAAGCCGAGAAACAGGCTTAAGATAATAATCAGAAACATGGTTATCCCCATAACAGCAAGAGTCACCTTTATGAAGTCAGAAAAATCATACTTTGTGTTATTGCGATAATAATCAATGCTCTTCTTGAGAAGGTCTATACCCGTCACAAAAATGCTATTAGCCCGAACTCCTTTTGCCTTCGTGAGAATTTTATAGTAGTACTCCTCAACAGTAATGCCTTCTCTCGTGGCATTTTGCTCCAGCTCTTGGTACAGGGCGGGATTATTCCTCCGAATTCCAATGAGAGCATCGTGAACGTAATTCCAAGCCAGCTTGTTTGATGTTGCTCCAGCTACCAGGATTATTACAAGGAACACACAAAGGTAAATCGCCGCCAGACGAGTTAGAGTTTTAACGGGAAACCTCATTACCTATTCCCCCATAGAAGAAGTCGAAAATATCGTTACATGCATCGAGAAAGCTATCTGAACCAGTAGACACATATTTAATGTACATTAGCACCACTTTTTGAAAAATTAACCAAACAATTGGGACCTCTTTGACAAGAACAGGAAGGTTTCCATCCCATACATTGTCAAGATATAATGAACTGGCAGGACTATCCATGTAAGCCCACCTCTCAAAAATTTATAACTATTCAAGGCTTTATAATAATTACGCTTGATAGAATTAACATTGGAACAAATGAAGCTCACAAATATCAACAAACTCTTGAACATATGTAACAAAATGTATGTTAAGGCTATAAAAATCGACAGAGAAAGCTTAAAAGAAGAAAATAAGATATAAATCACCATGAAGTTCCTACTCACAACATCCCAGGGAATAGAGGACATAGCGGGAAGGGAAGTCGCCTCACTCATGGAGAGGCTTGGAGTTCCGTTTCGAGTGGAAGAGAAGCCCTTAGGCGTTGAGGGGAGACTGCTCCTCGAGGCTGACAAAGCATACTACACGGACGAGAAGGGCAGAAAGAGGGAGTTGAGCATAGCAACATACCTCAACGAGAGCTCAAGGCTCCTCCACAGGGTTATTCTGGAGATAGCGAGCGAAAGGTTCGAGGGCATCGGTGAGGAAGAACCTGAAACTGCCCTCAAGCGGATAAAGGAGTTCGTCTCCTCCCTTCCTATCGAAAGGTTCGTGAAGGTAAGCGAGAGCTTTGCGGTCAGGCCCTTCAGGAAGGGTGAGCATAAGATAACGAGCGTTGAAATAGCGAGAACGGTTGGCGAGGCCATCTTTGAGCGGCTCTCACGCTTTGGAAGCCCAAGGGTGAACCTAGACCACCCGGCGGTGATATTCAGGGCTGAACTTGTTGGCGAGGTGTTCTTCCTCGGGATTGACACCACCGGGGATTCCTCTCTCCACAAAAGGCCCTGGAGGGTTTACAACCACCCGGCGCACCTAAAGGCTAGCATAGCCAACGCGCTCATAGAGCTGGTTGAACCAGATGGAAGATCCTTTATAGACCCGTTCTGCGGGAGCGGTACGATACTGATCGAGCTTGCCCTCAGGGGTTATGAAGGAAGAATAATAGGCCTCGAAAAGTACCGGAAGCACATAAGGGGCGCGGAAATGAACGCCTTAGCGGCCGGAGTTCTTGACAGGATCGAGTTCATCCATGGCGACGCCACAAAGCTCTCCCAGTACGTTGAGAGTGTTGACTTCGCAGTCAGCAACCTCCCCTACGGCCTGAAGATAGGGCGGAAGAGCATGATACCAAGGCTTTACATGGCCTTCTTCGGCGAGCTCTCCAAGGTCCTCGAAAAGCGCGGGGTCTTCATAACGACGGAGAAGAAGGCGATAGAGAAGGCCATAACCGAGAACGGCTTCAAAATCAAACATCACAGGCTCATTGGACACGGCGGGCTGATGGTTCACACATATGTTGTGGAATAGAGAATAAGTGTCTATATAGATTCACCATCTGAATATATTTTATTGCGGCAATCTTTATATTTCTTAACCCTCCTCTAATCATCGGTGAACCCAATGAAGAAAGCCATCTCGGTGTTTATCGTCCTGCTGCTGGGGCTTTCCCTGGCGGCAAGCGGCTGTATATCCGAAGAAAAAGGCGCCGGTACGAGCTCAAGCCCGTCCAGCACGGTTCAGACTTCAAGCCAGGGCACCTCAAGCTCCACCCAGAGCACTTCTCAGGCCAAAGTTATAACCCTCCGCACCACCGGTGCGACGTTCCCCCAGTACCAGATACAGAAGTGGATTGAAGTCTACATGAAGAACCACCCCAACGTCAAGATCGAGTACGAAGGTGGAGGAAGCGGACACGGGCAGGAGGCGTTCCTCAAGGGCCTCACCCACATAGGTAGAACCGACCCGCCGGTTAAGGAGTCAACCTGGAAGAAGTTCCTCGCAACTGGCGACCAGCCCCTCCAGTTCCCCGAAATCGTAGGTGCGGTTGTTGTTGCATTCAACGTGCCGGGCGTCGACGAGCTCAAGCTCGATGGGGAAACCCTCGCTAAGATATTCATGGGCGAGATAGAGTACTGGGACGACGATGCCATTAAGGCCCTCAATCCCAGCGCGAACCTCCCGCACGAAAAGATAATAGTCGTTCACAGGAGCGACGCGAGCGGAACTACTGCAATCTTCACCACATACCTGAGCCTCGTCAGCAAGGAGTGGGCCGACAAAGTTGGAGCGGGGAAGACGGTTGACTGGCCCGTTGACAAGGTTGGCAGGGGAATCGGTGGAAAGGGCAACCCTGGAGTCGTCCAGGCTCTAAAGAGCACCAAGTATAGCATAGCATATACCGAGCTCTCCTTTGCCATAGAGGAGAACCTCAAGGTCGTGGCACTCAAAAACAAAGCCGGAAACTTCGTTAAGCCCACTGACGATGCGATAAAAGCAGCCGTTGCCGGTGTTAAAGCCTTCATACCAAGTCCGACCGAGGGCTACAAGGAGGACCTCAAACAGCTCCTCAACGCCCCTGGAGAGAACTCCTACCCGATAGTTGCCTTCACCCACCTTCTCGTCTGGCAGAACAAGGGTGGAAAGCACTACAGCAAGGAAGAGGTCCAGGCCATCAAGGACTTCCTCAAGTGGGTCCTGACAGAGGGACAGAAGCCGGAGAACCTCGCTCCCGGCTACGTCGGTCTTCCTAAGGAAGTCGCCCAGATAGGCCTCCAGGCTGTTGACATGATAGAGACCGGATGAGGGGGTGAAAAGATGAAAAAGCCCCTCGCTAGCAGTTTGCTTTTGAGTCTTTTAATTTTTAATCTTGTTTCATTACAGCCCTGCCTAGCTTACAGCCATCAGAGTGCCGTCAAAAACGTAATAATACTGATTGGAGACGGCATGGGTGTTGCACACGTTGAGATTACAAAGCTCGTATACGGCCACTTGAACATGGAGGACTTTCCAGTTACGGGACTAGAACTCACGGACTCTTTGAGCGGGGAAGTCACAGACTCCGCCGCGGCGGGAACCGCGATAGCCACCGGAGTCAAAACGTACAACGGCATGATTTCGGTTACCAACGTTACCGGGAGGATAACAAACGTAACAACTCTGCTCGAAGTAGCACAGACACTTGGTAAATCCACTGGGCTAGTGACCACTACTAGGATCACCCACGCAACCCCCGCGGTGTTTGCCTCCCATGTTCCCGACAGGGACATGGAAGATGAAATAGCGAGGCAACTAATATTACATAGGGTTAACGTCCTCCTTGGTGGCGGGAAAAAGGAATTCGACGAAGATACGCTAAAAATGGCAGAAGACTATGGATACAATATAGTTTTCACTAAGGAAGAGCTCGAAAAAGCCGAGGGAGATTTCATTCTGGGGCTTTTTGCAGACAGTCACATTCCCTACGTACTGGACAGAAAGCCCGGGGACGTTGGGCTCCTAGACATGACCAAAAAGGCGATTTCGGTATTGGAGAGGAATCCAAATGGATTCTTCCTTATGGTCGAAGGTGGAAGGATCGACCATGCTGCCCATGAAAACGATATTGGATCGGTTGTTGCAGAAACCAAGGAGTTCGACGATGTCGTTGGGTATATCCTAGAGTATGCAAGGAAGAGGGGAGATACCCTGGTAATAGTGCTGGCCGACCATGAGACTGGAGGGCTTGCAATAGGCTTAACGTATGGAAATGCAGTCAACGAGAAGGTCATCAAAGGAATAAAAGCCAGCACGTCAAGAATAGCCAGCGAAATTAAAGTAACTGGCGACATAAGGGGAATCTTCAAAAAATACGCCGACTTCGAGCCGACAATTGAAGAGATCGCTTATATCAAGAAGGCTCTGAACTCAACTGACAGGTATGCACTCCAGAATGCGGTGGTCGAAATTATTAACAGACGCGTTGGCGTGGGCTTCGTCTCACACAAACACACTGGAGCCCCAGTTCCCCTTTTGGCATATGGGCCCGGATCGGAAAATTTCGGGGGCTTTTTGCACCATGTAGACACTGCAAAGCTGATGCTCTTCGGAAGGGAAAACACGCCAATCACGATCTCCGGAGTGAGCGGCATTAAAGGAGACATAACAGGCGACTCCGAGGTGGATAGGAGAGACGCGTACATAACTCTAATGATGCTCTTGGGAGAGAATGTGGACAATGAGGCAGAAAAAAGAGTTGACATGGACCGCAACGGCATGATAGACCTGAAGGATGTGCTTCTGATTCTCCAGGAATCCTAACCCTTTAACATTTTAGGCTTGGTGAGAACGATGAAGCTCGGCGTCAACTCCTGCATCGTCAAGGAAATCAGCGGGAAGGGGTTTTCATTAGATAACCTTCAAGTGGACTTCATCGAGCTTGGCTTTGACGATTCTGGTATCATTAAGAACGAAGAGATAAACTGGGAAGCACTCAAAAACCTTGAGGGCCTTGGGGTTGAGTTCACACTCCACGCTCCGACTGCAGATGGAAAGAACCTCCCGATAGACCTCGGAGTCTATGGGAAAGAGCCGGTAAAGAGGATGGAGAAGGTAATCAGAATCGCCAGCCATCTCGGCGCAGAGGTCATCGTCCTTCACGGTGGGGATATCAGAAAGAGCTACACGAAGGCCTACGTAAACACTCTGAGACACCTAAGGGGGCTTAAGCCAATAGCGGAAGACCACGGAGTAAAGCTCGTCGTTGAGAACCTCTTTGAGGGGAGAATCGGAGCGCTTCCTCACGAGCTTCTCACATTCATTAGTGAGGGCTTTGAGCTGTGCTTTGACATCGGACACGCTTTCCTGACATCCATGAGTTCCGGGCTTAGGATTGACGAGTTTAACGTGCTCTTCCCATACACGAGCCACCTTCACATCCACGATAACAACGGCTCCAGAGACGAACACAGGCCGCTCGGCGAGGGCATGATAGGTTTTTCTTACGTCGGCAGAGTGGTGGAACTTACAAAAGCCGAAAGGGCCGTCATGGAGATAAGGAGGTACAGCGGGAAGGATTCAGTCCTCTCAAACGTGAGTTTCTTCCGCAACATGCCGGACGAAAATTTCTCCCGAATAGAAAAGGCGGAAGGGGGTAGTGAGGCTTGAGGAAGGTTGAATCTTTCAAGGTAGCCACTTATCCCGCCGTTATCATCGTCTTCCTGCTGTTCGCGGGGATGCTCTTCGTTTACTTTACCAACGCCCTTCCAGCGCTCCACAGGTACGGCCTCGACCTCTACCTGGAGAACGTCTGGAGAGCGGCTGAAGAGCCGAGCGAAGAGGTCTATGGAATAGCGGCAGCTATATGGGGAAGCATCTACACTTCAATTATAGCGATTCTCATAGCCCTGCCACTATCGGTGGCCTACTCGGTGTTCGTCGTTGACTACGCACCGAAGAGGCTGAAGAACGCCTTCATAATCCTCTCCGACATAATGGCTGGCCTTCCGACGATAATCTATGGAATATGGGGAGCGTTCTTCCTCGTCCCGTTCCTGAGGGATTGGATTATGAAGCCCCTTTACGATCACCTCTCCTTCATTCCGCTCTTTTCCTATCCGCCGGTTGGTGGCTACAGCTACCTCTCGGCGGGAGTTCTCCTGGCGATAATGGTTACTCCCTTTGCATCAGCCATAATAAGAGAGGCCTACAACATGGTGCCCTTCACATATAAAGAGGCAATCTACTCCCTCGGGGCAACGAGGTACGAAGCAACTAAGGTTCTCCTCGGCTACATAAAGCCGGCGATAGTTTCGGGAACGATCCTTGCCTTCGGAAGGGCCGTAGGTGAGACGGTCGCCGTTTCCCTCGTGATAGGGAACACGTTCAACCTGACAACGGCCCTCTTCGCACCGGGATACACAGTCTCTTCGCTAATAGCCAACCAGTTCGGCAACGCCTTCATCTACGAGTACATGACCTCGACTCTCTTCGCGGCCGGATTAATACTCTTCGTAATCGGATTGGCCGTGAACGTGGTCGGCCTCAAGATGCTCAAGAGGTGGGAGAGAGATGTTAACATCTAACCGAAAGACCAAAGAGAAGGTCTTTTTCATAGGGATCGGTGCGCTCACCATCCTAATCTTCATACCGCTGTTCCATATCATAGCCACAGTCCTGATCAAGGGATTTCCGGTGATAGCCGAGAGGGGGACGAAGTTCCTCACGGGGACGCTCAGCGAGGGAGGAATCGGCCCGGCGATAGCTGGAACCTTCATCCTTACGTTCCTCTCTGCTCTCCTCGGTCTTCCTGTTGCTTTCCTCGTCGGAGTTTACGCCTATGAATATCCTAAGAGCACACTCGGGCAGTGGACTAAAACACTGCTCCAGATAATGATAGAGTTCCCGACGATACTGGTCGGGGTCTTCGTGATGCAGGTTGTGGCTGTGCCGATGGGAACCTACTCCGCCCTGGCTGGGGCCTTAGCGCTGGCGATAATTCTAACCCCCTACGTGGCCGTTTACACCCACGAGGCCCTCAGGGAGATACCGTCAACGTACAGGGAGGCTGGCTTTTCCCTCGGGCTCACGAGGGCGAAAGTCGTCTTCAGAATCCTCGCGCCGATGGCGAAGCGCGGCATTTTGACCGGCGTCCTCATAGGAATGGCCAAAGTCGCTGGAGAAACCGCGCCGCTCCTCTTCACGGCAGGAGGACTTTACGAGAGCTATCCATCCTCTATAACCAAGCCCGTCGGTGCCGTTCCACTCCTCATCTACCAGCTCGTCCAGAGCCCGAATCCAGTGGACCATGCAACCGCCTGGGGAGCCTCTCTGGTTCTCCTGGCGATTTTCCTCGGGATATTCATCCCGATACGCCTTAGCCTTAAGGAGGTGAGACTGTGAACTTCGCGATGGAGACTGTTAACCTAAACGTTTACTACGGCCAGAACCACGTGATAAAGGGCGTTGACCTCAAAATCCCGAACAGGGGGGTCTTTGCACTCATGGGGCCGAGTGGCTGTGGAAAGAGCACGATGCTGAGGACTTTCAACAGGCTGATAGAGCTGAACGAAGATGCAAGGGTTGAGGGTGAGGTAAGGCTCTTCGGAGAGAACATCTATTCGGAGGACGTTGACCCGATAGAGGTCAGGAAGAGGGTTGGAATGGTGTTCCAGTACCCGAACCCGTTCCCCCACTTGACCATATACGACAACGTGGCGATAGGCCTCAAGCTAAACGGACTGGTTAAGTCCAAGGAAGAGCTCGACGAAAGGGTTGAGTGGGCCTTGAAGAAGGCCGCGCTCTGGGATGAGGTAAAGGACAGGCTGAACGACTATCCAGGGAACCTCTCTGGGGGACAGAGGCAGAGGCTCGTTATAGCGAGGGCTCTGGCTATGAAACCAGAGGTTCTCCTCATGGACGAGCCGACGGCCAACATTGACCCTGTTGGAACTGCCAAAATAGAAGAGCTCCTCCTTGAGCTGAAGGAGGACTACACGATAGTGCTCGTCACCCATTCGCCTGCCCAGGCGGCGAGAGTTGCCGACCACGTTGCCTTCCTCTACCTCGGTAAGCTGATAGAGGTTGGGCCAGCAAGGAAGGTCTTCGAGAACCCGGAGCATGAATTAACCGAGAAATACGTTACGGGGGCGCTGGGGTGATACCATGAGGAAACTACTCGATATTGGTGAGGAACAGCTCAAAAAGCTGATAAACGAAATGGGAAGCGATGCCCTCAACTCCCTGGAGAACGCCAGGAAAAGCCTCGAAGGAGAGTTCAACTCAACGGAGGAGATATCGAGCAAGCTCCACCTTCTCAGGAACGAGGTTCTCGATATAGCAACAGAGCTCCTCGTGAGGTACTCGCCAGTTGCCAGCGATCTGCGCTTTATCCAGAGCTCGATAGATGTATCCTACGACCTCTACAGGATTTCACGCTACGCCATGGAGATAGAGAGGACTGCGAAGATAGTGGGGGCCGAAGAGAGCGAGCTCCTCAGGGAAGGCTTTGAGCTGACTGTTGAGGCCGTTAAAACTGCCATAGAGGCCTTTGAGAACCTCGATGAAGTCTCGGCCGGAAAGCTCCTTGAGATAGACAACAGGATAGACGACCTCTACATTCAATCCTTGGAGAACCTGAAAAGCTCGGCCTCTTCTCCGGTTGAGGCCCTCATAATGCGCCACCTGGAAAGGATAAGCGACCACGCAAAGGAAATCGGGGCGAGGGTCGTTTACGTGAAGGAAGGGAAGAGGGTGTGAATGCATTTTACTTCTTTTTAAATCCCTCAAAGAGTTCATCACTCTGAACTTCAGAGAAACCGCAGGCCTTTTATGGAGTTTCACAAATTTATGTAAGGTGCAGTACGATGATGGCGCTCAGGATAAAGGGTCTTAGGAAACGCTACGGCGACTTCGAGGCCCTGAAGGGGGTTGACCTCGAAGTCCGCGAAGGGGAGATATTCGCCCTTCTCGGCCCAAACGGGGCCGGAAAGACCACCCTCATAAGAATTCTGGCGGAAGGGCTCGCCTACGACTCCGGTGAGATAAAGGTGTTTGGTAAGGAGCTTTCAAGGGAAACGAGGAGGCTCATAGGCTACGTCCCCCAGGAGAGCATAGCCTACGATCTGCTTACGGTGAGGGAGAACCTCGAGTTCTACGCCGACCTATACAACGCCTCCCGCGAGAGGATAGGGGAGCTCATCGAGCTTTTCTCACTACCCGAGAAAAAGAAGGCGAAGGAACTGAGCGGAGGCTTTAAGAGGCGTTTGAATCTTGCAATAGCTCTCCTGTACGAACCAAAAATCCTAATTCTCGACGAGCCAACCACCGGACTGGACGTGCCTTCGAGGCGGGAGTTCTGGGAGATTATACGAAACTTCCGGAACGAGGGAAAGACCGTTCTCCTCGCGACCCACTACATGGAGGAGGCGGAGGAGCTCGCAGACAGAGTCGCGGTGATGAACGAGGGGAAGGTCATCGCAACCGGAACGCCCGGGGAGCTGAAGCATCTCATTGGCGAGGAGAGCATAATAACGATCAGGGGGCTTTTGAAGGGGCTAGGAGGCATAGGCTATCCCTTCGTTGAGAGGGGGAACGAGATAAGGGTTCGCGTGAGAAACCCGCGGGAGGCCCTGCCAGAAATAGTTGAAATCCTTGTGAAAGCCGGGAGCAGCGTGAAGGAGATAAAGATTGAGGAGCCGACGCTCGAGGATGTCTTCGTGAAGCTGACCGGGAGGGGGCTGGAATGAACCCACGGGCCATTAAGGGCATCTTAATCAAGGATTTAAAGGAGGTAAGGCGCGAGAAGATGGTGGTTTTCTGGGTATTCGTCTTTCCCCTGATGTGGGTCACCCTCATGGGCGGCCTCTGGGGAAGCCCGGGCTCTCCGGTAACGGTTGATGTAGGCATCGTTAACCCCGGAGGGAACTTTTCGACCCTCATAACCGGTGTTATGGAGAACGTAACCATCAACGGAACGCACCTCTTCGACGTTAGGGAGTTCCCGGACGTTTCCTCGGGCCTTGAAGCGTTAAAACGGGGCAGCGTAAACGCTCTCATCCTCTTTCCAAAAGATTTCGACGCCAACATAAGCTCTGGACTGCAAGGGAAGGTAGTGGTCTATTTCGACAGAACCGACCCCCAGGACTACCAGATAGTGAGCTCCATAATAAGGAGCTTCTTCTCCGGGGTCGGGAGGGAGTTCAGGGAGCGGAAGATGGAGATGATGATGGCCTACATCCCGGGGGAGTACTTTGAGACGTACAACCTCTCGGAGGAGCGGATTAGGGAGTACTTCCTCGCGAGTGCCGAGCCTATAGCGCTCGAAGAGAGGAGCGTCCGTGGAGAGAAGGGAGAAGGGATAAGGTTTTACGTGACGGGTTTCATAGGGATACAGTTCCTCTTCGCCACGATGCTTTCGATAGGGAGCTCCGTGCTCGAGGAGATAAACAAGGGTACCCTCCGGAGGATAGCGGCCTCGCCAACGACGCCCTGGGACTTCCTGATCGGAAAGAGCCTCTCAACCCTAATCACCATAACCGTGAGCATACTCGTGGGAATAGCCTACGCGAGGCTGGTTTTCGGCTCAACGCTCTTCCCGAGCCCCTTCGGCTGGCTTATCATCTTCACGGCGGCGGTCTTCTCGATGAGCCTTGGTTTGGCAATAGCGATGCTCACCCGGAGCGAGAGGTCAACTACCGCTATTGTGAACCTCGTCTCCATGCCCCTTCTGTTCTTAGCTGGCATAGTCATTCCCGCGAGCATAATGCCCGAGTGGGCGAGACCCATAGCCCACTACTTCCCCCTCGGAAGGGCCCTGAAGGTGCTGAGGCTCTCCGACATCTACGAAAGGTCACCGGGGGAGCTGATGGGGGACTTCACCTACGTGCTCATCTGGAGCGTCGTTATGGCGGTACTCGCGGTGGCCAGCTACGCGTGGGCAATAAAGAGGATGGAGTGAGGTTTGACATTTTTATTTTTTGATCAAATATCCGCCCAGTTAATGCATGAAGTTAGAGCTCATTCCTATGTAATCGAGTGACTCTCCCAGACTTTCTGCAAAAGAGTAAACAAGAAAGAGTAGTCAGCACAGTATCGAGCGCTCAGCAAGCACCTCTTCCCTCAAAGTCCCAATTCCTTCTATCCATGCCTCAACAACATCGCCATGTCTCAGAGGTCCAACGCCTTCAGGGGTTCCAGTTGCAATTATGTCGCCTTTCTCAAGGGTCATTATACTCGAAACGTACTCTATTATCTCGTCTATCTTGAATATCATCTTGCTCGTCCTTGAGAGCTGCCTTATTTCGCCGTTAACCTTGAGGCCAATTTCAAGGTCGTCAACGTTTATTTCCCTCTTATCAACTATTCTTGGCCCTATGGGAGCAAAGGTATCAAATCCCTTTGCAACGGTCCATGGAAGACCTTTTTTCTTTGCTTCCCACTGGAGATCTCGGGCGGTTATATCCATTAAGATGGTATAGCCAAGAACGTAGTCCATGGCTTTCGCCTTTGGAATGTTCTTACCTCTCTTTCCAATTATCACAGCAAGCTCTACTTCGTGATCAACGTGATTACTCTTTCTCGGCAAGATTATCGTTTGACCGGGCCCTATAAGTGCGGAAGGAGGTTTTAAGAAGATTACCGGTTCTTCGGGAACTTCGTGCCCAAGTTCCCTTGCATGTTCAGCGTAATTTCTTCCAAGACAGATTATTTTGCTCGGCTTAACCTCGTAAAAGCCATCTCTAAAGGGTAAACGAATCATGTGATCACCAAGTAAAATTACAATTTTGGAGCTTATAAACTCTGAGGATATAGGACGCTAACCAAAAATTTGAAGAATTGGGAGCTATCCCCTCAAAGGCTCCGGAATGGCTTTGTCCCACTGCTCCCTTGCCAATTCTCCAGTATATTTGAACTTCTCAACAAGCTTTTTAGCCTCTTCCCTCTTCTTCTGGTGCTCTCTCAAGAAGTTTTGAACCTTTTCTATGAGATAGCGCTTGCATTGGCCGCATAAGAGTTCTCCATTCTTGCATGCGTGATATCTCTCAATCAAAGCTTTGTCATCAGGTTCAAAGAATATTTCGAGCCATTTGAACACGACACACTTATCCGGCTCTCCCCCAAGCTCCCTCTGCTCCTTTGCTGTAGCTCTTCCTCCTGTGAGTGCGTATTTCCATATTTTTCTACCAGCTTCTTCAGGATCATCTGTTAGGTAAATAGCAGTTTCTGGCTTTGAGGCGCTCATTTTACCTCCAAGACCCATCAAACCTGGAACGAACTTTGAGTGCAAGGCGGCTGCTTTGTAATATCCCAAACTCTCGGCAAAATCCCTCTGTATTCTCCAGTAGGGATCTTGGTCTATAGCTGCAGGGATAAGGGAACGTTTTTTCTCAAAGAAAGTAGGCGCAGCTTGGATTGCCGGGTAGAATATCATTCCGATTTTGCTCTGGTCGTTAAACCCAAAAACGGCTTTTGCCATTGAATAGGTGACTTTCTTTGCTATTGGAATCGCCATCTCGTAGATTTTGGTGAACTCACTATCCTGAAAGATGAACGTCTTATCCGGATCAAAGCCGACCGCTATGATATCGAGGATGTTTTCATATGCCCACCTTTTGGTGTCGTCGAAGGTTAAATTTGGCTTGAAGAGGAACTTTTCATCATCCGTTATTTGAATGTACAGGTTAACTCCAAAATTCTCCTGGAGCCATTTTGTCGCAAAGAACGGAATTATGTGGCCAATGTGCATTGGCCCGCTGGGACCTCTTCCGGTGTAAAGGAAAAAGCCTCTGCCCTCTTCGTAGTCTTTAAGAACCAAGTCATAGTCCCTATGGGAGAAGAAAAACTTTCTCTTAAAGTACATCGGGAGCTCACTTTTGGTAAGTTCTTTGGTCTTTTCAAGCAGCTCTTCGGTAAGTGGCGTCGTTCCGAATTCCTTGATAAGCTTGTCGTAGTCTACTACACCCTTCACTTCCCATGGAGTTACCTCAAATTCCATCCAGAACACCTCCAAAGATTAAACTAGTCAAAAAAGGACTGAAGTTACTGTCACCAAAGCCAAAAGCAATCACCGTGCATGGTTTAAAAGTGGAAAATAAAAATATAAAGTTTTCCATGCGGTTCACGATACCGTCAGGACAAGACCCATTTTTTGTGCTGAATTTGGTGAGCATTTCTTGATGCTGCTAAGTCTTCAGGAGATGGTGTCACAATATTTAGTAAATCTTCCGATGTTCCCTCTTCCCAAGTAGAAAAAGATTTTTAGAAAGTTTTAGTAGGTCACTTGAGTTTCTTTTTTTCGCCTCTTCAAGGAGCTCAAAGGCCAAAAATTTCAGAAGCCTCCCTAGTTTGTAAGGGGTTGTATCCTTAAAAAACTCCCTTAGAAACTTTTCATCAATCCCGTCAATTAGCAAAATTGAATATGCAATGCTTAATTTGAGTGCCGGATTAAAGATTCTAAAGGCGTATTTCTTTGCTTTCTCAATGTCGTTTCTCTTTAAATAAAATTTTACAAGCTCAGCTGCTAAATAGTCTGCACATTCTAGTCTCTCTAAAATCTCCTCTGCTTTTTTGATATCTCCATGATCAATGTAAGTTATGCCAATTTCCTCTAAAAGGTAAGAAGCACAAGCATCTTCAACTCCTCTAGCAAGTTTTTCTGCCTCATGAAGTTGGCCAGTAAGAATTAGCCTCTCAATGTAATTGGAAATGTGCTTTAAATCTTGATCTTCTTTTTTCCTTAATTTAGCTTTCTTGCGTTTTTTAAAATTCTCAAAGACAAAAATTTGTAATTTTGTCTCCCCCTTTATTCTATGGATCTCGGTACCAATAAAAAACCTTCCGTCTTTATACCTAATATTCCCAGGGAGAGGCATTAAATATTGAAGCTCCTCCTCCCCAAGATTAAATTCGCTTAATTTAACTTCTTTTGCACTACTCTCCATTATTGCTTTCGCAAGTGCGTTGCTTATTCCTCTAAACGCTTTTTTTCTAAAGTAATCGTTATTTATCAACTTTGCAGCTTCTACTGCCTCTTTAAACTTCCTTACCTTTGCAAGTTCGTATGAAAGAAACAACAGAGTCTCACTTTTTAATGTCTCTATTTCTATTTTCTTTGCAATTTTTATGGCTCTTTTAGGATCCTTGATAACAAGGTTCTCAGCAACCCATTTGAATGCGTATCCCCTCCAGTAGGGGTCAGATATCTGCTCTGCAAGAGCATGGGCTTCTTCTATTTGCCTATGAGCCAGTAACTTTCTGATTTGTAGGAGTACCTCCTTCATAAAACTCTCCTCAAGAATATATAAGGTTAAAAACGTTAAAAAGTTTACATAATCTCCCAGAGATACTGCCCATATTTAACCAAGGCATATACTGCGTCAACACCATCCTCAACGGTTTCAAAAACCGGCACTCCCGTTTTTTCTATTCTTCTTGCCATCTTCTCAGGGAACTCACCACCGGGGGCAATAAAGACTATTGGCTTTCCATACTTCTGCATTTCACCAACTTTTTCCACGATGCCTTCATCCAAAGCCGGGCTCTGGAAGAGTGCTATTACAACGAGAACATCAACGTTCTCATCCTCCAAAGCATAGCGCATGGCAATTTCATACCTGCTAGAGGGGGCATCCCCAATTATGTCAATGGGATTCTTGTAGCTCATATGCTCCGGGAGTTTCCCTTCCTCTATTGCCCTGGCGAATTTTTCTTTGGTCTCTTCGCTAAGCTCGGCCATTTTTAATCCTGCCTCAAGAACTCCATCGCTCATCATTACCCCAGCTCCGCCACCGTTTGTAACTATTGCAATCCTATCCCCTTTTGCAGGCTTCTGCATTGCCAGTGCCTTTGCGTAGTTAAACAGTTGCCTCATGCTCCTCGCTTCTAAAACGCCAGTCTGCTCGAAAGCGGCTTTATAAATGGCATAGCTTCCCGCCAAGCTCCCGGTATGGGATGCCGCGGCTTTGGCTCCGGCTTCCGTTCTTCCGCTCTTAAGAATCACAACGGGCTTCTTTTTTGTTGCATCCCTAGCAGCTTTTAGGAACTTCCGGCCATCTTTAACCCCCTCAAGATACGCCGTGATGACCTTAGTGGCATCATCATCCTTCAAATACTCCATGAAGTCGCTCTCATCAAGGTCGGCCATATTTCCTAGGCTTATGAACTTGCTCATTCCCACCTCATGCCTCGCAGCCCAGTCGAGAATAGCGGCTCCAAAGGCACCACTCTGGCTCATGAACGCTATTCCACCAAATCCTGGTCTAGCCTGCCGTTCCGGAGGATTAAAAGTACAATCAAAGCCGTTTTCAATGTTTGTAATTCCTAGACAGTTTGGCCCAACCACTCTTATGCCCCATTTTCTTGCCACTTCAACGAGCTTCTCCTCAAGTTCTACATTTCCGGCTTCTTTAAAGCCTGCAGAAATAACAACGGCTCCTTTTACTCCTTTTTGACCACATTCCTCAAGCACTTGAGGCACAAACCTTCCAGGAATCGCTATAACAGCCACATCAACTTCTTCGGGTATCTCCAAAACGCTCTTATACGCTTTAAGCCCCATGACTTCGGTTTCTTTAACNTTNACTGGATAAATCTTACCCTTAAAACCAAAGTTTATGAGGTTTTTCATTATAGCGTTCCCAATTTTTCCCTCTTTGTTCGATGCTCCAATGACAGCGACACTTTTTGGATAGAACAGGAAGTCCAAATTCATGCCATCCCCTCCGCAATAATGATCATGCTTGTTGTTCGATGTGGGGATTTTACATTTATAAGATTTTCCAGGTTTAGGGAAAAAGGTTATATGGTGGAACGCTTAAATTTTTGTTAGAGCGTTAAAATTGGTGGGAGCGATGAAAAAGAAGGTTAAACTGATCACGGACCCAGAGGTAATAAAGCTAATGCTGGAAGATACGAGGAGGCAGATATTGAGATTGCTCAGAAACAGGGAGATGACGATTTCACAGCTTAGCGAAATTCTCGGGAAAACACCACAGACAATCTACCACCACATCGAAAAGCTAAAGGAAGCCGGTCTAGTGGAGGTAAAAAGAACCGAAATGAAAGGAAACTTGGTGGAAAAATACTACGGGAGAACTGCGGATGTATTTTACATAAATCTCTATCTCGGAGACGAGGAGCTTAGATATCTGGCCAGATCAAGGTTAAAGACAAAGCTCGATGTCTTCAAAGCCCTTGGGTATGAGTTTGATGAGGAAGAACTGTTAAACATAATGGACAGACTCTTGGAGAAGGAGCATTCGTACACAGCGAAAATTTCTGCAGAAATAGAGGAAAAGGAAGAAGCTCTCAAGGAATTTTCAAATGAGGACATAATCCATGCCATTGATTGGCTTACCATGGCAGAGCTTGGAAGGGATGAGGAGGCAGTGGAGCTCTTGAGAAAGCTTGGAGAAATACTTAAAAAGGAGTAAATTCAAATGGAAACGGGATAGAAAATGGCAAAAGGGATTAGACTTCTCGTGTTGGATGTGCTTAAACCTCACCAGCCTATGGTTACTGAGCTGGCTTTGGGATTGAGTGAGCTGAATGGAGTGGATGGTGTTAACATTACCCTCGTGGAGATAGATAAAGAAACGGAAAACGTAAAGATAACCATCGTCGGAGATAATTTAGATTATGAAGAGATTGTAAGAACTATAGAAGAGTTTGGCGGGGTCGTGCACAGCATTGATATGGTTGCTGCGGGGAAGAAAATTATTGAGGAAAGCGAGACCCCTCAAGATAGGCTAGAAGAATTTTGAGAGTAGAGGATTTATGAAAGAGGTACTGATTGTTACTGATCCCGAGAAAATTAAGCTATTAGGAGATAGAACAAGGCTTGAGATAGTTAACCTTCTCAGAGAACGCCCAATGTCTGTTTCCGAACTTAGTGTTACATTAAAAAAGAGTCCCTCAACGATATATCGACACATAAACCTCCTTGAGAAAGCTGGATTTGTGGAAGAAGTTGGGAGAGATGGAAACGAAACCCTCTATCGAAGGAGTGCACGGGTATTTTTGATTGCACCTTATCAAGAAGGAGACATAACAACACCAATAATGAAGGCCATCCATCGCCGGGAGGCAGAAATGCTCTATAATCTATTCAAAAATGCCGGATTTGATATTGAAGATAAAAAGACTTTCATAAAAATTGTCGAGAGATTTCTGAGAACACTGGATATGTTTTCAAGCAAATTTGCTAAGCGTATCGAGGGCTTTGACTTAAACCCAATAGAGTTCATCCATCTCATGAACCTTCTAGTATTGATAAATTCCCCCGAGCTTCAAGAGGAAGCAAAAGAATTAAGAAAACTCCTAAAACTGGAGGATTAGAATTCAAGAACCCGCTTGATAACAAATGGAACTTTTTTAGCCACGTCCAAAGCGGTGAAGTTCTCTCCCATTTCATCTTTTACCATATTCCCAGCTATGCCGTTGAGAAAAGCACCAACACTTGCCGCTCTTAAAGGCTCGTTGCCCAGTGCGAGCAAAGCCCCAACTATTCCAGCGAGCACATCTCCAGTTCCTCCAGTCGTCATGCCTCTGTTTCCAGTTTTATTGTACTTCCAGATTTTGCCATCGCTTGTTATATCGTAAACCCCTTTGAGCAAGATAGTGCCACCCACTGCATTGGCTTTTTCCATTACAAGCTTTGCTTTCTCTTCAAGGCTCCCTTCGGGCTTTTCTCCAAACAGTATCCTGAATTCACCAGCGTGAGGTGTCAAGACGAATTTTTTACCCTTAAGGACGTCCAAATCCTCGGCGACAGCCTTTAGAGCGTCTGCATCTATGACCACAGGCTTCTCGCACCAGCGGAGGAACTCAAGGATGAACTCCTTCGTCTCCGGCTTAGTTCCAATTCCGGGGCCGATAACAACGGCATCAACGCCCTCAGCAAGAGTCAAAATATCCTCAACGTCTTCCTTCCTGAAGTTTTTGCCATCAAAGGGGCGCAGGATTAGGTTGGGGTCGTTTATTCTTCTGGCGGAGTATTCAGGCATCGCTAGATAGACCAGATCAACGAGGTAGGAAGCGGCTTTTGCCGCAAGATACGGCGCACCGAAGTAGTCCTCGCTTCCGCCGATCACGAGGAGCTTCCCGTTCTGCCCCTTGTGCTCGCCCTTCTTCTTCAAGGCAAACTTTGCATCTCCCGGGCCCACTAAATGGTAAAGCTCCTTTGGGTAGCCTATCTTTGCTATGACGCGCTCAAAGCCTTCGTATTCCTCCTTGTCCCACTGGAAGGTGACGGCAAAATCACACTTAACGCGAACGTTACTCGGATAGCCACTTGGTAAATCAACGCTCACTATCTTCGCCTTTCCTGCATACTCGTTTATTTTCTCGATTGCTGAGCGTATCGGCTCCCTCGGTTCTCCTTTCGTCCCCGCTCCAAGGAGGGCATCCACTATAACATCAAAGCCAGAAAGGTCGAGGGACTTGATGTAAGAAGAGTCTTTGAGAACTTTGATCTTCACAAAGTCGAGCTTTTTGAGAATCTCCCAGTTGTGCTTTGCCTCATCGCTTCTAATTTTTGTTTCATCGCCAATCATGAAGAGGGTAACGTCGTTGTCGAAGCTGAGGTGTCTCGCTGTTACGAACCCATCACCGCCGTTGTTGCCCGTTCCAGAAAAGACTGCTATTTTTAAGCCCTTACCAAACTTCTCTTCTATAATCTTTGCAACGCCAGCACCAGCATTCTCCATGAGCTGAAATGGAGATACACCAAGCCACTTGGCATTTATGTCCCAGATGTAAACGTCCTCAATGCGCATGAGCACCACCACTAAAAATTTGGAAGAGGTATCATAAAAGACTATCTTTCCGAAAGAAGGAAAGAATGAAAAATCTCAAGAAACAAATAACAAAATCATCAGCCCAGCTCCTGACCTCCTTCTCGCCGTGAAGAGCGAAGCTTTCGAAAGAAAAAGGTAAGTCCTAACTACAATTTCCCAAAATGGTGGAAAGTCGCGATGAAGGAAGAAATAGAAGAGGTATGTGAAAGGTTTAAAGCAGATGTTGACAAGACAATAAACTTCATGCGGATATCTCGTGAGGATTTTAAGAGGTCTCTACTATGTCAAAACTCTCGAAGAGTTCAAGCTCAAAAGGAGCATTGATACACTCAGGTTAATTTCTCTCGGCATGGATAAGGTGGGAATAGACTGGTATTTTGGTTTGTACACTGCCTTGAGGCTTAATGGAGTTACTCATGAATATTTCCCAACAATTTTCGTTTTGAGTGATGTTATCTACAGACCAAGGCCAATAAACATTAATGGAGAAAATGTCAAATTCATTAAGCTCAAAAAGAGCCTTTTTGGATTTGGGGTAATTGAAAAAAGGGAATAAAATTTTCTGACCTTGAGAAAACGATACTCGATATAATCTACATCTCCAGGTACAGGTCTGTTCCAGAGGAGAGAATTATTTCAGTGGTTGATGAATATAGGACTAAGATTAAAAAAAGAAAAATTGCGGAATATTTAAAGTTCTACCCAAAGAGTGTTAGAGAGGTTGCTAAAAATGCCAGAGTTGTCTGAGTTTGTCGAATTTGTGGTGGAGAAGTCCAATATTAGGAACTCTTCACTTGTAAAAAGGGACATTTTGATCCATAGAATCCGGAAGGACATCTCTTCTTCTCTTAGGGATAGCTATTTGTTCAAAGTGTCTGGTTAAATGCTACTTAGGCTATTACCGTTTTAGTGCTGACCTCGACTTTACATGGAGAGATCAAAGCACATGGAAAAATCTTGGAAAAAAAGGTTGAGAAAAGAATTACTTAAGGAGACTGAGAAATTTGGCTCTGTTCTTGAATTAACTGCAAAAGGACTTGGTGTGGATTTCAAAAACAATGTTAAAAACAAGAATTACATTGAATTTGGTGCTGGAAGCAGGATAGTAACATTTAAATTATGGGATTGGAATCAGCTCATAAAAGTTCAAGTTAATTTCGTTGAAAAGCTCTTTTTTGGGCCTAAACTTGTCATGGCAAGAACACTTATTGACAATGCTGAAATTACAGATGAGGAAATAGCTTATTTCAAAGACTTTCTAAAGTTCTATACTCCAGTAAAAGTTCTAGCTTACAGCAAAGAAGAGATTCTCCGTGAAAAAGTTAGGCAATTCTTACAAGATGCACACAGAAACTTCCTGACTTTTATGATGTTTTTATGCTTAAAAAGGAGGGATTAAGAGCAGAGATGTTTAAGGGCGAAATCATTAAGAAAACAAAAGAAGTGATGCGGTATAAAAAGTACAGGGAGAATCTTAACAGAAACGTAAAATATTTAAGCATTGAAGAAACCTTCGAAAATCCTTTTGAAAGAGAGATGCTCATTGTTAAACCACCATCAGAATTCTATCAGTTTCTTAATAGGTTTCAGAGTTGCTAAAAGATATAGGGGAATGTATTTTACGACTGGAGGAGAGAAAAGGACGATAAGTAAGCCAAGAAATTGGAAAGAAAAGCTAAAGAGTTCCTAGCCGTCTTAAAGCGTTAGCCCACTGGGGTTTAGTTTGATAGAGAGAAATGTTTTTATTTCCTCCAATCCATTTAATCTCAGTGATTACTATGCAGGAGATAGAGAAGGTTGTCTGGGGGTTCCCTCTGTTCAAAACTTATGAGGAAAAAGAGAGGTTTTTCAAGGTGTTGGGGTTATTAGTCTCTCATCAAATAACGTTTGAAAAAGCTGCCGAGCTTCTCAAGCTCGACAGGGAAAAGCTCGCATTTCTTTTAGACCTTCTCGAAATTGACTATTCATTCTTGGATGAAGAAGAAGCTAATCTAGAAAAAGAAGCCGTCAAAAAGCTCCTGGAGGAGCTAAAAAGTGAGAATAGTCTTTAACACATCCCCACTAATCTTCTTAGAAAAGCTAAAATACCTCGACAAAATTTTTGATGTCTTTAGTGAGGTTATAATCCCAAAGGCAGTCTATGATGAAATTAGAGCAAAAAATGACGAATCCTCGAAGAAGATTGCTGAACTGATTAGCATGGGAAAAATTAAAGTTCTCCAAGTAACTGCAGAAGGGATTGTAGGTCTGCATAAAGGAGAAACCGAAGCAATAATTTTGGCAAAGAGGAATAACTGCTGGGTTGCTTTGGATGATTTAAAAGCTCGAAAAGTTGCGAGAAGCGAAGGAGTTAAGGTAATCGGAACATTGGGCATTCTAAAGCTTTTAAAAGAATTAAACTTAGCCAAATTTGAGCCTGAAGACCTTTTTAAAGAGCTAACTCAAGTAGGTTTTAGAATTAAAAAAGAGCTGTTCTTTGAAATTTTCAAAGATTGACTATCTCCAGCATGTTTGCACTTTATCCGTTATTATTCTTGAATGCTAAGCAACCTTTGTCTTGAGCATCTTCTACATCTTCTACGACTGGAGGAGAGAGAAGGGCGATAGGTGAGTTAAGCATTTGGAGAAGAAATTTAGAAAAATTAGAGAGGAGCTAGGAATATTAATTAAATCATTTTAACCAAAACGGTTATATTTCAGTTAACTCAAATTAACTAGTGATAATAAACCAAATCTCAGCCTTTAGAGTGGGTAGGAGATAGATTTCCAGATAAAAATATTGCAGTCGAGTCGGTTATGGAAACAAAGGAATGAAGAGGTTAAGAAAAGGTTCCCAAGGAGTGGTTTATGCTGATAATCTGAGCTCTCTACGGAAGGGGTGATTCACAATGAAAAAGCTAATCGCTCTAATGTTCATCGCTATGCTTTTCACTTTTGCTTTAGCTCAAGAGAAGTGGCAGGGTAACGGGGTTAATATAGAGCACAACGGCACTACTCTAAAAGCAACATCCACGAGGGAGGGCTTTAACACCCTAATCTCCCCACAATTTCCAATAAATACAACCCTAAAATACTCCTTCTCGATAAAGGGCGAAAACACAAACGGCGTTTTAGCGGAGATTGCTTATTTTAATGAAAATAGAACTTTCATATTTGCTAAGAACGTTACGTTCATAGGAAAGGGCTCATTTGGATTGAAAAATGTAGAAATAACGGCCACTCCATTCAAAGAAGCCAAATTCTCTTCCCTGGTGATTGTAATAAACGGCATTGGGACGGTTTATCTTGATAACTTCACCGTTAGTGAAGTCAAGCCAATAGAAAAACCAAAGACAGAGAGCACGACCCAAACTAAAACAGAACCCCCAGTTACTCAAGAAATCAAAAAAGAAACCATAACAAATGAAAACCTCCAAAAGCTTCTAATTGACGATGAAGATATCAAAGTCGAAATCTTCCTGAACAAAACCTACCACCCTAGAGACACAATAAGAGCAGACTTCTACATAACCAATAAACGAGGAGTAGTTAATGAAATAGATATAAAGCTTGAGGTTTACTACTTTGGAATTAAGGTTTTCTCCTATGAACATCCATCCTGGCGTGAATACAGCGAGGGAAAGACAATTCATATCTTTCAGGAGTCTAAGCTTCCAATAATAACTCCTCCTGGAAAATACACTCTAAAGTTTTACATAACACCAGTAGGCAGGGAAACAAAAGAGGTAGAGACGACAATAACCGTAAAGCCAAACCTTGAATGGGCTTTATTTATTCTATTCTTAGCACTTTCTCTCATTGGAGTTGCTTTCTTGATCAAAAAACACTGGAAATTACTAGCTAAAACCTACAAAGGGTTTTCAATTGGACAGAGGTTTGTGTTCTTTGCAGTAGTGGGACTAATAATAGCAGCAGTTATCTTAGCGCTCGGAGCTGAAAACTATGCCAACGATGTAGCAATTGTAGTCTATTACCTCCTCCTCATCGGCATCCTAAATGAGTGGATTGAGTATCTAGAGCCCAAGTGGGATAGAAAAGAAGTGAGGGAAGTTATTAGCATTTACTTACTCGCATTGTTGATGTACCTGTCAAAGGACACTTTTACAGTTTATCCAGCGATAGCGATTTTTGCCCTTGGAACAGTTGTTGGGATATTAAGACTGAAACCAAAGACAATGAAGCTTTCTCGGAAGTTGAACCCACAAAGAAAAGGAGGTATTGAAGAAATCGAGATAGTGGGGGAAACAGAGGAAGGGTTCATAATCCATGAAACAAAGAGCGAGAACAAATGAGAAGGGAATTACCAAGATTGTATACGAAGAGAAAGTTTTAAATAGTCCCATAAATCTCCGGGAGAAGATCAAAGCAAAGCTTTTTAATCCTTCTGAGTTTAGATGGATACAGAGATTTAAAGGTTGATTTTGAGAGAGCTAAGGGAGCTGAGAGAAGAATGGAAAAGGGACATTTAATCGATACAAACATTCTGATCTATTACTTGGCTGACGCAATCCCAGAGAGGAATCAATAAAATAAAGGAAATCCTTAAAAAATTGCAAACTTAACCAATAGACCTAAGGTATAAATATAAAATTAAGCTCCCGGATACAGTAATCACTGCAACAGCACTTTATCATGACTTAATCCTTGTAGCAAGAAATGAAAAAGACTTTAAGAAAGTTAAAGAATTGAAAAGGGTGATAGCACACCACCAAGAAAACTGGGGGTAAACTCCATGGAGAACAAGAATAAACTAATCCTGCTTTGGTTCATTATAATTTTTGTTCCATTATTCACTTTAAGACTCTTTCAAGACGAGATGCTGTACCTAAACATATCAAGAAAAGCCCTTCACCTTGAATTCCTGCCTAGATCCTCACTCGTTTTCATCCTAACGTCCCCATTGATGGCATTTGGTAGCGTTGATCTTAGAGTATTTCTACCAAGAGCGGCAACCGCCTTTGTAACTCTAATGGACATAATCCTAATCTATAGCATAGCCAAAAGGTATTACGGAGAAAAAACCGGATTCTTAAGCTCTCTAATGTTCCTTTTTTCGTTTGTTGCCCTGAGGTACGGTGCAAGATATACTCTAGAACCATGGGGAACGCTCTTCGTACTCGTGACAATCTATTATTTCGGGGAGAAACCTCTTACAGCCGCTCTTTCAATTGGCTTGGCATTTTGTGCAAGAGAAACATGGCTTACAACATATCCCTTCTTTTTGATATATGCATGGAGAAAAAACAGAAAGGAATTCCCAAAAATCTTGGGGGTTTCAGCGCTGCCAATAGCTTTGAATTTGCTGTTTATGGCATCGATTAGCTTGTATGGGAGCCCTCTAAGCTACAATGCACGAGATGCCTTAAAGTGGGGGATCAACAACGTTGTGCTAAGGTTGGCGAGGGGATGGCTTGAATTTGTATTTGCTTATTTACTAATAGTTATTGGGTTTTTGTATGGGGTAAAGAAGGACAAATTCCACAGAGATATTTTGTTGTTGGTGCTGCCTTCCATAATAACCCTGAATGGGGTTAATGGTTTCATCCTTAACGGTCCGTTTGAGCGCTACACTTTTGGGCCTCTGGCCTTAATGAGCATCTTCTCTGGTTATGGGATAATCCAGCTTTACAACAATTTAAAATCCAAAACTAAACTTTTGAACATTTTGGCAGTAGAGAAATGGGTCACTTTATTTTTGATTGCCCAATTTATCTTTTTCAATATCGCTGTTCTAGAGCTCAGCGACATAGGGGCAAAGGGGATCCAGGACTACGGCTACTGGTACGATAGAGAAGTTTTCGAGATTTTAGAAGAAAAAGCTGATCTGGAGGAATTTTTCGTGGGAACCCCTCATCCGGCTCTCCTTGGTTTTGAGAATTGGAAGTGGGCAGATAGGAATATACAAAAGGCCGTAGAGCTCGACCCGGACTGGTTGATAACATTCGAAAGCTGGGTGAATTTTAGAGAAAATCCCCAAGAAATCGAGGAGTTAGAAATCTATTCTGCAGGCCCCTATTTGCTAATTCACGCCAAAGAAGAAGGTGCCATAAAGAAGTACGTCGTTTCAAGTGATTTAAAGCTCTGGAAATTCAGGAAATGAAGCGCTTAATTGTTTTTCTCCCAATTATTGCCATTTTTCTCCTTATTTTTTCATTCCTTAGCAAAAATAGAATTTTTTCAGCTAGGTCTCTCTCATCCAATCCCGTGAGAAGCCCACCCTTTCCGTCTTCAACGATTACTGGGAATTCTCCAACTTTACTAACCACAACCGGGGTTCCTAACGCCAGAGCCTCCAGGACAACAATTCCAAAGGCCTCACTTTTAGACGACGGTAGAACCAAGAGTTTAGCTGATTTGTAACGACGTATCAGTTCTTCTTTGCTTACATATCCGAGAAATTCAACGTTTTCTTCCAAGTTTAGCTCCTTGACCAACCTTTTGTACCATTCAATTAAATCTCCACTACCAACTACAACAAGTTTAACGTCATAAAGTTCTTTTTTAACAAAGACCAACGCTCTTAACACCAATTCCAGATTCTTCCACCTGTGAAACTTACCAAGTTGCCCAACAAAGAGAATGGTATTCCCTTCACCTTTAAAGTTGGGCTTGGCGAGAATAAAATCTTCGTCAATTTTTGGGTATTTCACTTTCGAATAAAACCCCTTTTCCCATAAAGTCCTCTGGACATAGCGGGAAACTGATACTACCTCAGCATTTCTAAGCGTTATTTTTTCAACCGTTCTTTCATACAATCCAGCCCAGAAATCGACCCAAGAACCTTTCTTTAGATCTCCGGTATGATAAACAATTATTAAAGGCTTTTTCAATAGCTTTGCAACTAAAGAAGCCACATCTGCAAAAAACGGCACTGGGGTATGGGCAATTATAACGTCAAAATTCTGTCTCTTCACCATCCTCAAAAGCTCAAAGGGCAGGAAAACTCTAATTGGAGTGTTTGAAAGAATAAAGTTCGGTTTTTTTCTTAAAACTTTAATCCCGCCAATTTTTTCGAACATTTCCTTTAGTTTTGTTGCACAAATAACAACCACTTCATTCTCTTCACCAAGCTCTTTTGCCATTTCGTAGGCATACCTTTCCAGTCCGCCCCCTTCTGGATAAAAATAAGGAGCAACCATTAGAATCTTCATTTAGAGTTCCTCCTTCAGCATTAGAGAACTAACAAAAAACGAGAAAAATATCAGCTGGATACTTAGGGCTATCAGCGTTAGCACTATTACGGCAGATTTTATTTCAAACAACTCACCATATCCAGTAGCCCTCCACTTCAAGAATATCCTAATCCCCAATATCAAACCCACAACAAACAATATTCCTCCAATCACGAGACCCTCTTCCAAAATTGAGTACCTCATGAAAAACTTCGTGATTTTATCAGGCTTATCTAATCCTTCCTTAGCGGCATAAACTTTTCCCGAAATTCCAAAGTTTATCACCTGGAATCCCACTATAATCAAAAGGCTTCCTAGAATCATAGTATGTATTCTCAGCGGGTTGGTATTGTAAGCGTAGGCCAAAAGAACAATACCAAAGACAATCAAAAACACTCCCGGAAGCAAGAAAAGATAAGACGGCGAATACAGAAGCATCAGCCTTAAATGTCTCCACCCATCCCTAAACGAACTGAGTTTAGACTCTCCAATCCTTGGATGATAGGTTATAGGAACTTCTCGAATCCTCAAGCCAGCTTTTGCCGCTTCTATAACCATTTCGCTTGCAAATTCCATCCCACGACACTTTAGAGGAAGCTTTTGCAACGCGTCTTTTGTTATTGCCCTGAAGCCACAGTGAGCATCAGAAACTCCCACCTTGAAAAATATATTGAGAACCTTCGTTAGGAGCGGATTACCAATGTATCTATGAAGCCATGGCATTGCACCGGGTTTAATAACTCCCTTAAGCCTGGTCCCAATGACGAAATCTGCCTCACCTTTTAGTAGAGGTTCCAACAACTTTGGAATCTCGCGAGGGTCATAACTCCCATCCGGATCAAGCATCACAATGTAATTCCCTCTTGCCACTTTGAATCCCTCAAGATAGGCATCTCCATAACCTTTTCTCTTCTGGCGAATTACCTTTGCACCTAATTCAGCCGCAATTTTTGGGGTTTCATCAGTGCTTTTATCCACCACAATTATCTCATAAGGAAGGTTTAATCTCTCTAGGGTTTCCCGTATCTGCGGGATAGTTATTTTCACAGCATCTTCCTCATTCATTGTGGGTAAAATTACAGAGACCTCAACCGCCATTTACGACCCTCTCATAAAAGTTTTCAGTTAACTTTGTTATGTTGTCCCCAGTCATAGTCCTTAGCATTTTTTGATGTAGTTCTTTTTAAGTTTTCTATAATCTAAGTAGTTCTTTTGGAATATTACTTTTTTCTTTTGAAAGCCTCGCCCTTCAGGGCGGGGAGGAGGCCAGAGTAATCATAGGCACCCCTGAAGCGTTTATTAAAGATATTCTCACCAGCACATGCTTTAACGATTAGAGATTTAATCTTTCGAACTTAAAAATAAATGAATAAATTATTAATTATCTAGTAGTACAACTCAATAGAAATCTTTTTAATTAATAAATTACAAATATAAATTGTAAACACTCTCCCGGTGAAGCCTATGAAAAGAGAATTGGGATTTATACTCATAGGGCTTTTACTAGGCGCATTAGGCTTCAAGATAGGGATGGCAATATTCAGCGACGTGAGCACCTCAGAAAACAACGAAATTTCCACGGGAGAGTTTGACATCAGAATAAGCAAGACCGGAAACACTTTCTACAACGACTTAAAGCTGTTTGAGTTTGACGACTTAAAACCTGGAGATAAAGTAAAGGTGGAGTTCTACATAAAAAACAGCGGAGATTTTAATATCTCTAAGATACTGATAATTCCCCACATCCAAGACTTGGAAAATGGAGATCTCACCGATGCAGAGGCATTGGTAGACTCAACCTCTAAAGGAGGAGAGCTCAGCAAGAACCTTATACTGGAATGGATAGTCATAACGGTAGAAAACCAAACCTACACTTCAAGCGATTATTCTGGAAAGACCCTCTTCGAGTTAAACAACCAATCAATATCAATCCTCACCTTCCCTCTTGCGCCGTCAGAAGTAGCCAAGGTTTCGATGTTCTTCCTCGTGAACCCCAATGCAGGCAATGAGATCCAAAAAGACCTATGCTTAGTTTCCCTTCAAATTTACGCAGAGCAGTGAATTTTTAAACTCTCTTTTCCTTTCTTTCTTGGTGCTAGTTATGATCGGAATCATTTTTGACATGGACGGGGTAATCTACAGGGGAAAAGAACCCATTGAAGGAGCAAATGAGGTTATCAAGTTTTTAAAAGCGAATAAAATCCCATTCATTTTTCTCACCAATAACTCCACAAGAAATGCAAGAATGTACAAAGAAAAGCTCCAAAAGATGGGAATTGACGTTGAGGAAGAGCAAATAATAACCTCCGGTTATGCAACGGCTAAGTATTTGAGCAGAAACTTTGAGAGGGGCAACGTTTTTGTAATCGGTGGAGAAGGACTTCTGGAAGAGATAAAATCAATAGGCTGGCCCGTAATAAGCGTTGAAAACGCAAAGGAACGGTGGAGGGAAATAAAATACGTTGTAGTTGGTCTTGATCCAAAGCTGACCTACGAAAAGCTCAAATACGGCTGTTTGGCCATAAGAAATGGTGCGCTCTTTATAGGGACTAACCCCGACACAACTTACCCAAGCGAAGAGGGCATTTTGCCCGGGGCTGGTTCGATAATTGCCGCTCTAAAAGCTGCAACAGAGAGGGAACCCTTAATAATTGGCAAGCCCAACAAGCCAGTTTTTGAAGTTGTAAAAGAGAAGCTGAACGCCGATGAAATCTGGATTGTAGGGGATAGGTTGGACACAGATATAGAGTTTGCTAAGAGAATAAACGCCAAAGGGATAATGGTGCTCACAGGGGTTAATACACTCGAGGACATCGAAAAGAGCAAAGTAAAACCCGACATTGTTATGCCAAGCATTAAGGAGCTCATAAAATATCTGGAGGTCTACTTGGAAGAATGCCAAAGAGTAAATGAGCACTCTCATGCGAGCGGAGCATCGAAAGATTTATAAATTAATTTTTGGTTATCAACATCGACGCCCCGGTGGTGTAGCCCGGTCAATCATGCGGGACTCTCGATCCCGCGACCCGGGTTCAAATCCCGGCCGGGGCACCAAACAATGGGCCCGTGGCTCAGCCTGGTCAGAGCGCCCGCCTGATAAGCGGGAGGTCCGGGGTTCGAAGCCCCGCGGGCCCACCAAAACGCTCTTCTACAAGAGTTTTACACGTCCAGTGATGGATCATGCACGTCAAAAGCTACATTGCAAAACTAATCGAGCTTGTCGAGCTTGAGCGAGAGGCTGAGATAGAGGCAATGCGCGAAGAGATGCGCAGGCTTAGGGGTTACGAGAGAGAAAAGCTTGGTAGAGCTATTTTAAACCTCAATGGAAAGATAATCGGTGAGGAATTCGGCTTTAAGCTCGTCAAGTATGGAAGAAAGGAGCCATTTAAAACAGAGATAAGCGTTGGAGATTTAGTCCTCATAAGCCGAGGAAATCCTCTAATGAGTGACCTTGTTGGAACCGTTGTTGAAAAGGGGAGCAGGTTTATTGTTATCGCCTTGGAATCAGTTCCCTCCTGGGCTTTGAGAAACGTTAGAATAGACCTCTACGCAAACGATGTAACCTTTAGAAGACAGATAGAGAACCTAAAACGCCTCAGCGAAAATGGCATTAAAGCTTTGAAGCTCATCCTAAAACAAGAAAAACCCATGAAGAGCATCCCCCAAGAATTTGAACCTTTCGATAAAAACCTCAACCCCACACAGAGAAAAGCTATAAATCTCGCCCTTGGTAGTGAGGACTTCTTCTTAATCCATGGCCCCTTTGGAACTGGAAAGACGAGAACTCTTGCAGAGCTCATCCTCCAAGAAGTCAAGAGAGGAAGCAAAGTTCTCGCAACAGCTGAGAGCAACGTCGCAGTTGACAACCTCGTGGAGAGACTCTGGGGAAAGGTTAAGCTCGTTCGATTAGGCCACCCTTCGAGAGTCTCAAAGCACCTGAAGGAATCAACCCTTGCATTTCAGGTTGAGAGCCACGAGCGATACAGAAGGGTCAGAGAGCTTAGAAATAAAGCAGAGAGACTGGCCATGATGAGAGATCAACACAAGAAACCTACACCAAGCCTTAGAAGAGGGTTAACCAACAAGCAGATCCTAAAGCTGGCCGAGAAGGGCAGAGGGGCAAGGGGAGTCCCCGCAAAGGATGTTAAGGAGATGGCTCAATGGATAGTGCTAAACGAAGAGGTGCAGAAGCTCTACAAGTTTGCCGGAAAGATAGAGGAGGAGATAATCAGAGAAATAATCGACAAGACGGATGTGATCTTGAGCACAAACTCCTCTGCAGCTCTTGAGTTCATAAGGGATGTGGAGTTCGATGTTGCGATAATAGATGAAGCATCCCAAGCAACAATTCCGAGTGTTTTAATTCCAATCGCAAAGGCAAAACGCTTCGTCCTTGCGGGAGATCATAAGCAGCTACCCCCAACAATTCTAAGCGAAGAGGCAAAGGAGCTCAGCGAGACGCTTTTTGAAAAGCTCATTGATCTTTACCCAGAGAAAGCGAAGATGCTCGAAATACAGTACAGGATGAACGAGAAGCTCATGGAGTTTCCGAGCAGGGAGTTCTACAATGGCAAAATAAAAGCGGATGAAAGCGTGAAGAACATAACTCTGGCTGACCTGAAAGTTAGAGAACCGTTTTTCGGAGAGCCCTGGGACTCAATTCTGAAAAGAGAAGAGCCGCTCGTTTTTGTCGATACAGCGGAGAGAAGAGACAAGTGGGAGAGGCAGAGGAAAGGCTCAACCTCAAGAGAAAATCCGCTTGAGGCACTCTTGGTTAAAGAGATAGTGGAGAAGCTTTTTAGAATGGGAGTTAAAGAAGAGTGGATAGGGATCATTACACCCTACGACGACCAGGTGGATTTGATACGCTCCTTAGTAGGAGAAGAAATCGAAGTTCACACGGTTGATGGGTACCAAGGAAGGGAGAAAGAAGTGATAGTATTGTCTTTTGTCAGGTCAAACAAGGAAGATGAACTGGGATTTTTAACTGATCTGAGAAGGCTTAACGTTGCTCTAACAAGGGCAAAGAGAAAGCTGATTGCAATTGGCGACAGCGAAACCCTAAGTACCCATCCAACATACAAACGCTTTTTGGAGTTCGTGAAAAGGCATGGGAGATACATAAAGCTCGGGAATGCAGAGATACATTAATTTTTCCTCCTTATTTGTGGAAGAACTGAGAATGGGGACACAAACGAAAGACCTATTATGCTGAAAAGCGGAACCACCGCCAAAAGGCTCATTGAAGATGCCAAGGCAAAGTTTAAGGTAAAATCCATTTGTGATGCCACAAAACCTCCAGCCAAGCTTCCCAAAACAAATCCGCTGGAGTTTATCAAGTTTGCAGTTGCCAAAACGCTCCCCTGTTCTTTTGGAGAACTCATCCTCCCTATGAGGGAAGTTGATGAAACGCTTATGTAAGACCAAGAGCAGCCCCAGAGAACGTAGCTTCCAGCGGCTGAGATGAGCAAAGCATAAGGAACGTTAAAGGGAAGCAGCAATAAGAGAACCCCAATGCTTCTAAAGAGGTATCCTTGCATTAATGCTAAGGCTGGATTCTTGGATTTAAGCTTTAGCCCAACCCTCTGATAGAGCATCGCCGAAGTTGAGGAGTTTAAGAGCGCCAATCCGAAGACCTCTTGACCCGTAAGTCCGCTCTTTATTAAAAATACCGGAAGTTGAGTGGCATACATACCCAATGACACCCAGAAAAAGAGGGAAGAGAGATAGAAGCCACTGAACTTTGAGGAAACCCTCAACTTTGTGGCTGACCTCCTCCCCGCCGTGAACGGTGAGGGTTCCAACGAGCTAACCCCTCGCCAATAGCGGGAAGGTTTACGGGCGACTCATTCCCTACTCCCGTTGCCGGTTTCGGTTCAGCCCGAGGGCACGGTCTTGTGCCCGTTACCCCTACCGCAAAGCGGTTCGGGGTTATGGTTTAGAGGCCAAACCTTAGTTTTCTGTCCACCCACTTGGGCAGTTCTCAAGAGGACGCCTGTCGGCGTCCAAACCACTCCAAGCGGAGTGGTAACGTGAAACCCCTGCTTTGGGCTTGTTTTCAGTGGCCTCTTCGAGGCCTTATTATATTGCAAAGTATTTAAGGGTTTCTATTTGAGTGGTTAAATTTCCGAATACTGCATCCCCGCCCTAAAGGACGAGGCTTTCAGAAGAGTAAGTGAATGATAAAGTTCGGAAGATAACGACCCTTCTGAATAACCTGGGTCACAAGGGGCTTTATGTTAGCCCTATGGAGATAAACCGGAGCTTCTCTGATCGTTTTCAAAGCTATAACAAACCCCGGAACGTTTACTACAGCAAAGAGAAGGAAGAGTTGCTTAAAACTTAAAAATCTAATGAGCGTGAAGCCTACTAAAAGCCCCACAACCCACGCCCAGCCACCGATTTTGTTGAACTTCCCTACAGCCTCGTCCCATCTTGTCTTTCTCACGTTTCTAAAGAGGAGAACAACTGGTATCGAAACAGTGGAAGCTAAGAAAAATGAATAGACCGCGTTGATTAAAAGAAGATCCCAAAAACTCCCTGCAAACGCCAACAGGCTCAGAAAGATTGAAGTACTTAAAAGACCCATTAAAATAAAGGCTTTTCTTTTAAGCATTTTATCGCTCAATCTGCCCCAGAATATCGTCCCTATAGTGGAGGCAAAGGTCGAGAGTGCGTTCAATAGTCCTATCTCTCCTGCCCCAGCGCCGAGATGCATAGCATAGAGGGGAACGACTTGAGAAGAGCCACCTGTGGCTATCTTAAAGGGCACGAAGGCATAAAACCACCTAGGCATTTGGGTGTTCTGGGCTATTAGGGATGCCTTTCTTGCCTGCATGCTTGTGGCTACTTTTTTCTTCATCTTCCTCACCTTGCTACTCTCCCGCCGAAAGAAAAGCATTTTATAAATTTTTGGGAAGCAAAAAGTGCTCCAATGTCCAAAAAAGAGCAGTAAATAGAAAAAGAAAAGCTACCAGCCGTGAACAAACTTCAAAGCTTCATCCCCAACTCTGCCCTCTTCAACGTCGGCTATTGCTCTTTCAAGCTTATCAAGGCCCTCATCGAGGGTCTCTTTCTCAATCGTTAGTGGAGGTTGTATCCTCAGGACGTTCCCTTGTAGGAAAGCAACGATTAATCCAAGCTCATAAGCCCTCCAGACGACCTTCTTGGCTTCATCATATGCCCTCTCTTTAGTCTCCCTGTCCTTAACTAAATCAACTCCTATCATAAGGCCTTTTCCTCTCACATCGCCAATTAGCTCATACTCCTCTTTCATCTTTCCAAGTCGTTTCATAGCATAGCTTCCAAGCTTTTCCGCCCTCTTCAAGAGATCTTTTTCTTCGATCTCCTCAATGACGGCAAGAGCCGCCCTGCTCGCTACGGGATTTCCGATTAAGGTAAAGGCGTGCCCTAGAGGGGGAAGAGAATCCATGATCTCAGCCCTTCCAACTACGGCACTTATTGGCAAGCCACCACCAAGGGGCTTCGCTACGGTTATTATGTCCGGCTTAACTCCAAAATGTTCTATGGCAAACCATTTCCCAGTTCTCCCAAGACCGCTCTGAACTTCATCTACAGCTAAAAGAATCCCATGCTCATCGAGGATTCTTTTGACCCTCTTGAAGTAATCCTCGGGAGGTACGACCATTCCGGCATCGCCTTGAATCGGTTCGGCAAACAAAGCGGCAACACCATCTGCATAAACTTCTCCCTCAAACTTCGCCTTGATATACTCGACGCACTCCATTTTACACGAGTTTCTTTCTTTTCCAAAGGGACATCTGTAGCAATCCGGATAAGGAATGTAGTGAACGTCGCTAAGCTCTCCCACCAACGCTCTCACGTGAAAGTCCAAGCCAGTTATGCTTGATGCACCGTAAGTTGAGCCATAATAACTCTTAAGATAGCTTAAAAGGGTTCTCCTTTTGGTATAAGCCCGGGCAAACTTTATTGCTCCGTCGTTTGCATCACTTCCGCTTAAACCAAAGGCTATTTTTGGCTCTTCAATTGGGGAAATTTCAGCAAGCTTTTCCGCGAGTAGAAGGGGCTCAAGTGTAAAGCCGTAGATAAAAGTGAAGTGAATAAGCCTCTCAGCCTGTTCTTTTATTGCCTTGACAACCTTCTCGTTGTTGTGACCAACGTTTTGAACGGCTGCATCGCTTAAAAAGTCTATGTACTCCCTCTCCTCAATGTCCCACACCTTTGCGTTTTTAGCTTTGACCGCAACTATTGGGGCATAGGTTACACGGGAAGCCTTCGGAAAGATTCGTGAATATCGCTCTATAATTTCCTCCTTTCTCAATTCTCCCACCGAATTAAATATGCGTTTGAAATTAATAGCATTTTCGGTCAAATTTTGCGTAATCTGACAAAAATACCACAAAACATTTAAAATTCAACAGTATAATATTTAAATAAAATGCTAATTAGGTGAACAAAATGAAATTGGATGAAACAGATAAAAACATCCTAAGGTTGCTTCAAGAAGACGGGAGGATGAGCTATTCCGAGATAGCCCGGAGAATAGGAATACCCGAATCAACCGTAAGGCTTAGGGTAAAAAAGCTTATTGAAGAAGGAGTAATAAGAAAGTTCGCCGCCTTAATAAACCCCTTCAAAGCGGGCTACAACATAGTGGCGTTTATAGCCGTTGACATCGAGCCCAACAAAATCAAAAAAGCCGTTGAAGAGCTTTCCAAACTTCCGGAAGTTGATGTTTTGGGAATAGCCACCGGAGCACACGACGTATTAATGCAGGTAACCGTGAAAGACCTCCAAGAACTTGAGAGCTTTCTAATAGAAAAGCTGGGAAAAATCGAAGGAATAAAGAGCACGGAAACCTCAATCTTAACAAGCGTTAAAAAATGGGGATATGCACGGGTATTTTAGCGATTCCTCCTTGGTCTCTTCAATATTGATATTCTTCTCCTTGTCTCCTGCACTGCCTCTACTCTCTTCTCGGCTTTTCCTTGCTTCATAGCCTCAACTTCCTCTTTAAACGCCCACTTGAGTAACGGTGGGGTTATTAGAACAGAAACAGTTATGAAAATCAGCGTAGCTGCAATGAACTTTGGGGCATCGCTTTCTGGGATTGCGCCTCCGTGAATTGCTACCATAAGGTCAACAAGCGCCACTTCAGTCCTTGGGATTGAAGCAATACCCATCTGGAGGGACTTTTTAGCGCTCCACCTCATAATCATAGCCCCTATTCCCCTGCCGAGAACTTTTCCAATAACTGCAATTGTGGTTAAAACCCCTGCAAGGGAAAGAGCTTCAAAGCTGGTAAAAACCCTTAAATCAAGCATCGCCCCGGTGTACACGAAGAACACAGGGACCAAAAACCCATAGGCTATTGCCCTCACGTCTTCCATTATCCTTTTGCCCTCTGGAAGTTTTGATAAAACTAGGCCAGCCATAAAAGCCCCTTCTATAGCAGCATCGAACCAGTGCTCCGCCAAAGCAGAGAAGAGAAACATCAAAGCGAGCACCATGCCAAGGACTCCTTTCTCCACATGCAGCCATTCTGAAAAGCGAATGTATTTTTCTATCGTATACCACGCAACTAAACCCGTGATAATGAAGAAGACAGCCATCTTGCTTATTAATCCTAAAATGCTTCCAGTACCAACTGCGAAGATGATCAAAGCTATTCCAAGGAAGTCATCCATAACGCTCGCACTCAAAGAAGCCGCTCCGACATCACTCCTCAAAACCCCGAGATCCATCATTACCCTAACAGTTATTCCTATGCTGGTTGCCGTTAGTAGAACTCCCCCAGCAAATGCTTCCCTAGAAGGATATCCCATTAGCTTGAGTCCAAAGTACCCAAGAACCAGAGGGACAAAAACTCCCGTGAGGGTAGAAACAGTTGCAACAGCACCGGTCTTTTTGAGCATCTCAACATCCGTATCAAGACCGCCCAAGAAGAGGAGAAAAATTATGCCCAAGCGAGCAAGAAATTCAAAGGTTTCATCTGAATGAAGGGTAAGGTATTCGGGCTTTATCAGACCAAAATATATCAGATTCCCCAATATCATGCCCATCAGTATCTCGCCCAAAACTCCGGGAAGCTCAAAGCGCTCCATTAAATGATCTCCAATCTTTCCAAAGATAAGGGCTACTCCGAGGGTGAAGAGGATCCACTCTGGAGCCATTGCACACCACCTACCTTCATCAGTCTTAGGAACTCGTCAATGAGCAACCTCAGGCTTATTTCTCCCTTCAGAGTATTGTTTTCATCGACAATCGCCAAGATTTGCACTTTGTACCTTCTCATCCTTGTAAGGGCATCTAGAACTGTGGCATCTTCGTCTATTGTCATTACATTGCGCTCCATGACATCAGCCGCTTTTTCCGCCCCTCCTAGAATGGATTTAAAAACTGCACTTATGTTGCCCAGCCTTGCCTTTGTGTTCTCCGGCGGAAGGAGAATAGACAGGACATCAAGATACCGTATAACCCCCTCAAGCTTCATTTCATCCCTGTTGTTTACAACCCACACGTGGTGTCTTGTCCTGAGCAGCTTAAGCACATCAACGATAGGAGAATCAGCAGTAACAATTGGCATCGAGGGTATCGACGGCATTATATCCTTCAACTTCATCGAATAAAAAGTTTGAAGGGCTTTCTCGACGTCACCCATATTTTCACCACCATTCATCTATTTTGGAAGTTCTTAAAAAGATGCGTGCCAAAAAATTTACATCTCTAAACATTTATAACCCACAAAGCATATCCCCGAATTAGGTGAGTTTCATGAAAAAAGTTCTAACGGGGTTGCTGCTTGTACTGGTAGTGCTTACCAGCATGTGTATATCTGACAATCCCTCATCTTCATCGTCCCCCAGCACAGCAACAGAAACGTTCACACTAGATAAAGCAAAGTTCCACTTTTACATGTACGGACTGGCAACATGCCCCCACTGTAAGAAAATGAAAGAAGATATTCCAGAGTTTTTCGGGGAAGAGGCTTTAACATACTACGAGTTGCAGGGAAACGAACATAACGGAAAGATGTTTGAACAGCTCTATGAAATCCTTGGAGTAACTGGCGTTCCGGTAATAGGAGTATTCTACGAAGGAAAGCTCTATGCAATAGTGAACGGAGAATTTCCAGTGGACTACGCCGACGACCTTGTCGAAGAAGCCAAAAAAGCTGAGGGAGTCCTTTTTATAACTGACAAGACGTATCTAATCCCGGAAAACCAGACCGAAATCATTAATAAGCTTGAATATATTTTCACCAATGGTGAGCCGAGTGAGGTCTGAAATCAAGGCCCTCATGTTGATAATTTTGTCTTCAATTGGATTAACAGCGGGGATATTGGCAATTCTCGGGTTGAAGAACTTAATCTACCCTCTACTCGCACTGGCAGGTGCTGATTCAATAAACCCCTGTACGTTCGTCATTTACACCATGCTTCTCATAGCCCTATCCCTCAAAGAAAACATCTCCAAAAGAAGAATCTATGCCGTTGGACTGGCCTTTGTTGCTGCAGTTTACATCTCATACTACCTCCTCGGGATTGGTCTGGTGATACTTACGAAGACAATCCCGGTATGGGTCGCAGGAGTGGTTTCAATAGCATTCGGCGCTTACACATTTGTAACCGGCTATATGGAAAAAAGCAGGATAGCAAAGAAGAAAGAAGTTAGAAAAAGCATATTCAGCAGGGAAGCAACCCTCTTTGGAGCTTTCTCTCTCGGCATCATAATATCCTTTACACTCCTCCCGTGTTCCTCGGGAACTTATCTGGCATATGCAATCCTTATATCCAAAGTAGGGAGAAGCCTAACCCTGATCCTCCTGGCACTTTACAACATCATCTTTGTCCTCCCGCTGCTCATAATACTCTTCACGGTCGGAAGCATAACGGAGAGCAAATCAATCTCACAGAGAATAGTCCAAAAGTCCAGAGAGCTTTCAATGATTGCAGGAACATTGCTGATACTCCTTGGAATATACGTTATTCTTGGGATGTAGGAAAGCTTAAATTTTCCAAATGCAAAACTTATTTGGTGTTTGCATGCAGGAATGGTACCAGTCACGGGCCCTTTACGAAACCGTCTCAAAACTCATAAAGAGAGGTGACTTTGAGAACGCACTTCAAATTGCAGAGTCGATTCCCGACAAGGGGATAAGGGCAAAGTCAATGTCAATGCTAACGGTAGAGATGGCAAAGCAGGGAAGAGACTACCATGATGCTCTCAACCAAACAATAGAAGCTATCTTTGAAATTGAAAACGATGAGAGTATCACTAAAGCCCTCATGAGCCTGGCTTTCGAGTTTCTTGGGCTTGGTAAACCAGACGAAGCTTTAAAAATAGCCGGACTTATAAGAGATATCTCCAACAGGTCAAAAATACAGGCTGAGGTGGCATTAGCCCTCGCAAGAGAGGGAAAGATTCAGGAGGCGTTTAAGATTATTAACGATATTCTCGATGAAGACGTTAAAACATGGGCAACCTCAAAACTCGCCTCCGAATTAAAGTATTGACATTCTTTTGATTATTTTGCGCTTTTCTTTTTTAGGAATACACCTGTAATAGTCCACAATCTTTTTTAAACAGTGTTAATAGTCCTCGGTGCAAGAGAGGGAGGTGATAAAATGAAGGAACTCGTGGGACTCATAGGCATGCTTCTTCTCGTGAGTTCTTGGGTGCCCCAAACATGGGAAACAATCAAAAACAAGAGATGTCCACTAAACTTGGAGTTTGTTCTGGTTTACGTTACTGCCTCAACACTGCTCGCAATCTATTCGTATCTAATAGGGGACTGGGTATTCCTAACCCTAAACTCCCTGGCAGCCCTCCAGAGTGGTGTCAATCTCTACGTTAAGCTGAGATACAAATGATTACCTTCTCTCATTCCAACAAGCCCCCAAATCGAATTACGTGCCCTTTTCAGGGCCTTTTCTAAATCCTCCTTGCCTGCTCCAGGTTTTAGGTTGAGGGTTAATCTTTCCAAAATCGTTCTTTCCTTGAATGACTTTGAATGGTTTTCATGTTTCAATATTATGATTAAGAACGTAAAAGCATTTCGGCATTGTTCCTTTACTTGATAAAGCTTTTATGGCACTTTCCCAAATCTATTTTGGTGATCGACATGGAGTTGAAAGGAAAAGTGGCTTTAGTGACCGGGGCCTCTCGGGGAATAGGAAGGGCAATTGCAGTTGCTCTGGCAAAGAAGGGATGTAATGTAATCATAAACTATGCAAAGGATGAAGAAAACGCAAAGAAAACCGAAGAAATGTGCAGAGCTTATGGTGTAGAAACCCTCGTAGTCAGGGCAGATGTAAGCAACAGGGAAGAAGTCAGAGAGATGGTAGAAAAAGCTATCCAGAAGTTTGGAAGAATTGACATCCTAATCAACAATGCCGGAATCCTTGGAAAGACAATAAACCCAATAGAGATAAGCGATGAAGAGTGGGACAAGGTTTTGGGGGTCAACTTAAAGGGAGCCTTCATAGTTACGCAAGAAGTCCTCAAATACATGAAGAAAGGCAAAATAGTCAACATAGCCTCAATAGCCGGTAAAGACGGGGGAACTGTAGGAACCCACTATGCAGCATCAAAAGGAGGGTTGATAGCACTCACTTTTAATCTCGCGAGGCATTTGGCACCGAACATTTTAGTAAATGCCGTTGCCCCAGGACCTGTCGCAACTGATATGATAAATGAAGAGATGAGAGAAAGGCTAAGAAAGCTTTCATTAACCGGGGAGATAGCCAAGCCAGAAGATATAGCTCATGCGGTTATTTTTCTGCTAGAAAATGACCACATAACTGGGGAAGTCGTTGATGTTAACGGAGGCCGCCTGATGGATTAAATTTTTATTGAGATTTTTCAATTTTTCCTTTATGAGGGTAATCTGGGAGAAAGAGATAGCAGCAGAGGAAATTATTGTTTCACCAAGACCAGTGTGGAAGTGCAGAAGTTGCCCAGTCTATGGAAAAAGCCCTTCCTGCCCACCTTATGCTCCTCCATGGAAGGAAACGAAGGAACTGGTAAAACATTATAAGCAGGCACTTTTGATAAAGTTTGAGGTCAATTTCGAGAATTTTGAAGAAGAAAAGAGAAAGGTGTTGGATTATATTCTGAAGAGAGAAGAAGAGCTGTTCAAAAGTGGGAACTTCTATGCAACAGCACTATTTCCGGGAAACTGCAACCTCTGTGAAGAGTGTGAATTCGAAAGAAGTGGAGAGTGCAAAATGCCAAGTAAGGTAAGGCCCTCAATAGATGCCGTGGGGATAGAGCTCTCAAAAATAGTCAAGCTCGACTTCTCCGAAAGTGTTTTGTATGGGCTCATTCTTATAGATTAAAGTGGAGCCTATGAAGGCATACATCACAATGCTCGGAAGGTCAACGTGGGCCATGATAAACTCCTATTATGCCGTGGTTATGCAGGGCTATAGGCCAGACAAGATTTACATCTTTCTGGAAGATATCTATTCTGAAAAACTCCCCAAAGCCGTTGAAGCCCTGAAGATAATTTCCAGTGAATACGGCTTTTCTCCGGAGATAGAATGGGTGGTAATAGAGGAAGACAACTTTCTCGAGGCGGATGAGAAGATAGGAGAACTCCTCAAAAAGCTGAAAGAAGAAGGGTATGAGGTTTCTGTTGACATAACCTCTGGAAGGAAAGCCTTAGTGGCTGGGGCTGCTATCCATGCACTTCCACTGGAAGTGGAACACCTCTTCTACCTCTCACTCAGAGACTTGGAATACGCAAATAGACCTTACATGATGATCCCTCTGCATATCCAAAAACTAAAGGACTTTATGGAGGGCAGAAGATGGAAAAGATTATAGAGAAGCCAGAGCTCCAGATACTCATCAACTTAATCCAGATGAGAGGCAGAATAAGAGTGAGCAGCCCCCTCTACAACATTCCGCTTTTAGAGGCGTTTCCCTACAGAGAAAGGTACAAAATAAGAGTGTTAGCCAAAGAAGACGAATTTCATAAAGTACTTCGAGGAAAAGAAAGGTATCTATATGATCTTTCCACATACAGAGACTTTTATGAGTGCTTCCTTTCCAGTGGAATCGTAAACTACGCAAACATTGATGAGTTCCAAGAAAAGCTTAACGCATATAAGAGCCTCACGAAAAGAATAATCTTTGCCCCGGATACCAACCTATTGTACCATGCGTTTTTATCCAAGCTCAAGGGAGCGGAGGGAATCCAGATAGCAATAGTGGATTTAGTAAAGAAGGAAATAGAAAACTCAATGAACTTCAAGTACAAACCAGCACAACTAAAAGAGCTGAGGAAAATTCTCCACAATTCGCATTTGCTCCAAGAATTTAGCAACAGGAGGATGAAGAAATCGAGGAAAGCTGCGTACATAGCCCTAAAAGAATACGAAAAGATAAAAGACAAAATAATAGAGGTAAAAAGCATTGATGAAAAGGCAAACACAAACGACGAACTGATAATAAAGACCTTGAAGGAATTCGATAAAAACACCCCAGCACTCGTAGTTCTCTTAACGGCAGATATCGCAATGACTGACATAGCAAAACTTGAAGGAGTTGAATATTTTCTCTTTGAATATCCCCACGAAGAGCTAAGCGAACACTACGCAACCGGCTATCAGCTGAGGACCCTAATCTTCAATTTGGCGGCAGTTTTTGGTGTTATAGAAATGAACAACGTGCTTTTGTTTGGCGAATTTAGGGGAAAAACTGGGCTAAACGAATTGAAGTTAATCTTCAAGAAGGACATACATCAAGAGTTTCATTTCCACTGGAACTTGTGCAGAAGGCTGATGGAATTGAAAATTGAAGGGTAGTTAAAAGTAACCAATATCCTCTTTCGGGCTTTTAGTCTCAATTATCTTTTCCAAGAATTCCTCGGCATCTTTTGGATCCATCCCGACCTTAACTACCAAGAAGTTCAGAATTTCTTCTTTTTTGGCACCCTTTTCAAGTCTTTCCAGCACCATCATTGCAACTCTCTCAAAAACTGCCCTAGCGAACTCTTCTTCAAGTCCCAAGGCAGCTATTACTTGATTCAAACCTATCAAGAGACTTGTAAGAGCATCGTTAAATTCCCCTTTTCCAAGAGTTTTCCTGTCCAAGTCAACCCTCAAGGTTATCTCCTCATTTATCCCAGTTATGCAGAACTTTATCAGATTTAGCCTATCGTTCAGCAACAAGAGGGTATGGTAAACTTTCAAGCGCTCCGGCAGTTCTAAGGCGAATGTTTCTAATCCGAGAGGAACTATGAGGTGAACGAACTCATCAGTTATTACTATGTTGAGAACAAAGGGAATTTTTGGGTATTCTGCCAAATAAATCCCTTCTGCTTTTTTTGTCACTTTCCAAGGAAGGTCCACTATATCCCTCGCATTGTCATGTCCTTCTTCCAACCATTTGAGTACTTCCACAGGAACCACCATATGAAGTTGAACTTTGAAGTATTTAAACTCACTCTTCCAATGGAAGCAATGCCCATGAAGAATACAAAAGCCACATGGGAATTTTACAATTAACAAGCACTGAGCAACCCATTTCTTGTTTCCTATGGAGGATATAATGAACATAGATGTACTCCAAAATAAGAACAGTGATGGTCTTAGATGTGCATTGAATTCAACGAAAATGTTTACCAAAAAGTTAATTGTTAAACAGAGACTTAACCCCCCAGAGTTTCATTTCCTGTGGAAGCGGCGCAAAACACCAACCTTTTTGTTATTAAAGTTGGTGTAAACACTCCCACTATTTCTGTGTTTTTGGATATATATACCTATCTATGAACATTGTTCAAATATGACACGAATAAATGGTAAAGATAATAACTATCCTTCGTTTATCATTTAAGCATCGTGAACAAATCAATATTTGTAAACGTTAAATGCCTTTTTAAATGCTTTTTACATTTTCTTCATTCGCAAAATCCGTCCATTTCTCAAAACAAGGTTCCAGTGGAAATGAAACTCTGGGGGTTTGTTAGATGATTTTATGAACGCTTAGATAAGTATGGAAAAAGAGCTTTATTTCCACTGGAACTTTTAATCATTGACGTGTCAAATCAATCATCATTATCCAAAATTGTGGTGTTTTATTTCCACTGGAAAGTGAAGCTTTTTAAGGTTAGACCTTAACTTCTAATGCAATGATACCCGTTCCGTTAGTTAGAAGGCTTTTGAAGATAAGGATAAAGCTAAAAAGGAGCAAAATATTCGCTCTTGTATTAGCTGTGGTTTTGCTTGCGATAATCTTGCATTGCTTTACTTTTTTTCTTTTGAAAGCCTCGTCCTTCACGGCGGGGAGGAGGTCAGGTCATAGATGAGATAACAACAGCCCTCGGGAGATACGATATAACTTCTCTAAGACTCCCCGAGATGGATAGAATGGCTTTTGGAGAGGCATTCAAAATCCTATACTCCAAGGGTTTGTTCCTTCTTGGTTATGCAAAAGAAGAAATTCACCTCATGCCACCTCTTGATGAGCCGATTCCAGAAGGTGCAAAGCTGTTGGTTATCAAGTCTGCAAAGTAGAGTTTCATTTCCACTGGAAATCTCAAACTTAATGCCTTTATTTTTGCATTCTGGCTTTACTAATCAATGGTTTTTTAATTTTCAGCCTTTAAGTCCTTTTTTCGGGCATGGGAAAAATATATAAGCACTTTGAATCCACTACTATGTAGAATCATGCTTATGGGTGGTAACTATGGCGAGAAAAAAGAAAGTTGAGGATGAAATTAAAGAGCTTGAAGAGTTTGAAGAGCTTGACGATCTTGAAGAATTGTCAATTGAAGCAAATAAAGAAGCAACCAAAAAGAAGGAAATAAGAAGCTTGGAAGATCTCCCCGGAGTTGGACCTGCAACTGCTGAAAAGCTTAGGGAGGCAGGTTATGATAGTTTGGAAGCAATAGCTGTTGCATCTCCCTTGGAACTAAAGGAGCTTGCTGGAATAAGTGAAGGGGCTGCTCTAAAGATCATTCAAGCCGCGAGAGAAGCTGCCAATATCGGGACCTTTATGCGTGCCGACGAATATTTAAAAAAGAGAGCTGTTGTGGGCAAGATTACTACCGGAAGCAAGTCCTTGGATAAGCTTCTCGGCGGTGGAATTGAAACACAGGCTATTTCCGAGGTATTTGGAGAATTTGGAAGTGGAAAATGCTTTGCAAAGGACACTCCAATCTATTACGAAAATGACACAGTAGTGCATTTTGAGAGCATAGAGGAAATGTATACAAAGTATGCACTCAAAAATGGCGAAGTTCCATTTGACAATGGCTTCGCTGTTCCAGTGGATACTGTGGCCGTTTACGCCTTTGATCTTGACAGCGGAGAAGTAAAAAGGACAAAGGCAAGTTACATTTACCGGGAGAAGGTCTCAAACCTTGTGGAACTTAAGCTTTCAACTGGGATCAACATTAAAGTAACACTTCCTCACCCTGTGTTGGTATTTAGGGATGGGTTCCAGTGGATAAAGGCTGGAGAAATCAAAAGGGGAGATGTGCTTGTAGGGGTTAGGAAAGTACCAGCAAATTCTTTGACTATTGATGAGGATGATGCATACTTTTTGGGTCTATTTGTGGCTGAAGGTACAGCAAACCCCGTTTCGATAACAACAGGCTCTGAAGTTATCAAGGACTTTATCGTCGAGTACCTAAAAAGCAAAGACGGTTACACTCCAACGGTAGAAACGAGAAGGGGGCTTTATAGGATTCTTATAAGAAAGAGCACGGTAGATAGGGTACTTGGGAACTTAGCGAAGAGTGACGCAAGCACAAAAGAAGTTCCGGATGTAATTCTCAATGGAGATGAAACAACATTGATGGCATTTTTAGCCGGATATGTGGATGGTGACGGATACATATCTAGCAGTATTGTAGAGTTATCAACAAAAAGCAAAAAACTTGCAGATGGCTTAGTTTTCCTGTTAAAGCGTTTGGGAATAACCCCCACGGTTTCAGAGAAACTCATTGAAGGGAAGACGTACTACAGGCTTTATATAACTGGTGAAGACAGAAGCCTGCTTGAGGATGTGATTAAAAAGTCAAAAATTAAAGTTGGTGGATTTAATTCGGGAGGGATTGGGAGGTATCCACCACAGCTTGCACGGTACCTAGGAAAACTTTATTCACACTTCAAGTTGCCTAAACGAGAAGGTGAGACGGCATATCACCTGCTAACACGTTCAAAGGAAGTTTGGTTTACTGAAAAGACGTTAGAGAAAATAGAAGAGTACTTTAAAAAAGCCCTTGCAGAGCTTGAGCGTGCTGAAAAAGAACTTTGCAATACTGATAAACCAAAGCTACCATTTTCATGGACAGTCCTCAAAAAATATGGTTTTACAGAAGGTCAAATTAAAAATTACCGCTACCGGGGGATTCCTAAAGATACAGAATTAAGAGCTAAAGTTATATCCGCGCTAAAATCTGAAATTCAATACCTAAGAGAAATAGCAAGGCATGCACTTGAGGTGATATCCTTAGCTAGGAAGCTCTCATTCTACGAAGTTGAGAGCGTTAGCTTGGTGGAATACAATGACTACGTCTACGATCTTGTGGTTCCAGAGGTTCACAACTTTGTTGCACCAAACGGGCTGATACTCCATAATACCCAATTAGCCCATACATTGGCTGTTCTCGTCCAAAAGCCCCCAGAAGAGGGCGGCTTGAATGGGAGTGTGATTTGGATTGATACCGAGAATACATTTAGGCCAGAGAGGATAAAACAAATAGCAGAAAACAGGGGTATGGATCCAGAGGAAGTATTAAAGAACATTTACGTTGCTAGGGCATTTAACTCCAACCATCAAATGCTCCTTGTAGAAAAAGCGGAGGAAATCATCAAACAAAAGGCTGCAAGCGACAGACCGGTTAAACTTCTTGTCGTGGATTCTCTCACAGGACACTTTAGATCCGAATACGTGGGGAGGGGGACATTAGCAGAGAGGCAACAAAAGCTCGCTAAGCACTTAGCTGACCTCCATCGTTTGGCCAACCTTTACGATATAGCAGTATTCGTTACCAACCAAGTTCAAGCGAGACCTGATGCATTCTTTGGCGATCCAACAAGACCAATAGGTGGTCATATCTTGGCACACTCCGCCACTGTTAGGGTTTATTTAAGGAAAGGAAAGGCCGGAAAGAGGGTTGCAAGACTTATAGACTCTCCACATCTACCTGAAGGAGAAGCGGCGTTTAGGATCACTGAAAAAGGAATTGAGGATTAGCCCTTTAACTTTTTAAACTCTTTTTTAAATTTCCTTTGAGGATCCATGAAAGTAGAGGCAAAGCTGAACCCAACTTACGAAGAGATCGTGGATATTTTCAACCGGGCCCTTTCAAAAGAGGCTATAGTAAATATTTTTGCCCATTGTAGGGTTTTTTACGATGGAAGGGCCAAGAGTGAACTCGGCCCGGGTGATAGGGTTATATTAATAAAGCCTGATGGCTCCTTTTTAATTCACCAAAAGGAAAAGCGAGAGCCTGTCAATTGGCAACCCCCTGGGAGCTCTGTCGGGCTTGAAGTAAAAGAAGACAAGATATTCCTAAGGAGCATCCGGCGAAAGCCTCGGGAAATTCTTGAAGTGGAGCTCCTTAACGTTTACCTTATATCCTATTTTCAGGCGGAAGACTATGAGGAGTTAGCATTAACGGGTAGTGAAGCTGAAATGGCGGATCTAATCTTTGAGAACCCTTCGCTTATTGAAGACGGCTTTAAACCGTTATTTAAAGAGAAGCCCATAAAGCATGGAATCGTGGACGTTCTTGGAGTGGACAAAGAGGGAAACATTGTTATCCTTGAGCTCAAGCGCAGGAGGGCTGATTTACATGCTGTCAGCCAGTTAAAGAGATATGTCGAGGCTATGAGGGAAGAGCATGAAAAAGTGCGCGGCATTTTGGTTGCTCCCTCTCTAACTTCCGGTGCCAAAAAACTTTTGGAAAAAGAAGGGTTGGAGTTTAGAAAGCTGACCCCTCCAAAAAGAGGAAAATCCAAAAGGGGAAGGCAAAAAACTCTTTTTGACTAGCCCATTGCCATTTCCTGTGGAAGCATTTCTCTAACTTTTACTTTCATTGCGTTGTCTTCGCTTGAGACCTCAATTACCTTCCCCAGTCCCACAAGCCTTAGCTGTATTCTGCATACGGTAATTTCCCGCTCATCACTCTCTTCCCAGGGTATTCTCTGTTCCATCTCTTCTATCTTTAACACTTCTGCTATTATCCCCTCTGTTCCGCGAGTTATGTCTTGGGGGGTTTCATAGGTTAAGAATACCCTTTCTCCTGGCTTTAATTTTCGAGTGACAATAACGTTTCTTGCACTCCTCACCTCTACTGTTCTATAAGGGTTTCTTAAAAGTTGATCAAGGGTTCTCCGGGCTATCCCACCAAGTACAAGGAGTTCCATACTCTCACCTCACAGATAAACGCTTTCGTATTCTTTTTCAGCCCTTCTTCTAGCGGACTCCATTTGTTCGTGCATTTTTCTTAGCTGCTCCTCTATCATCTGCGCTTCCTTGAGTAAAGGCTCTGTTGAAATCTCTATTGGGGCGAGGTTTTTGAGTATCTCAATTACATTTGCTGCTGCCCTTGGATCAGGTCTATCGCCGAAGGTCTCTCCCAAAAGGGCATACGCTTTGAGTCTTTCTTTACTCGCTTCCCACAACAGCTTTCCGCTCATCCCCATTATGGAGCCGTATTTCAGTATCTTGACCCCCAATTTTTCCAAATCCTTGTTCTCCTCTTCACTCCCACCTACGCCCCAGACTTCCATTTGTTCTTTGAAAAAGCCAATCCCCATGCCGCCAAGTGAAATTACCTTCTCAGCATTGTTTTCTTTTAGGTAGCCAACGATTTCTTTTGCTATCTCGTTTACTAAGGTTGGAGGAATGTATATATCTGCAACGGCTATGATAATATTGTCCTTCCCATAGAATCTTAACGGCGGATTTGGTTTGCCTTCCAGAATTAGAGACATTGGTGGTAAAAACGGGCTCTCCACGTAGCCTATCATTTCCATGTTGAGTTCTTTTGCTATAAAATTAGCGGCTATATGTCCCACGAGCCCAATCCCGGGATATCCTTCAATAAAAATGGGCCTTTCAATTTTTGGAAGTATCAACTCAACTGGCTTTTGCATTCTCTCACCTCCATACCAATTTAGTAATTAAAAGTTATTAAATCTTTTGTCGCTGTTAGTGTACAGATTTGTGTTACTCTGCTTAGTGGTTAATAAAATATGAATAGAAAAAGTATATCAACCATAAACACAATCCCTTTACGGTGGTTGGGATGGATAGTAGCGATCATTGGAAGTTTAGTGTCAATAGATTAAAGATTGCAACTGTGGCAAAGCCGCCGTGGAGCTATAAATCCCATAATGGAAAACTGGAAAGGATTATTCTAAGCCTAGGCAGTGGAAAAGGAAAATTCTCGGAGATTTGTGGTATTCCCCGTTCTCTCGGCTGCATAGGGAACAACAGGTTCATCTTGAGAGACGAGAAAATAGGGATAGAAGAAATTGAAAGGGTGGTTAAAGAGTTTACAAGACTGGGCGGTCGGGAGATATACTTGGTGAACTATGACGAAGTTGAAGAGTTAATTGAAATTTCAAGGCATATCTCGGCAAGCTTTCCTGGAGATGTTTTTACCACGATTAGAATTGAAGACATCGATGCCCTTGATCCGGTGGAAGGCTTAAAGGTGATAGTGGAGATGGAATATTCGGAAGATGCTCTCTCGGAACTGGAACATCTAAAATGGGCTCATGGAGCACTGATAATGGCAAGGTATACGGAATACACTGAGCTTCTTCAGCAAAAAGTTGAGTTTCCTGGAGAAGTTTATGTGGATATCCTTTTTCCGGGCTCACTAAAAAACGTTGAGTTTAACCTGTTTGAGGTTAAGAAGCTCTTGCCTTCCTCTCCAAACAAGTACCACAGTTGCTTGGCTGGTACGATCGCTATAGCTGCAGATGGTTACATAACTCCCTGCCCCTTGCTGAGGAATTTCGTGGTTGGCAACATAAGAAAGGATAAACTCTGGTACCTGCCTAGAAGAAAAGTTCTAAATCAGTTTTGGACACTCACCAAAGATAATATAACTCTCTGTCGCTCGTGTCCATTTAAATACACGTGCCACGACTGCAGGGCGCTTGAATATCAAGCATCTGGAGATATCCATGGTATAGAATACTGTGAATTTTTGGGGATTAAAGTTAATCAAAATCCAGAATAGAGTGGTACCCTTTTCCGTCCTTTTTCACTGCTTTGGAAAACGAAAATCCCCTTATCCCGAAATCAAACATGTCAAAATAGTATATGCCAAACCTATCAACGTACTTACTGAATTCAAGAATTTTTTGGTATATGTCCTCTTCACTTGAGAAGTACCATTCTATGAGATAGCCCGCGGGCTTTATTACCCCGATCATTATCTCATGCTCTTTGAACTTATCTAAAAATTCTTTGCTGAGAGATCTTGCTATTCCACAGAACCCTCTGTTGTAGGCTTCTTCGTTGACCACGGTCATAAAGCCCCTTAGTATTCCTAACTCCTTGAGCCTGTTTATCATGTACCTTATTGTTGGTCTCTTTTTTCCTAGGGCTTCTTCTATTTCCTTCATCGGTGTTCTTGCATCTCTTTTTAAGATATCGAGCAAGAGGGCGTAGTCATAGCTAAACTCCCACTTCCCAAACTCCACTTTCCTTGGAGGATAAGCATGTGCCTCGTAGTATTCATAATTTGGGGAATACCTTGACAGCAGTTCGTCTATTTTGTCCCTCTGCTCTAGAGGAATGTACATTACTGTGGAAACCCCATTTATAAAACCAAAAAACGGAACTGCAACGGGAATGAAAGGGTTGCGGTACATTTTGGCGATTGTGGGTTTTATGTTCTCTCTTGGAACCGATAGAAATGCCACGTAGCTCATGAGGCCGAGTTTGGCTATGCTTATGGAGGCAGATACAGTGACGCTTTTGGATGGTCCGTAATATTTGTCAAAGAGCTTTTTGAGCTTTGCATAGATGATGTTTTCTTTTTTAGCTATGTTGTTAATGCTTTCGAGCGGGTATTTGTCCAGCAGGTTTATTAGAAACTCCAACTCTTCCCTGCTGATCAAATTGTACACCTTGCGTTAACTTTGCAATCAGAAAATATAACTTTTTCTCCTTTTGACACCCAAGCCACACTAAACTTAAATATTTTCAGCTTGAAAACTTTCACTGGTGATGCCAATGTCGAAGATAGGAATTATTGGCGGTTCCGGAGTTTATGGGGTATTTGAGCCAAGAGAAGCAATAAAGGTGCACACTCCCTATGGCAGACCATCAGCCCCAGTGGAAATAGGGGAGATTGAAGGAGTTGAGGTTGCTTTCATCCCAAGGCACGGGAAGAACCACGAGTTCCCTCCACACGAAGTTCCCTATAGGGCAAACATATGGGCACTTAAGGAGCTTGGCGTCGAGAGAATCATAGGAATTACTGCGGTTGGTTCTCTTAGAGAAGAGTACAAGCCGGGGGATATAGTTATCACGGATCAATTCATCGATTTCACAAAAAAAGAGGGACTACACCTTCTACAACGGCCCAAGGGTTGCTCATGTTTCAATGGCAGATCCCTTCTGTCCGGAGATGAGGAAAATCTTCTACGAAACTGCCAGAGAATTAAACATCCCGGTGCACGAAAAAGGGACTTATGTATGTATTGAGGGACCAAGGTTCTCCACAAGGGCAGAATCGATGATGTTCAGAAACTATGCCCACATAATTGGAATGACCCTTGTGCCGGAGGTAAATCTTGCTAGGGAGCTCGGAATGTGCTACGTCAACATTGCGGCAATTACCGACTACGACGTCTGGGCAGAGAAGCCAGTTGACGCTCAAGAAGTGCTCAAGGTCATGCACGAAAACAATGAGAAGATAAGGAAGCTCTTAAAAGTCGGTGTTCCAAGGATCCCCCAAGAAAGGAAGTGCGGCTGTGCTGATGTCCTCAAGACGATGTTCGTTTGAATCCAACAATTTTATTAATTCTCTCTTCTACATTTTGCAGGTGATTCCATGAGCATCCTCATAAAGAATGGCTACGTAATATACGGCGAGAACCTTGATGTTATCAGGGCTGATGTTTACATTGAAGGGAACAGAATTTCCAAAGTTGGGAAAAACCTCAATATCGGGGCGGATTATGTAATTGACGCTAGGGGAAAAGTCATTTCTCCGGGATTTATAAACGCTCACACACACTCCCCAATGGTTCTCCTGAGGGGTCTTGCTGATGACCTGCCCCTTATGGAATGGCTTCAGAGCTACGTCTGGCCAATGGAAAGAAAGCTCAAGCCGGAACATATTTACTGGGGTGCCCTCCTCGGGATTATTGAGATGATAAAGAGTGGAACAACAGCTTTTGTTGACATGTATTTCCACATGGAAGGGGTTGCAAAGGCCTCTGAGGAGGCTGGAATAAGAGCTTATCTGAGCTACGGCATGGTGGATCTTGGAGATGAAGAAAAGAGGAATGCTGAGATCAAAGAAACTCTCAAACTCTTGGAGTTTATCGAGAAGTTAGATTCTTCAAGGATAGAGTTCTTCTTTGGGCCCCACGCTCCTTACACCTGCTCTCCAGAGCTTTTGAAATGGGTCAGAGAAAAAGCCGATGAAAGTAAAAAGAGAATAACGATACACATAAACGAAACAAAAGATGAGGTAAAACAGATAAAGGAAAAATACGGTAAAACTCCAGTAGAGTTTTTGGACGAGTTGGGTTTCTTGAAAAGCGATGTCACAGCGGCCCATGGGGTGTGGCTGACCGATAGGGAGATTGAAATTCTCGCTAAGAAGGGAGTTACGATAGTTCACAATCCTGCAAGCAACATGAAGCTTGGCAGTGGGGTAATGCCCTTGGAGAAGCTCCTTAGAGCCGGAGTTAACATAGCACTGGGCACGGATGGAGCTGCAAGCAACAACAACTTGGACATGATAGAGGAGATGAAACTAGTTTCTCTCCTCCACAAGGTTCACAATTTAAACCCAACCCTTGCCGATGCAAGAACAGTTTTTAAGATGGCTACCCAAAACGGAGCGAAAGCCCTCAATTTGGACGCTGGAGCCATAAAGGAAGGGGCTCTTGCAGATATTGTCGTTATTGATTTTAATAAGCCTCACCTAAGGCCGATAACCAACATAATTTCCCATATAGTGTATTCCGCCAATGGGAACGATGTTGAGACAACTATAATAGATGGGGAAATAGTCATGCTCGACGGAGAAGTTTTGACCATTGATGAAGAAAAAGCTTTGGATAAGGTTCAGAAGATAGTCGATGAGCTTCGCTAACCTTTTATCTTTTTGGTGCATATTTTTATGCGGTGGGCATTATGGAGCTGAATTTTGGGTCTCTCACATTTAAAGTTGCCCAAGGAGATATAACCCGCTTTCCGGCTGAGGCAATTGTCAATGCTGCGAACAAATATCTCGAACACGGTGGTGGGGTTGCCTACGCAATAGCAAAAGTGGCTGCTGGGGATGTTAGAGAATACATAAGGATAAGCAAAGAAGCCATGAAAGAGCAGATTGGAAGAAACTGGATCGAGCATGGGGAAGTTGTTGTAACACCTGCAATGAAAATGGAGCAGTATGGCATAAAGTACGTCATCCACACCGTTGGGCCTTACTGTGGTGGTAAATGGGATGAGGATAAGAAGGAAAAGCTCAAGAAGGCTATTCTCGGGGCGCTGAGGAAGGCGGAAGAGTTGGGGGTCAAGAGCATAGCCTTCCCGGCTATAAGTGCTGGCATCTATGGCTGTCCCTTTGAAGAGGTTGTGAAGACTTTTGTCGAGATGGTAAAGGAGTTTTCGGAAGAAGCGAAAAGCGTTAAGGAAGTTTATCTGGTGCTGTACTCTAAGAAGGATTACGAGAGGGCTTTGAAGACTTTGACGGTTTAATGTCTCTTGCTGATAAATCTAATTCTGCCGAACTAACTACTTGACTTCTTTTCCAACTTGTTTTGATTATTTGTTTGATTTAATTTGTTGAATACTTTAAACAAACTTATAGTAATAGAAAAATTTTTATAACAAGTAGCATTATCTATCAGTGGTGATACCACATGGCAAACTTTGGATTATGGTGGGTCAAGTGGAATGGAGGTGAATACGAGTCAAGAATGATAAAAGGAAGAGATGAAAATTGGCAGGGTATCCCTGCAACCATTGATAACTTTAAAGAGTTGGGGTTCAATTATGCAGTAGTTCTTGACGGTGAAGGGAAGGGCACTCCACAACAAGGATATTCATATAATGATGGATATTATGATGGAAACAAGTTTGGAAGCTGGTTAAACAGACATTTCGAGGGTGCTATTGACTATTTTGCTTCTATCCCCATATTGAATAATACAAATATCTCCAGCAAGGGTGTTAGAGGAGTGTCCTACTGGAAAGGATGGATTGATGGAGTTTTAGATTCGACTGGAGGAAATTTAAAGGGATTTTACTGGAGCCTAGAGGATGCATGGCAAGTGAGCGATGGGACAGTGTATGAGGAAGACATTGAAGAAATATCAGCTTATGTGAGAAACTTAAACAAGAAGCTTATATGGATACCCTCAGCGTGTACATTGGTACTCGAGAAAACCAATATTTTCAGTCTTGCAGGCCTCTTCGACTATGTCTTTGTACAACCTAACTACTACCAACGAGGAGCTATTGCAAGGGGAGCTAATGATTACATCCCATATACTTATGAAGTTTTTAAAGAGTGGCTAACAAAACTTGAGAATCTAAAGAATGAGAACGATGCATTCAACATCTATATAGAAATGGAGGCCGATCAAAGTTTGCTCTTTTACTATATTGATCATACACACCTAGAAGAAAACTTTAGGATTTCCCTTCTTGAATACTGCGCCCCAACATTTAGTCCAGAATGTTTAAGCCAGTACACAACTGAAGCTAAAACCATAGCATACCACTACACTAAAGCACAGAAGGATGTCTTGGGAGGTTTATATCCGAACAGAGCATATTATCTCAGCATTGACCTGAATGTTATTAGTGAAATGAATGGATTTACTAGAAGATTGGGGGATAATTATGTATAACCATTTCAGAATCTCGTTTTTAGTCTTGCTGCTTGTTCTACCCTTAGTTTCCGGTGAGACCTGTGAACCTTACGAAACATATTCGATAACCTCAATCCTGCCAGGCAATGGGTATGCATTTATTATTGTGCACCATTCTGAATGGATATGCGAGAGGGTTGCGGGGGAGGAGACACTTAGGCGTAACATGCCCTATGGGGAATACGACCTCTACTATCTTTTCAATGGAAGCAACCTGCTCTTTTTGGGAAGAAGCAATCTCCTACTAGGCGAGCCTTCAATAATGGCTGAGATTAATGGGACTTTTTATATTCTGCAGCGCAGGGAGGAAATTATTCCCTACAAAAATATTACATTGATTATCAACGGTGAAGCCCGGAACTTTACGATTACCGCCCAGAAGACCGAGACGAGGGTTTACCGCTTTGAGGGATGTGCTGACTTGGCGTGGAACTGCACGAGAGTGGAGCTTCAGAACGGCACGGTGGTGTCCAACTGCACGGAAAGCCCCGTTTTGGACTACTTCTTCGCGGAGAATAGGAGGAGTCTGGAGGGTATCAGAGGAGAAATTCATGACGGCTTCGTAACTTTTCCGAACTCAAACTACAAAATTCCCGTTTTCGAGTTTGAAAGGCATTTCTCAGACTTTTTTGAGGGCAAGGAGCTTTCCAAAGCCCTCTCTGCCCTATATGCACTGCCCGTTGATGGAGGGATTCTCATCTACTATCCTGGCGAGATTAGGGCTGAGAAAGGCAGTTTCCTTTCGGAGTTGCCACTTGTATTCTTCTATGATGGAGAGAATCTAAGACATCTTGACATGAGCACGGATATGCAAGAACTTCCGGAGTGTAATCCCAGCCAAGCTCAAACAGAAAAAAATAAGAAGGAGATATGTGGTATCGGCACTTTGCTTCTCTTAATGATCATGCCGTTGGTTCTAAAAAAGTTGCACCAAGTAAAGGACAACTAAAGGGGTAGTGAGAATGAAAGCATTTCTCTCAATTTTTTTAATTTCTTTGGTGGTTTTTTCGTCTCTATGCATAAACCGGGCTTCGACAGGCCATTCCTCTCATCCGGAACCGGCTCAGGAAGTCACGGCGTTTCTCACTGAGGCTAAGAAAAACATTAAAGAATGCAACACAACTTTAAAGAAGCCTTTAGCCCCTTGGAGCGAGCCAGAGTATTTGAACATGACCGTCCTAAATGGAACAACCCTCAAGCTGGGCGGCAAGATATACAGATACACTGTTCTGGGCATCTGGAACGTTAGTTTTTCTGGAGAGGCGAACAGTGGGGAGTACAAAATTATCTGGGAGCAACTAAAGAACCTCACAACAACCGGGGGACATGAAATTGACTTCAAAATTTACAAAGGGAGTGCAATGATAAGTTCTTTCACCTACTGGTATGTCCCATTCCAGCTGGATTCGTTCTGTGTCGTGGTTAGTTCCAAATCCATAAAACTCCCAAACGGAGATACGTTAACCTTTATCTTCATGCATGTCGAAAAAGGAGATTTGTGGCTTGCTTTACTTGGGTGACGCTTAAAAAATCCTGCAGTGTTTGCTGAGTATCGAGTAGATTTTGAATTTTAACCTGACGACCTGATTAGCTGGAGCTAAAATCCCTTTATTTTCTATCTTGGATTTTTCAATTCACACTACTGAAAATAGAAAACTATATATACGACTAATGCCTAATGGTGATATCCTTGAAGCGGGTGGACTCTTGGCTGGAGTGTTGGTTTTGATTTTTGTTTTTTCAGAGCTTGTTAGCGCTCGACCTCAGGCCGACGTGGACAGCTGGACGGCCATTGGTCTTTTTGTCAAGGGTCAGATTGATATAGCACATACCAAGGGGACTATCAACGATCCGCATTTTGTGGAGGAACTCACCGACCTCGTTTTGAAGAAGTTTGACAGGCAACTTGATGCCGAGATTGCTCGGTATGCCAAGAATCTCACACCTGAGCAGAAAGAGAGCCTCAAGCGTCTCCTCGTCAGTGATTACGTCTCCATCTCTATCAGAAGAGTTTTTATCCTAAGAACGCGAAGACCTTTGTGGTGAAGCCAATTAAGGTTGCCACAGTCAATTTCGATGGCAAAATCTATGACTATTACTACGCTCCAATGAGCTCCTCGATTCCCTATCCAATCCACTGGTGGGTGCAGGTGCGTGTGGATATAGATGGGGGTAAAGGACGTGATTCGCTAGGACAGTGTTATGATGTGGATGGACATAATGGGATATCCGAAATAGTTGTCATGTATACCTCTACAAAAGTGACCTATGAGATCCACTTTTATGATGAAGATCATCCTGATCCAGCAATTGATGCATCTTATGACTGGACACGGTGTCATATTTTATATCATGGGAGAGATGATACTTATGGGTGTGAGGACATAGAGAGCATTACTGTTGAGGGAGGCACTATAAAGTTTGCCGGCACATGGAGCAATATATGTGCTAACGGAGTATGTGTGGAACAAACTTATGCAATGCAAATGTGGCCGCAACACGAAACTGGAGAACGTCCCTACAGTAGCTCTGTAGAGATTTATGTCAGCAACGTATGGGATCACCTGATGGACACTGTAGATTCAAACCCGGACATGGATAAAAACTGGGGGTACACTTCGTGGACCTAAGGCAGACCGCTTTGCCGTTTCTTCTATTTTCCATGGTTTTTGTTGCCTTCATTGCATCAGTTGGAATCTTGCCAGATGCATCCTGCATTCTCATAGCCACCCGATTTTTTAATCTCCCGTGCGTTCTGATAGTTTTCGCGTTGTGGGGCTTGACCATATTGGCGTTCATTGAATTTCTTAACCACAACTGGCGCAAATTCTACATTGTCTCCTGCATGTTTTTTGGAATTGCACTCGTTCTTTCATGGGGTTGGGTGCTTTGGAGCCGTGTGATTGTGATGGTGAGTTTTTTGGCCGCTATTTTTGGAATTTGGGATACACATTGGAGAACCAAAGATAAGAGGTGAGGTAGCTATGCTATACGATTCAAACCCCTCTGTGGGGGAATGTATGGAGGTATTTCCCATGGGGCTGAGAACCCCTTAAAGATTCTTTTATCTTTACTTCTCCTTTTTCATGTTGTGGTTATCTGGATGATTTTTCCTCTCCTTATGTATCTTTCCCTCCGGCAGACAATGTTATTCTTGGTTTCTGCGGTGCTCCCCTTTTACAGCGTCTATGAACTTTTTTTGGAACTTTTTTTGAATGAGAATAGGGGAATCCCTGCATCTCTGCTATGTTTTATTCTCCTTCTCCTGTTGGATATCAATATCGGTTTCAAGGCTCTTTACTCTCTGCCTTTGATAGGGATTGGAGGGAGTATAATCCTCTGGTTTTTGGGAAAGGACTCTGGAGGTGTACCCTATGAGTCGGGATAAAACCTGGTTCTCCTTCTTACTAATGTTCAGGCTCGTCTTTCGATTCATCTCAGCTATGGATATTCTTGGAATAGTGCTCTTTTACAACGCTCCCCTTCTCATGAAGCTACCCCTGCCGAGGTTCACCATTCCCGGCTACATCCTCCTCATGGGTGCTCTGGAAGTTTATCTCATAATGATACTGCGGAAGGGAGTCTTTCCTCTGACCTCCTCCCCGCCCTGAAGGGCGAGGCTTTCAAAAGAAAAAAGTAAAACTTCTCTTTGCTTATTTCATTGTAGCACTCCTTTTTGAGTTGCCTTATGCCGCTTTAAGCGGAACTTCATTGGGATTAACACTCTTCGTTCTTCCTTGGTATTTGAGTGCACTGGTTGGGTTTATACTGGTTTTAAAAATGAAAACTTGAAACGGGAAGTTTCAATCGAGTTCCTAAAAAATCCTTGTGCTGATTATATTATCGGTGAAGGTGGTGGTAGATAAAAAGATACGAGAGGAAGTGTTGCCAATAAAAGGATACCTGCTTCAAGAACAGAAGCTCATAGGTTTATATGTGAAAGGAACTCTGTTAAAAATTGAACAACAAAAAATCCCTCAATGGTTGAACAAAGAGATTCTGAAGGGTAAATTTAGGGGCGTAGTAAAGTTGGAGGTTCTTAACAATCGTGCAGTATTTTACCTTGTTGATTTGTCTTCTAATCAAAGATGGACCATCTTGGAAACGGAATCATGACAATTTGAGAGTTTTGGTTCCTTCAAAATGTCTATAAGTTCATTTTTTATTTGAGTCGCCACATTTTGTGATTTTTAGGGGATTGTATAAAAAATGGAACGCCATGAAACGGTAATTTGTATAGAGTTCTTTTTAAAGTTAAATAACTAAGTACCTGGGGGTAACTATGCGGAGGAGAATAATGCTCATTTTTGGGTTAATGCTCCTTGTTCTTGTTGGGGTTAGTTTAATATTTGATGACTTTGGACATCACGAAACATCCGAAACTTCAATTGAACATATGTCAAAAGTTTTGATTGATCAGCTTGAAACTTTGAATACCCTCGTGTCTCAAAACGGCCCGCTTTTAAGCCCTGAAGAAATAAGAGATTATCAAGTAGCTGAACATTTTCACGAGGAAGCCTTAAAAATGTATGAGCTTGGGGATTACAACAACTCGATTAGGTATTCTCTTAAAGCGATGGAGTACTATAAAAAAATTCTGGAAAAAAGAACTTTTCAAGAACAAGAAGAGCCCCTGCATGTTGATGTGGTGAGGCTCAGGGATATTATAAACAGAGATACGTTGTATTTTTTGTCTGTTAAAAATGTAATTCAAATTGGAAAGGAAAGTGGAATTGATGTGAGTAAACTGGAAGCCCTGTATAATGAGACAGTAAAAGCCTACACAATAGTTCTTGAGGATATTGAATTTGAACGTTGGGAAAAACTCTCTGAAGACTGGCAGTATGCTGTGGAAAAAAGAATACAACTCGATAATGAGTTAAGAAAGACTTTAGACGAGCTATTAAAAGCCAGAGCAGAGGACTTTGTCCCTTTGGTTCTTGAAAGATACTCACAACTTCTGGAAATTGGAAACAAAACAATTCAGGAAGCCAAAAGACGGGGACTAGATACTTCTCGGGCGGAATATCTATTCAACCTGGCAAATACGTCATATTTAAAAATTAAAGAGCTTGCAGCAGAGAAAAGATGGGAAGAAGCAGTTGAAGCTATTAAGAGAAATCAGGCATTGTTCTTTGAAATGAGAAGAGAAATAATAACACTGCTAAAATCTATGGAGGGATGAACTCTATGAAAGGTAGGGGGATTCTTATTGCCTTTATTTTTCTTCTGTTGTCTTCACCTTTTGTAGTCGCTCAGTCTCAAATTTCAGAATTAACCTTTGTAGTGTATAGGGATGGGTATGTAGGGGTTTCGTTAAGCGTTTCTACAAACGATACTTATGTTTTTATTCCTCTCTTTGGTGAGCACTGGGAGAATTTGGCAGTTATAGGGGATAACGATGTTTTAACTTATGAAACGATGGACGGAGGGATTTTAGTTTCCACTTTCAACTCCTCCCTCGTTTATATCTCATATTACACTTCTGATTTGACTTATAAATCGGGGCCAGTGTGGACATTTAACGTGAGTACAAATGTGCCTTTTAAGGTAGTTCTGCCTGAAGATGCCGTTATTGTGGAACTAAGCGAAATCCCTCTAAATATTGAGGAAAACACCCTCCTTATGTCTGAAGGCAACCACACCATCTCTTACATCCTGACCAACGTATACAAAAACTCCAATTCCCAAGAATCCTCATCTTACATTTTATACATTGTTTTGTTAGCTGCATTAGTTGCTTCGGTTGTTCTTGTCCTTATGTTTCGAGAAAGACGGCGTAAAAGAGGATCTTATATGGAAACGATTGACATCTCCCAATATGTGGAGAAATACAATCTTAAACGTGAAGAAGAGGAAGTGATTCGCTATCTTATTGAGAATGGAGGAGTTGCAAAGCAATCAGAGATAAGAAAGGCTCTTAAACTTCCAAAAACTACTATGTGGAGGTTATCAAATAGGCTTGAGAGACAAGGCTTGGTAAAAATTTTCAAAAACGAAAGAGGAGAAAATGTCCTCCAGCTTCTTCTAATGGAAAATACTAAATGAAACCTTCTGAAACGTCCCGTTTCATCCCGTTTCATTCGGGTTCCTTAAGTATCTTTGTTTTTTGCTCTTATACGGTGATGGCTAATGTATGTGATAGAAACCGACAAACTGACAAAGATATATGGGGAACTTGTAGCCGTTGACCATATAGACCTCAAGGTCAGGGAGGGTAGGATATATGGATTTTTAGGTCCGAATGGTGCAGGAAAAACAACGACAATATCGATGCTGGTTGGATTAGTTGCTCCCACAAGTGGAAAAGCTTTTATCAAGGGCATAGATGTTCAGGAAAACCCTATAGAAGTAAAGAGAATTATTGGATATCTGCCGGCAGAGAATGGACTCTATCCTCATATGACTGCACTGGAAAATCTGCTGTTCTTTGCAAAGTTCTACAAAATTCCGAAGAACGAAGCAGAAAAAAGGGCAAATGAACTCCTAGACCTTGTAGGACTTAAAGAAGCCAAAAACAAAAGAGTGGGGGAATATTCAACAGGTATGAAACAAAGGGCAGCTTTGGCTCAAGCTCTCATAAACGATCCAGAAATCCTTTTTCTGGATGAACCCACTAGCGGTCTAGACCCGAGGGGAGCACATGAGATGAGAGAACTCATAAAAGAACTTAAAAAAGAAGGAAGAACAATATTCTTTTCCTCCCACATTTTGCCTGAAGTTGATGAGCTCAGTGATGACATAGGGATAATAGTGAGCGGAAAGCTCGTAGCACAGGGGAGTAAGGAAGAACTAAAGCAAATGATTCTGAAGGACAACATTAGGATTCTTGTTGAGACAGAAGAACCTTTGCCAGATCTTGGGAATTTTGGGATTGTAAAGCCGTTAAGGGAGAATAAAGCCATAATATACACAAAAGATGACTGCAGAAAGGAACTTCTCCACTTCTTGCTTTCTTTGGGACTTCATGTGGTTGATATCCATCTGATCGAGCCAACACTCGAAGAAATATTCATGAAAGTTGCATATGGAGAGGAGGTGATTTGAATGCTTACCGTGATTGCTGAAAAAGAGTTTAAGGACAATGTAACAAGCAAGAGGTTTCTGATACTTTTTGGCACTCTTCTGCTTTTGAGCCTAATTTCGCTGTGGGTTGGATACAATTCGTATCAAGAGAGGCTCGAAAGCTATGTTCAAGGACTAGCACAGTTTGAGGCAGGAATATTCATTATCTTTAGGCAGTTTCAGACAAACATCATCCTAATAGGGGCAATCCTTGGAATAGCACTTGGGTTTGATGCAATAACCAAGGAGAAAGAGCAGGGGACGTTAAAAGTTCTACTGAGTCATCCAGTTTACAAGGACCAAGTCATACTCGGGAAGTTTTTGGGAGGAGCGCTAACCTTAGGAGTGGCTGTTGTTGTAATAACCTTGACCTCCCTTGGCATGCTCTGGGGACTGGGCGCAAATATAAGCGGTGAGGATCTACTCAGAGTGCTACTCTTCATGGCGTTTTCTTACATCTACCTGCTGCTTTTCCTTGGAATCGGAATTGCATTTTCAGCATTTTCGAAAACCAGCGCTAATTCACTAATGTACTCTTTAGTGCTGTTCCTGGTGTTCATGATAATAATTCCATCAGTTTCCTCTCTAATTGCAGAGCAGATGGCGGGAGACGCTCCAAGTGCGCCACAAGTCTCGAGGGAAGATAATCCTCAAGCATGGCAAATTTATGCTCAGGAACTCTCAGAATGGCAACAAAAGCGCTTTGGCATTGAGAGGACTATAAACAGTATTTCACCGTATCATAACTTCCAGGAAATTGGAAACTACATTCTCAATCCCTATGCAAGTAGTGAAGGAGGCGTTTTTGAAAGAATAAGGCAAATTGCAAGAAATCCTGAACTGGCAAAACAGCTTGTACAACAGGGCGGCGCTCAGCTGGAAATAGAGAGATACAGCATTGGTGAAAGCTTGTCTTTTGCTAAGAACAACATAGTCCTCCTCGTGATACCCTTAATCCTGAGCTTTGTAGCAGGTTATCTTGGCTTTATGAGAACAGATGTGAGGTGATGAAGAATGAAGGACAAAGCAAAAGGACAAAAGCTTGGATTGAAACTCTACTCTCTCTTTTTAATCTTCATGCTTTCAAGTACAGCAGTTGCGTCTCAAACACTCGACGTGTACCTTCATATAGGTGGTAGTGTTACCGTAGACGGAATTCCAGTAGAAGTCGAAGATATCTCTACCAACGGAAAAGTTGTATTCCTAAACATAAACGGGACTACATATGGTCTGGAATTTGGAGAGAGTGTCAATTATTCCCACATAACGGTTTATGCTGGAAGCATAGATTTGACGGAAAAAGAGGTGCACTTAATCTTTGAGAATGTGAGCGGCTTAGAAAGCAGCGACAGCGACATAGAAATCAGTGCTCAATATCCAAGCAAAATCGTAAACCCCGGAGAGGAAACAAAGTTCACAATAACCATAACAAACAATGGAGGAGATGGAGAGTTTTCTTTGGGGTACACTTCATCTGGAGATTTAGAGGCATACTATATGGCTGAAGGAGCAAAGATAACGAGAGTTTACCTGGAACACGGTCAAAGTGCAACATTGACTTTTGTAGTAAAGGCGCCAGAAGAGGAAGGAACATTTGAAGTTTATCCTATAATTGGAGACACCTCTATTAAATTGGAATTAACTGTCACAAAAGAGGACTCATATGAGGTTTATCCCCAATACCTAGCACAAGAAGTTGAAGCCGGGGAAAGTGCTACCTTTCCACTTACGATAAAAAGCAACACAGATTTGCAGATAAGCCTTAAAGTGCAGACTCCACAAGACTGGGAGGCATATTTCACGAGTGACGGCAAAAGGGTAAGTGAACTCTACATTCCTGCAGGGACTTCAATGCAGGTAGCATTAGTTGTGGAAGTGCCTTCATCTACTCCAATCGGAGAATATCCCGTAAAAGCAAAAATCGGAGAAAAAGAAATTACATTCACGGTGGGGGTGTATGAGACCCACGCAGGCGAAGAGGGTAAGGTGCTTTTAACACTAGTAGACTCTTCAGATGGTAGCTACGTTTCGGGAGCTCTTGTTGAAGCTTTAGATTCTACAGGAGAAGTTGTTTCAAAAGCTTATAGCACTCCAAATGGAGAAGTTCAATTGAGTCTTCCAGAGGGGGTTTATACACTAAGGATAAGCAAGGGAGGGTATGAGACAAAAGAAATAGAAGATGTGGAAGTGGAAGCAGGAAAATCCAACGATCTGGGAATAGAGCAGTTAGAAAGGCTTACGCACTATTTTGAAGTTGAAGTGCCGGAATCGTCAAAAAGCGCAACGTTGGGGGAGGATATAGTATATGAGATCCGTATGGAGAACTTGGGCACTGAAGATGATTCATTCAGGCTGATTGTTGATGGACTTCCGGACACTTGGGCATATCGGATAGTAGAGAGTCCGGATTCAAAGACGGGTGTAAGTCAAGTCACAATTTCATCAGGAAGTGAGAAAACAATTTACTTGATAATAATCCCTCCAAACAATGCAGAACTCGGCGAATATAACTTTACCCTCAACATAAAATCCGTGGGAAGTGGAGAGCAGAAAAGTATCCCACTTGAGACTAGCCTCGTTGGAAGCTATGACATGAGCATTACCATGACTAAATACAGCTATGATGCAAAGCTTGGAGAAACTATAACTATCTCGGCTTATGTTTACAACACTGGAACTAGTCCACTAACTAATGTTGTACTCGATGTGAGCGTTCCTGAGGGGTGGATTTATACTGTGGAGCCAGAAAAAGTCACTTCTATCGATGCAGAGGGATATCAAGAATTTAAAATATCCATTACAGTGCCTCAGAACATAGATGCTGGGGATTATAAAATTACCTTGACTGCTACAAGTGATCAGCTGACAGATGAAGAAGAACTTAGAATTACTGTGAAGTCAAGCAGTACATCTACATACATGGGCTTGGGAGTGACAGTACTTGCATTAGTTCTTCTTGGAGTTATTCTAAAGAAGTATGGTAGAAAATGAGGCATTGCCATCTCCTTTTAATTTTGAGAACCTTATCAAAGAACGGTGAGCCCTTTGAAGAAAAACTCTCCATAAGTGCAATTTTCTTGCCTTTTTGATGGTATTTACAATAGCGGTTGGGTACAAGTGGATTCCGCTTTTTGTTTTTTCTTTGATCCTTGTTATCTCTGGATATGGGATTGTAAGCCCTAAGGTGATCTCAATCTTTACTTTTGGCTTAGTCTTAAATGCCCCCAACGCTTCATTCGTATCGGGGTCTGTCCGTCGTGAGCTTTTATGAGTGAGCGTGAGTAAACCTCCGCCCATTCAAATCAACTCTCACGACGGACTTGGGCCTCATCACGCTCAGCTCCCCTCCGGGTTCATCGGAGAGCAAATCATCACGCTCAGCCCCGCTCAGGGCGACCCCAAGTCCCCGCATGAAAACGTTGAAAGCACCAACAAACTGCCTATCAGCCCCAAAACCACAATTAAAACACTCCACCAGCCCGTTTCGGGACTCCAACTTACTCCCACACACCGGGCAGGTGGATGAAGTATAAGCAGGATTAACAAACTCAATCGGAACACGGTAAGAAAGCTTTCCAACGATTTTCTTCCAAGTGGCACGGGAAAGCTTCCTGTTGAACTTCCTCGAACCATTCTGGAGCATTTTGAACTTGTCCAAATCCTCGAAGACGAAAACAGCATCGGGAAACTCCCTCGAAAGCTGGACTGCAAGCTTGTTCAGGTAATCCTCAATCCTGTTTCTCCTCCTAGTCCAGTATTTTTTAAGGAGAACTCCAATCCTCTTTGGAGCTTTCCGCTGAACGCTTTTTAGCATATCAATAATTCTGTCGTAAGTCTCGGCAATCCTGTGTAGCTCGCTCAAGTCTACTCTAATCCAGCCCTTTTCAGGGTGAAAGATGTCGAGGCTCGTAAGGTTGCTGTCAATGCTGATTTTGATTCTTCCAGAGAACTCGACTTCCTTTGAGAAGGTTAGTAGGACATCGTCCTCCCTGATTATCAGCTCACCAACATTCCAGTCCTTAACCCTCTCATAGAACCACTCCTTCGAGAAGTCCAGCTCAAGGTATTCTTCCCTCGGCTTGATGGTTACCCTTATCTTCGAGCCTTTAACCTTCATTAGTGTTGTTTTAACTCGGATAAACTTTCTCTTAACGACTGGCTTTGCTCTTCTTCGCTTCCCCTTGAGGTAGTTCTTCCTCCAGCTTTTGAGGATTGAATAAGCGGTCTTTATTGCAGAATCAACGTAGTGCTTGGCGAAAGGCCACTCTCGGAGGAGTTCGTCCCTCAGTTCTCGCTTGAACTCATTAGACTGCGGAAAATAAGGGATTAGGCGGGTTGTCGTGTAGTAGCGATAATTTTTTCTTCCGAGAGAATATCTATGCTTAACTCTCTTCTCTCTCCAAGTTGTATTTTCCCATATTTCATCAATTGCCCTCTGGAGTAGTTTCTGGTATTCCTTGAGGAAGGGATTAACGTTCCAGTCGTGTTGCATTCTGTATGTTAGAACGACTTTAGTCATTCTCGACCTCCTCGATTAGTTTTTTCACGCTTTCCTTGAGCTTTTTGTATTTGTGGGAGCGCATTCCGTAGAGTTTCCCAGCGAAGTGCGAGATTATTGTTATCAAATCTTCAATGAGTTCTTCTCGTGGAGATTTTTCTTTCTCGTTGATTACTATTATCTCTGCACCGTTCTCCTTGAAGAAGAATTCGAGAGTTTTGAAACCGAAACGAGTGAGCCTGTCTGGATAAGTGATGATGACTTTTGAGACTTCTCCATTTGTCACGAGTTCGAGGAGTTTGCAGTAGTTCTTCCTGTTCTCGTTCAATCCTGAGCCAATGTCTTTGAGTATTTGGACTTGCCAGCCTCGTTCTTTTGCGTATTGGTCTATTGCTTTGACTTGTCTTTCTAAGTCGTCTTTTTGTGTGTGGCTTGATACCCTTGCGTAGCCGAGTATTAGGCCTTTCTCTTCGTTTATGCCGAGGAGTCTTTTTATTTCGCTTTCTGGTATTCTCCTCCTTCCGCCGGGTGTTCTAATGGTTTTGATTTTCCCTTCTCTGTCCCATTTTTGGATTGTCTTTGGGTGGACGCCGAGTATTTCACTCGCCTTCTTCACCGTGTAAAGCTTCTCTTTCACTACCATACACTCACAATTATTCACAAAAAGTTTTAAGGCTTTCGTTTAGAGAGAACAGTTAAGCAAGGCAACAATAACAGAAATTGGGAATTTTTTAGGGTAAGTTTTTTGTTCTTTGTATTCAATATTCCTTGGTGATCTGAATGTCCTCGGAGGTTACAAGAGAGCTGATTTTCGGTGTTATGCTGGTTATTGTTATTGGGTTTGCCATAATTGGGTATGGGATATTGCAGCTTCTTCTCCACTCGGTAGCAACTCATGCAGTGCCGCCAGCAGAAAAATTCAGGAATCTTCTGGCTATTTACCTCGTTTCAGTTTTGTTTATTATAATAATGGAGCTACTGAGTTCTTCTCAACCTAATGAGGAAAAATTTCAAAAGAAGACCCAATAATTTACCTTTTTCTTTTGGAAGCCTTCGCCATTCACGGCAGGGAGGAGATCAGCAGAGAAGAGTTAATTAAAGAATTCCATAAAAGGGGAATCCCCATTAGGAAGCTGAGCAAGGAAGACGCCATGGCAGAGGTGGAGGCACTGGAGTGTTTGTGATTGATAATACAGTGGTATCAAACTTTGCTAAGGTTGGAAAGCTCGAATTATTAAAAGATGTTCTAGGAGATTCTATAATAACGAAGGAAGTTCTGGAAGAATTCAACCTTGACTTGCAGTGACAAAAAATAGAAAGATGATTTAGATGCAAGAAATACTGCGTATCTTTCAGGAGTTAAAGTTTTTGACACAATTTGTAAACTTGAGTTAGCTCTTTAAAAACGGTCTTCAGGATCAAATTTGACTAAGTTTTAAAAGCTTTCGTTTTGGATGTAAAAATTGAAGACAAGTCTAGACACTAATTGAAGCGATGGTTGCAGGAAGGCCGACGTTTGCCATTTCCAATATTCTTGAGCGCTTCCGTTCCTTCTTTCTTTGCACTACAACTATTGAAACCATCATTTCAACCCTATCCTCGCTAATCTTAATCTCCGCGTAGAGTCTCTTGATGTTTCTGAGCAAATGTTTGTCTAACCCAAACTTTTTGGAAGCTTCGAGTATCTCAAAGCCAATGACGTCTAACTTGTCTTTACCTGAAAGCCGACCGAAATCCAGAATAACATCGTCTCCAAGCATAACAGAATGTTCATACTCACCCTCCGGTATCCTTACAAAGAGTGAATCAACTACGGGATCATAATCCACAGGCTTAAACTCAACTTTCTCTTTCATATTCTCTCACCTTCGTTCTCCTCCTAGCGGGTTGCGGAAATACCGTCACCACAATTAATCTTAATTTACTCTTAATATGCTTTGCATCCACTATTATCACTAAATCCTTATCTCCAGTATAGGTATAATACAGCTTAAACCTCTCTTTGGGCTCTTGCTGAAGCACGCCTCTAAGGCTCTTAGGATCATAAAGCAAACTCTTTACCAAATCCTTTGAAATTTTCCTACGCTGAAGACGATACTCGCAATGAGGAGTAAACACCACCTCTGAAATACTTTTGGATCTTAATAGAGCCACGAACTTAGTGAAATCCATGTTCCTTCAAAATATTATATCCAAACCAGGCATTTAAATATTACGCTCACTTGTCGAGATATCTTAGCTTTTCTAGGAAGATTAATGGGGATGTGTTAAAGACTATCCTCACTTCTTAGCTCCTCCAGGAGCCTTTTCGAGAAGGTCTCAAACTTTCAGATAATAAGCGGCAATAGTTGAATTATCTGGGAGAGCAGACCATTCATAAAGCAAATAGAAAGTACAAGGAAATAAGATCAGATAACGGGCACCCTCCCTACTGGGAGTGCACCCTCATTATAACATTTAAGCCTCATGTATAAAAATATTCCGCTGAAGGGCAAGGCTTTCAAAAGAAAAAAGTTAATATACTTAGAACTCATTAAATTCAAACGGTGAGAGAATGGAAGAGCTTTGGATGATAAGCGAGTTCGAAAAGATTGCTGCACTTAATCCAGATCGGATAATAAAGCTCCTAAAAAAAGATAAGGAGTTATTTTGGGAAATCATAGTTAGTGCTTACCTCGACAGAAAGATCAGCCTGGGAAAAGCAGCAGAACTTTTTGGGGTTACCAGAGAAGAGTTAATTAAAGAATTCCATAAAAGGGGAATCCCCATTAGGAAGCTGAGCAAGGAAGACGCC